>NZ_JASJGN010000153.1:0-46013 GCF_033791525.1 Desulfosarcina sp.
GTTACTTACGTAACAAATTGACTTAAAGAGACCCAACTCTTAAAACCTGTCACTATTTAGTTTTCAAAGATCAAAAATGTCACCATTCGTCGACTGACGAAAAGCTTAAATATACCATCCAAACGCTGACTGTCAACAACAAAAAAATTAAATCCGGGTTGACGGGTCACATTTTTGAAGCCGTCTGAAAAAGGCTCCCAAGAGGTCCGTCAGGGGCGATACAGGAGCCTGTTCAAACGGCATATTTTTAAAGATCACGATGGATGGTTTGCCACTATATTCTTGAAAAACGAAGCGCTTTCTACACGGCCCTGATGCCGTTGTCAACGCTTATTTCAACTTATAATTCGGATCTTGAAGAAATGCTTTTTCCCCGCCCGCAGCAATATTTGCCTGTCATCGATATCCTTGACAGTTACCATTTCATCAAAACGCTCAAGCCGACGGCCATTCACATACCCGCCGCCCTGTTGAATCAACCTCCTGGCCGCTCCGGAAGAGTCGGCTAAGCCGACAGCGTGGAACAACTTGAAACAGGGAATGCCATCCTTAAATTCCTCCACCCGCATCTCGAGTTGGGGCACCGTTTCGTCATCGGACGTGTCTTGTGCCCGCGGGATCTGACTGGACGGCAGCAGGGCATCGGGTAACCGCCTTGAACCAAACATCGAAGAGGCGGATTGATAGGCTTTCAGGGCTTCTTCATCGCCATGTGCCAACCGGGTCGCCTCAAAGGCGAGGATTGACTTAGCCGCATTCAGATCCGACCCCTCGAGGGTGGCAAGAGATCGAATTTCATCCAGGGGAAGAAAGGTGAACAGGGCCAAGAAACGCATCACATCCCGATCGTCCGTATTCACCCAGAACTGAAAATAATCGTAAGGAGAGGTACGATCGGGGTCGAGCCAGACAGCTCCAACTGCGGTTTTGCCCATCTTGGCGCCACTGGCGGTGGTAATCAGGGGAAAGGTGATGCCAAAGGCGCTTTGGCCCTCAACGCGTCGAATCAGATCAATCCCGGCCACAATGTTTCCCCACTGATCGCTCCCCCCCATCTGAAGGCGGCAGTCATAGCCCTTGCGCAGTTCGAGGAAATCGTAAGCCTGAAGAACCATGTAGTTAAACTCGATAAAACTCAGCCCCTCCTCGGAATCCAGACGCATTTTGTAGCTTTCCGCCTTGACCATTCGATTGACGGAAAAATGCCGGCCAATGTCTCTCAAGAAAGGGATGTATTCCAATTTGGTCAGCCAGTCTGCATTGTTGACCATAATGGCATTATTGTCTGAAAAATCGATGAAACGGGACAGTTGGTTTTTGAGGCCGACAACATTGGCCGCCACATCTTCCACCGTGATAATCTTCCGCATCTCGGTCTTTCCGCTGGGGTCCCCGACGAGGCCGGTTCCACCGCCGACCAAGGCGATGGGCCGATGTCCGTTTCGCTGCATATGGGCCAAAGACATGATGGGGACCAGACTGCCCACATGAAGGCTGGAGGCCGTCGGGTCAAAACCGATGTAGCAGGTCACCTGTTTAGAATCCAGATAGTCGCGCAACGCATCATCGTGAGTCGTCTGTTCTATAAAACCGCGCGCCTTTAGTACGTCCAGAACGTTTTCCATTTCACATCAGCCTTTTGAAATTAGCGCATACAGGGACCAACCCCGTTTTATTTGTTGGCATATTCAACCGAGCGCGTCTCCCGGATGACCGTCACCTTGATTTGTCCGGGAAAGGTAAGTGATTCTTCGATTTTTTTGGCAATATCACGACTCAACAACACCGATTCTTCATCCGATACCTTTTCACTTTTCACGATCACACGGATTTCTCGACCCGCTTGGATCGCATAGGTGTTTGCCACCCCCTGGAACCCATTGGCAATGCCCTCAAGGTCCTCAATACGTCTGATATAATTTTCAAGCAGCTCCTTTCTGGCCCCGGGCCGCGCACCGGAAAGCCCGTCTGCCGCCTGCACCAACAAGGCGTAAACAGATGATGGGGGGATATCTTCGTGGTGGGCGCCGATGGCATGCACGACACCGGGCGTTTCACCAAACTTCTTGGCCAGATTCGATCCGATCACCGCATGGGGGCCTTCGACTTCATGATCAATCCCCTTGCCGATATCGTGAAGCAGTCCCATGCGCCGGGCGAGCTTCTCCTTCAGACCCAGTTCAGCGGCCATGATGCCGCACATCACCCCCACCTCCACCGAATGCTGAAGCACATTCTGGGCATAGCTGGTACGGTATTTCAACCGCCCCAGGTATTTAATCAATTCAGGGTGGATGCCGTGAACACCCAAATCAAAAGCGGCCTGTTCGCCGGCTTCCTTAATGGCCGTATCCACCTCTTGACCCGCCTTTTTGACGACATCCTCTATGCGGGCTGGATGGATTCGACCGTCTGAAATCAGCTTGATCAAAGCCAGCCGGGCGACTTCACGACGGACCGGATTGAAGCCGGAAAGGATAACCGCCTCTGGGGTATCGTCAATGATCAGATCAATGCCCGTGGCAGCTTCGATAGCGCGTATGTTCCTGCCCTCACGGCCGATGATCCGCCCTTTCATTTCATCACCGGGCAACTGAACCACCGACACGGTCCGTTCGGCAACAAAATCACCGGCATAGCGCTGGATAGCGGTTGCAATAATTTTTTTGGCCTTTTTATCCGCCTCCTCGTTGGCCTCGTTTTCGATACGCTTGATCAGCTTGGCGCCTTCGTAGCGGGCCTCATTTTCCATGGCACGGATCAGCAATTCTTTGGCCTGATCCGCAGTCAAAGTAGAGATCCTTTCCAACTGCGCTTTTTGTTCCGATAGCAGTGTATTGTATTTTTCTTCTTTTTGGGCAAGGGTCTTATCGCGATCAGAAAGTGACTGTTCTTTGCCGGCGATTTCTTTTTCACGCTGATCAACCATATCGGTCTTGCGGTCAATATTTTCCTCTTTTTGAATCAAGCGATGCTCTGCCTTTTTGATTTCCGAACGGGTTTCCTTGGCTTCAGATTCGAAATCACTTTTCATTTTAAACAGGAGATCTTTGGCTTCAATGCCTGCCTCCTTGATCAAACTATCCGCTTTGGCTTTTGCCCCTTTAACGATTTGGCCTGCTTCGTTTTCAGCATTCTTCAGTTTTTTTGACCCCAGCACGCCTTTGAGCAAGAGTGCCACAACACACCCGACAGCAGCCGATCCCGCAGCGATAATGATGGTATATATGTCCATGTGAATCTCCGAGAGCTAAACATTATATATATGCAAAGGTTTATCATCTGACAACCAGATGATGCCCATGTTACCCACAAGGAATAAATAAAGGAAACAGGCAGGCGAGCTAAGCCCATGCGGAAGTGAGGGAAAGCAGAAAAGGGCGGGAGTGGAACCCCCACCATTGTGCCGTGTTGGCCGGTCTTTGATCCATTGGATCAGGTGGGCACCTTGTAGTTTCTTTAGGCTTTTCTGTACATGCAGAACTTGCTCACCAAAACTAGTGAAGGTTCCCGATAAGTAAGTGTTGGGTCAAAGTTCACTATCCAATCACGAACACGGCAGGGGTTGATTCGATAAGCCGCTTGTCGATTACGATTCCAGAAACAGTGCTTAACGTCGATCATCGCTTTGGCAGCATTACAAGGCAACTTTTATTATCATTCCTGTTTCAGGACGTTAAGAAATCGCTTTTTCCAGTTCACTGAGAACCACTGCAGATTTTTCGGTCATACGGGTCAAAAATTGGTGGTAACGTTCTTCGCGTTTAAACTGTTCGCTGGCAATATTCAGCCCCGTTAGGACCAAAATCGTTTCTCTGTCGACATTAACCGGTTTACCGTCAAACTGAGATTGAACCTTCTGGACGGCATCCTCGAATAGTGCTGCCACCTTTTCTGCATCGGGCACACCGGATTCTGTCTGAAAAGTAAATTTGCGACCAAATATTTGCAGGGTAACCGTTTGTTCCAATTAGCGTCCGCTCCTAAAAATTCCGCAGCTCGGCTTTCTATTCTTCTGTAATCCCTTCTAGTCTTCCAATCAGGCTGTCAATTTTTGCTCTGACGAGCGCCGTCAATTCCTCATGTTTCTTTTCGGCCTCGGCTTTTTCCTGTATCGAGTTTTCAAGTTGTCCAATTCGGTTGTTCAGGTCTTCGTTTTCTTTTTGAAGCTGCTTGCGGGCCTGAACAACATGCTCTACTTTTTGTTCAATGAGTTCAAATTGTTGAAGTATTGCTTCTATATCCAGCATATTAGTTTATTCCTTCGCTTTTCCAATATAACCAGCCAACGGTTTTTAAGTCAAGTGATTTTCATCACGGTCCAATCCGGCAAACGGCGATTGAATTGGACGATATCGTTAATTGAACCCTCCCCGCGGCAAGCCGCAGTGAGGGTTCTGCCTGTAACGGCAGTGCTGCGCAGCACAGTAAGGAGGTAAATCGATTTCCAGTTCGCTCGCTGTCGCGGTTCAGGCGAAAATTTAATGATTTGAAATCCGATTTTTCGATCCGACGGAAAAGGGGCAAACCGAATCCGGTTTACCCCTTTGTTATTCTATGCCTTCTACCCATTTAATCGCGTACCCGCCTGCGCAATGGAACCGAATCGCTATCTATGCATCAGCGTGTTTCGGCGAGTTGTATCCGGCTGATGGCGCGAAGCAGCGCTGCTTTGGCACGAAGGTAATCGACATCCTTACCGGCCGATTGTAGATGCTTTTCGGAACGCTCCACGGCAGACTTGGCCCGCTGAACATCGATGTCCTTGCGTCGCTCAGCTGATTCGGCCAGAACTGTCACACGGTCAGGAAGGGCTTCGGCGAAACCGCTGCTGACAAATACAAACCGCTCGCGGCCACTTTCGTCCTTGAATTTCAGGGCACCGGTCTTCAGTGTGGTCAGAAAGGGGGTATGACCCGTAAGCACACCGAACTCACCCATTGAACCGGGGGCCACGACAATCTGGGCACTTTCACTGACAACAGACTTTTCGGGGGTAACCACTTCGAGTCTAATGCTTTCAGCCATTTATTACCTCTTTCTATCCATTAAGCCTCGGCCATTTCCTTGGCCGCTTCTAATACCTCTTCGATTCCGCCCCTCATGTAAAAGGCCTGCTCGGGAATGCTGTCGTGCACACCTTCACAGATCTCTTTAAACGCACGAACCGTGTCTTCGACCTTAACGTATTTGCCGGCTTTGCCGGTAAATGTTTCAGCCACATGGAACGGTTGGGAGAGGAAGCGCTGGATCTTACGGGCACGCTGGACGGTAAGTTTGTCTTCGTCGGAAAGTTCTTCCATGCCAAGGATAGCAATAATGTCCTGCAGCTCCTTGTATTTCTGCAACATGTTCTGCACTTGACGGGACACCAGGTAATGCTCTTCACCGATGACCATGGGGTCAAGAATCCGCGACGTTGAGTCCAGGGGATCCACCGCGGGATAAATACCAAGCTCGGCGATCTGACGTGACAGCACCACGGTGCCGTCGAGGTGGGCAAAGGTGGTGGCCGGCGCCGGGTCGGTCAAGTCGTCGGCAGGTACGTAAACGCACTGCACGGCGGTAATGGAGCCTTTGTCCGTTGATGTGATGCGTTCCTGCAGGCCACCAAGGTCGACGGCCAGCGTGGGTTGGTAACCCACCGCGGATGGCATGCGGCCGAGAAGCGCCGACACTTCGGAACCCGCCTGGGTGAAGCGGTAGATGTTGTCGATGAAGATCAACACGTCCTGGCCTTCCTTGTCGCGAAAGTATTCCGCGCAGGTCAGGGCGGAAAGAGCCACGCGGGCACGTGCCCCCGGCGGTTCGGTCATCTGGCCGTAAACCAGCGCCGCTTTGGGAAGCACACCGGAGTCCTTCATTTCGTGGTAAAGGTCGTTGCCCTCACGGGTGCGCTCGCCCACACCGGCAAAAACGGAAATACCACCATGCTGCATGGCGATGTTGTTGACCATCTCCATCATGATAACTGTCTTGCCCACACCGGCGCCGCCGAACATCCCCATTTTTCCACCACGGGGAAAGGGCACCAGCAGGTCGATCACCTTGACGCCGGTTTCAAGCACGCGCACTTCCGTATCCTGCTCGGTGAAAAGCGGTGCCGGACGGTGGATGGGCATCATCTTTTCCTGGCTGACCGGCCCAAGGCCATCCACCGGGCGTCCAACGACGTTGAGCACACGGCCCAGACTGGCTTCACCCACGGGCATCATAATAGGGGAACCGGTATCTTTCACCGCCATACCACGGACCAGACCATCGGTAACGTCCATGGCGATGGTTCGCACCACGTTGTCGCCGAGATGCTGGGCCACCTCAATCACCAGGTTGTCTTCGTCGTCATTGATGGTCGGGTTGGTGATCGACAGTGCAGTGAGGATCTTCGGCAACTGCCCCTGTTCAAATTCAACGTCTACGACAGGCCCCATAACCTGAGTGACTTTACCTATATTCTCTGACATTTACAGCCTCCTAAAATGTGTTTTACCCTTTGAGGGCCTCGGCGCCGCCGACAATATCCATCAGATCCGCAGTAATGGCTGCCTGCCGCGCTCTGTTGTAAGCGAGGGTCAAATTGTCGATCATATCGCTGCACGCCTTGGTGGCGTTGTCCATGGCGGTCATCCGGGCGGCGTGCTCGCTGGTAGATGTTTCCAGCAATGCCCGAAAAATCTGGACATATACGTTGCGTGGCAGCAAATCGCCGAGAAGCTCTTCCGGCGATGGTTCACAGATGTGTTCGGCCTGGTATTCCCCAGAACCGCTCTCCTCCGTTTCATCTTTCTCGATGGGCGGAATGGGCAGCAGCTTTTGTACCACCGGCAGATGCTTGGCCATACTCACAAATTCAGAATAGATGATGTAGACTTCGTCGTAACTTCCGTCCAAAAACCCGTCCACCAGTTTTTTACCGGCAGTCGAAGCAACGCTGAAGCCGAATTTGCTGCCCACGACCCCGAGATGTTCTTCGGCTATCGCATGGCCTGCCTTCCGGCTCCAATCCCGCCCTTTCTTGCCGAAGCAGGTGAAGGCGTATTCAGCGCCTTCGATCGGGTTGTTTTTGATGTGATTTTTAGCTGCATCGGTGAGGTTGATGTTAAAGCCGCCGCACAGTCCCCGGTCGGACGTGCACAAGACCACATGGATCTTTTTCACCTCTTCTTTGGGAATCAGCAATGGGCTGGCTTCATCACCGGCCTTATCCGCCAGGCTGCCAAGGACTTCAGAAAACTTTTCGGCATAGGGGCGAAAGCCGTCCATCGCCCCCTGCGCACCGCGCAACCGCGAGGTTGCCACCATGTTCATGGCTTTGGTGATCTGCTTGGTCTTCTTGACACCCTGGATTTTTAACTGGACATCCTTTAACGTTGGCATAAAGTTGTCGTCCTTGTCGCATGTGGTCTGAGTTCTGCGGTGTTACCAAGATCGTTCCCAAAAGCCTTATTTGATGGTGTCTTTGAATTCTTCATTATAGGCCTCGAGGGCGGCCTTGAGCAGGCCTTCGATCTCATCAGTGATATCCTGAGCCTCTTCCAGCTTGGAATAAATCTGCGGGTAGCGCTCGTCGATGAAGGGATAGAGACCGGCTTCGTACTTGGCAACGACGTCGGTTGGAAACTTGTCCAGGTACCCGCGTGTCGCTGCGTAAAGGATGGTTACCTGCTTTTCATGTGAAAGGGGCTTGTATTGCGGCTGTTTAAGCACCTGTATCAGACGCGCCCCACGGGTAAGCTGCCGCTGCGTGGCGGCATCCAGGTCGCTGCCGAAGGCGGCAAATGCCTCCAGTTCACGGAACTGGGCCATGTCCAGGCGCAGGGTACCGGCCACTTTCTTCATGGCCTTGGTCTGGGCGGCACCGCCAACGCGGGAAACCGACAAACCGACATTGATGGCCGGACGGACGCCGGCGAAAAACAGGGCCGGTTCCAGGTAGATCTGACCATCGGTAATGGAAATCACGTTGGTCGGAATGTAGGCGGAGACGTCGCCGGCCTGGGTTTCGATGATCGGCAGGGCCGTCAGGGAACCGCCACCGAGTTCGTCGCTGAGCTTGGCCGAACGCTCCAGCAGTCTGGAGTGGTTGTAGAAAATGTCGCCGGGGTAGGCTTCACGTCCCGGCGGCCGTCTGAGCAGCAGGGAGATCTGGCGATAAGCGACGGCCTGCTTGGAAAGATCGTCGTAAATGATCAGGGCGTGCTGGCCTTTATCCCGGAAGTATTCTCCCATGGCGCAGCCGGCGTAAGGCGCCAGGTACTGCAGGGTCGCCGGGTCGGAGGCACAGGCGGCCACGATGGTGGTGTATTCCATGGCCCCTTCCCTTTCGAGAATGGCGGCCACCTGGGCAACGGTGGATTTTTTCTGGCCGCAGGCCACATAGATACAGAAAACGTCGGTATTTTTCTGGGCCAGGATGGCATCCACGGCCACCGCGGTTTTTCCGATCTGGCGGTCGCCGATGATCAGCTCACGCTGGCCCTTGCCCACGGGGGTCATGGCGTCAACGGCCTTGAGGCCGGTGTAGCAGGGTTGGTGCACCGATTTTCTGGCGATAACACCCGGGGCCACCATTTCAACGCGGCGGGTCTCCGAGGAGTCGATGGCACCCTTGCCGTCGATGGGTTCACCCACGCCGGAAACCACGCGGCCGAGCACCGCTTCACCCACGGGCACCTGGGCGATTTTGCCGGTCCGTTTTACCATGTCGCCCTCTTTGATGCCGGAGTCATCACCCATGATGGCGATACCCACGTTATCCTCTTCCAGGTTGAGCACCAGACCGAGGATGCCGCCGGGAAACTCCACCAGTTCAAGTGCCATGACTTTTTCCAGGCCGTAGACGCGGGAAATGCCGTCGCCCACTGAAAGAACGACACCGGTTTCGCTCAGTTCGATCTTCTTGTCATAATCCGTGATCTGCTCTTTGATGATCTGACTTATTTCTTCAGCTCTTAGTTCCATTAGACACTCTCACCCCTTTTTAAAGATTCTCTCATATTGAGCAACTGCGTCCGAACACTGCCGTCCAGAACCAGATCACCGATGCGGGTCACAATGCCGCCGATCAGTTCCGGATCCTGCTCAACCTCCAGAATGATATCCTTACCTATCCGCTTGGACAGGGCTGACCGAATTTTATCAACGGTTTCGGATGAAAGTTCCGTGGCCGAAACCAAACTAGCCCGGGCGACGCCTTTGAGTTCATCGGCAAATTTTTGAAAAAAGTCATTGATATTGCTCAAAAATCCGATCCGCCCCTTATCGAATAGAAAAAGAAGAAATGTGGCCATGGCCTGTGACAATTTAAGATTATCCATCACTGTCGTCAGGACTTTTTTGCGACCATCCGCGTCGTAAAGCGGATTGACCAGC
This sequence comes from Desulfosarcina sp., assembly GCF_033791525.1. Classification (GTDB taxonomy): domain Bacteria; phylum Desulfobacterota; class Desulfobacteria; order Desulfobacterales; family Desulfosarcinaceae; genus Desulfosarcina. Next base: position 9,373 of record NZ_JASJGN010000153.1, read on the forward strand.
ACCTGTTGAAGGTTCTCTTCCTGCTCGATCAGATTAGCAAAAGCACCCAATTCTTCCCGGTACGTGTCGGTTTTCCCGTCCTCTTTACCGATCAGCAGGAGTGCTTTGGCATACCGCCTTGCAATCGCCAGATTCTTCACTATGCCACCACCTTCTCTAAGTATTCATCCACCAGTTTTTCCTGGTCGTCCGAATTGATTTTTTCCTTGATGATCGCCTCGGCCTTTGCCAGGGCCTTTTCCACGATCATCGCCTTGAGCTCAGTTTTGGCCTGTAAAAATTCGTGTTCGATATTCTTGCTGGCCTGTTCTTTGAGCCTCTCTGCAGCGGCCTCGGCTTCCTTCAGAATTCTGGCCTTGGCGTCTTCACCCTGCTTCACGTACTCAGCCAGCAAGGCTTCGGATCCTTTATCCAGTTCAGCCATTTTGGCATCGTACTCGGCCAGTTTGGCTTCCGCCTCATTCTTTTTTTCTTCCAGGTCCGCCAGCTGCTCTTTGATTCCCTGAATGCGCCCGCCCAGCGCCTGGGAGACCGGCTTTTTGAGAACCAGAAAGAGTCCGATGGCCAGCACTGCGAAATTCATCACCCGATAGGTGTCTGTTGCCACCCACCCTTTGGCGCCTGCTTCACCGTGTCCGCCTCCATCACCATACCCATCCGTGGCAGCCGCATCGCCGTGCTCGCCGGTGGTGGCTGCGTCGCTATGCCCAGCGTTAGTTGACGCAAAAACAGCGGCGCTCCCACACAGAAGAAGCGCAACCAACACTAGTGGTAACATCCACCCAGCGCGAAGGCTGCGCTTCCCGCTGAAAATTGGAACGTTCATTAAGCGACCCTCCCCAATATTTTTTGTCCTATCGCATCCGAAAATGCGTCAATTTCATCTTCAAGCGCGGCCTTGACGGTGCCCATCTCCTGAGTGATTTTTTCCCTGACGTCCTTGAGTTCGGACTGAGCGGCTTCATTGATCTTGCCGATGATCGCCTTTTCTTCATCCGCAGCGGCCTGCATCAGCGCTTCCTTCTCCTTCTGGCCGGCGGCGCGGGCCTGACGGACCCCTTCGAGATACGCGTCTTCTTTTGATTGGACCTGCTGGGCGGACCCGTCAATATCGGACTGCATTCCGACCATTTTTTCCTTTCGCTCCAGCAGGATTTTTCGAATGGGCTTATAAAGCACCATGTTCAAAATCCAAATCAGCAGCAAAAAATTAGCGATTTGTAAGACTATAGATCCATCGACGCTTACCATCTAAGAGCCTCCGTTGAAGTAGGATTAAATATTCCCAAAAAACAGCATATTGTCTATAAATGATGTGACTTACGAAAGGTGCGAACTCCGGCGGTCTATACCATCCGCATCGCCGAAATGTCAAAGGTTTTTTAAAAATTAATCCGTCATCCGGATTTCTTTTCATCCCGCGTTGTTTCCACCGATTTTTTTTCAACCGGCAGCGATTCTGGTTTGACCATGCTACAGTTTCCGTTAAAAAAAACTCCCGTTTCAATGGAAATCACCGGCGCCTGGAGATCACCTGTTATTTTGGCCGGCGGATAGACGTCTATTCGCTCGGCGGCGTGGATATGGCCATTGACGGTTCCTTTGACAATGGCTGTTCCAACGCGGATCTGTGCCTCCACCACCGCTCGTTCACCAATGATCACGGTGCCCTTGTCCGAAACGATTTTTCCATTGACCGCACCATCCAGTCGGATGGTGTCTTTAAAAGCCAGGGTCCCTTCGATGGTGGTCCCGACGCCCAGCAGTGTGGAAATATGGTCTGCACTCTCTTTTTTTTTCATCGCATCCCCCTGTTTACGCTTGAATGACACTGATTTCACACCCCGACCACGATGACCGCCTGTTGGGGTTATTCAAATTTGAATCGGCGCATGCTCACATTCATGAGCAAACCAATGCCGATCATCATGGTGATGATCGACGAACCGCCATAACTCACAAAAGGCAGGGTCACCCCCACCACCGGCATGAGTCCCATGACCATCCCGATGTTGATAAGCACCTGCCAGGCGATCATGGCGGTTACCCCCACGGACAGCATGGTGCCGAAGGGATCCCGGCAACGGCCGGCAATACTCAACCCCCAGGCAATAATCATCAAAAACAGAATGACTACCGACAACGATCCCATCAGCCCCCACTCTTCGGCCAGCACCGAAAAAATGAAGTCAGTATGCTGTTCCGGCAGGAAAGAAAGCGCGTTTTGGGTCCCCTTTAAAAACCCTTTGCCGGTAAGCATCCCCGATCCGATGGCAATTTTTGATTGAATGATGTGATAACCGGCGCCCAGTGGATCCCGATCCGGGTTCAAGAATGTCAGGATGCGCTGCTTCTGGTATCCACGTAAAAAAAACCAGACCAGCGGGACGAGCATGGTAAATGTGGCTATCAGCCAACTCAGCGCCCTGCGCTCGATCTTGGCAAAAAGGGTCATGACCCCGGCAATGAGCGCAATCACCATAGCCGTGCCCAAGTCCGGTTGGCGGACAATCAGGGCAAAGGGCAGTGCGGTAAGAAACGCCGGGACTATCAGGTCCCGGAGGGTGAGCCCGTCGGTATTGATCAGCTTTGCAAAATAGCGGGCCAGGACGATAATAACGGCGACCTTGGCCATTTCGGAAGGTTGGAGGGAAAAAGGGCCCATGGACAGCCAGCGCCGGGACCCGCTTACGTACTTGCCGAAAAAAAGCACTGCCGTCAAGAAGCCAACGGATGCCAGGTAAATGAAATTGGCCAACCGTTCGAACTGCTTGTAGTCAAATAAAAAACAGAAAATCATGACCCCGAAGCCGACACCATACCAAATCAGCTGTTTTCTGAACAGCACGAGGTCCGGCTCGACTGCACCGGCGGATACGGCACTGTATAGCGCCACCAGCCCAGCGGTGGCGATGGAAAGGGTGAGCGCCAGGAGCCCCCAGTCAAAGCATTGCAGCAATCGTCTATCGAACATGACTTATCGTTCCATTCCATAACCTGGATAAACTGAAAACAACAAATCGCAAGCACCAAATCTCAAATAAACTCCAAATCCCAAATCTCAATAAAGAACAAAGACCCAGGCTTGATGATCCTTTTGATCGCTCCACTATTGATGACTGTAATGCCCTTTCTTCAAGATCCTAGAGTTTGGAATTTTGAATTTGGCCCTTGTGATTTATTTGTCATTTGTTTTTTGGTCATTGAAATTTGTTTGCTATTACGCAGACGGGCCTTTGTGTATCAGCAGTTTAATCTCCTTCGGCGGATGATGCCGTTGCGACCGCCATTGGCGCATCGGGATTCGGTTGGCCCCCGGAGAGATAAAACCGGATCATTTCGGCCGCCACCGGAGCGGCGGCACTGGATCCATGCTCTCCGTGCTCGACAATCACGGCCACGGCAATCCTGGGATTCTCCCGGGGTGCATAGGCCACAAACCAGGCATGGTCCTTGATCGACCCCCAATCATTTTCACCATCGGCAGCATCGTCCCGCCGTCCCGCAACCTGGGCGGTCCCTGTCTTGCCGCTCATGGCCATTCCTTCCAGGCGACTGCGCCACGCCGTCCCGTGCCGCTCATTGACGGCTTTGAACAGCCCCTCTTTGACCAGCCACAAGTTTTTTTCGCTGATTGGCAGCCGTCCCACGACCTCGGGGACACTCTCATACATGGTCTGCCCGTCCGCGGTCCGGATGGTTTTTACGATCATGGGTCGATAACGTACGCCCCCGTTGCCAACTGCAGAAGCCACCATTGCCATCTGCAGAGGGGTGGTCAGATTGAACCCCTGACCGATTGCGATAGACAGGGTTTCGCCCTTTTGCCAGGAAACGCCTGTCCGTTTTTTCTTCCACTGGGCGGTTGGAATCAAGCCGCCCTCTTCGTGACCCAGATCTACGCCGGTGGGTTCCCCCAGGCCAAAGGCATTGGCGTACCACGCCAGGCGGTCTACGCCAAGCTCGAGCCCCACTTTATAAAAATAGACGTCGCAGGATTCGCTCAAGGCTCTTAAGATGCTTACCTCACCATGCCCCCACTTTTTCCAGCACCGATAGGTCCGGTTGCCGAGCTTGAGAAAACCGGGGCAGAAAAAGGAGGTGCTCTCATCGATGACGCCCTCTTCGAGCGCGGCGGCGGCGACGATGATCTTGTATGTAGACGCCGGTGGATATTCACCCTGGATGGCCTTGTTTTCAAGGGGGTGCAATGGATCCGATATCAAGGCGTTCCACGTGTCATGAGACATGCCGGAAATGAAGGCATTCTGGTCGAATGAGGGGCTGGATACCATGGCCAGGATTTGACCGCTGGACGGATCCACCGCCACGGCCGCTCCCGCCTGGTCCGCCAGCAACTGCTCCGCCGTCAGTTGGAGGGACTGGTCGATGGATAACACGATATTGTGGCCGGGGGTTGCACCCACTGTATTGATCACCCGAACCACCTGACCGGTGGCGTTGACCTCCACCTGTTGGCCCCCACGCTCGCCGCGAAGCCAATCTTCCCTGACCCGCTCGATACCGAATTTCCCGATGAAATCACCGCTTTTACAGTCGCTGTAAATCTTGTTTTTCAGTTCCTCGACGCTAATTTCTCCCATATAGCCCAAGAGATGAGCCAAACTGGGACTGAAAATATAATCCCTTCGGGGAGAGACGTTGACCAGGATACCCGGCAGGTCCCATCGGTTCACCTCGATGGCTGCCAATGCCTCCCGACCGATATCGGGTTTGAGCAGAACGGGTTTGTAGGCACGGGTCCCCCTGGCTTTCTCCAGGCGCTCCCACAACTGCGCTTCGTCAATACCCGTATATCGGGATAGCTTTTCAATGGTCCGCTCAAGCGGATTGGCGTCTTTGACGGTGATGCTCAGGTCATAGGACGGCCGGTTGTCCGCCATCAGCCGGTTATGGATATCATAAATCAACCCACGGGGTGCATCCACGCTTCTTAACCGAATGCTGTTGATCTCCGACAACCGGCGAAGCTCTGCACCATCGATCACCTGAAGGAACAGCAGACGGGCGATCAGCACCACAAAGGCGGCAATGACTACAGTCAGGGCAGCGCTCAGCCGCTTGCTGAACCAGTCGCTGTCCACATTGTCCAGGTAGTCGGTCAAGGTATCCTCAAGGGGCTTTTTTCTGCATAGTAGGATTTTTTTGCCCGATCGACGACTTTCTGTCCACGAATGAAAAATAGCATCAGAAAGGGACCGGTGACCGCCCCCCACATGACCTGCCCGGAAACTACGGGAAAGATCGAATCCACCGGCCAGGGCGCCGACGCCAACACCACCGCGGAAAAAGCCACCACCAGGCTTTCGAAAACAACACCGGCGGTGACCAGGAGCGGCAGCAAAATCACATTGCCCACCTGCAGGAACTGGATGGCCCAGCGAACGCCCACGTACATCCACAGATAGACGGTAAGGTGAACGCCGAACACACCGCCGGAGATGCCGTCCATGGCCAGCCCGCCGAGCACGAGGACAGGGATAGCCGCCCGCGGCAGGTGGTAAGCCCCCAAATAAACCACGAACGGAGCCAGCAGGTCGTAAAGGTGCGCCGTACCGCCGCCAGTCAACAGTGTCGTCTGAAAAATGATCAGAAACAGGCAAATGATCAGATGGTAGCCGTAAGTCATCGTTCCCTGGGATTGTCTTCGTATGCCGGTTCGGAAATGATAAACACTTCTTCGAGGATCTCGAAATCTACGTATGGGGTAACCGACACCTTCTGAAAGATACCGGCGTTCTGGCGAACGATTTCGGAAATGCGCCCCACTCGAAACCCTTTGGGAAACACGCCGTCCAGCCCCGAAGAAACCACCATGTCCCCCACACTGATTTCATGCTTTCGCAGGACATAGTCGAATACGCAGTAATCGGCCCCTCCCCCTTTGACAATGCCCCGCGCCCGGGTTTGCTGCACCAGGGCATCCACGGCACTGTTGGGATCAGTCAGCAGGAGCACCTTGGCATACCGGGCCGACGCCTCGACAACCACACCGACAATCCCCTCGGGGATCACCACGGGAGCGCCCTGTCGAACGCTGTCCCGGGTGCCCTTGTCCACAATGATGGTCTTTGACCAGGCAGACGGGTCCTTGCCCACCACCTGGGCAGCGATCATTGGCCGTGGAATCTCTTTTTCAAAGCCTATCAGATGGCGGAGCCGGTCGTTGGCTATTTCGGTTTCGCTATAGCGGTTGAGTTGCTCCAGGCTCTGCCCCAGCGCCTTTTTCAGTCGCTGGTTCTCTTTGGCCTTGGAGACCAGAAAGAAGTATTGATTCCATGTGTCTTTTACGGAATCAAAAAAAGCAGTGAACTGTTTCTGGAAGGGAGAAACAATGACAAGGGCGCCCCGGCCGAGACCGGAAGGCGCCTGAGTGTGTTTTCCGGTTATCGTCAGAAGGACGATATTCACCGCAACCAGAACGATCACCAAGGCAACCAGAATCATCCTTTTGGAAAACATGGGTTCCGTTAAACGATGACGATCTGTTTGAGGATTTCCAGGCTGTCCAGCATTTTGCCGGACCCTAAAGCCACAGTGGACAGCGGATCTTCGGTAACCGTGATGGGGAGCCCACTCTCCTCTCTGAGCAGCTTATCCAGGTTCTTGAGCAAGGCACCACCGCCGGTGAGCACGATACCCCGATCCACGATATCGGCGGCCAGCTCCGGGGGGGTCTGTTCGAGAGCAATCTTCACCGTTTCCACGATGGCTTCAATCTGTTCGGAAATGGCTTCCCGGATCTCTTCGGAATCAATGGCCAGAATCTTGGGGATACCGGTAACCAGGTCTCGTCCTTTGACCTCGATGGTCTCTAGCTTGTTGGGGTCCGGGTAGGCGTTGCCGATGGTGGTCTTGATGATCTCGGAGGTACGCTCGCCGATGAGCAGGTTGTATTTGCGTTTGACATACTGGATGATCGCTTCGTCCATCTTGTCGCCGGCCACCCGCAGGGAGCGACTGTAGACGATCCCGGCCAGGGAGATGACCGCCACTTCTGTGGTACCGCCGCCGATGTCCACCACCATGTTGCAGGTGGGCTCGGTGATGGGCAGGCCGGCGCCGATGGCTGCCGCCATGGGCTCTTCGATCAGAAACACCTCGCGGGCGCCGGCAGATTCCGCCGACTCGCGAACAGCTCGCTTTTCCACCTGGGTAATACCCGAGGGTACGGCGATGATGATGCGTGGCCGGACGAAGGTCCGTCGGTTGTGAACCTTGTGGATGAAGTGGCGCAGCATGGCTTCGGTCACTTCGAAATCGGCGATCACGCCGTCACGCATCGGCCGGATGGCCACGATATTCCCCGGGGTTCGGCCGAGCATGTTCTTGGCTTCCATGCCCACGGCCAGCACGCGGTTTTTGGTGCGGTTGTCCGTTCGAACGGCCACCACGGAGGGCTCGCTGAGAACAATGCCCTTGCCTTTAACGTATACCAGCGTATTGGCCGTACCCAGGTCGATAGCAAGGTCGCTGGAAAAGACACCCAGAATGGAATCGATGAAGTTCATGCCGCCTCTTTTTCGTTTTGAATCTCAACAGCGCCAACTTAGTCTTGCACGAGGGGCAACGGCAATGGGGCCGGCCTTTCTGCGCAGTTAACGAGCTCAAGGCACCGCTACCAGAAATAGCCAGTGATTTCAAGACTTGATTTGTTCAATTCGGCTTTAATCCAATTAGATTTCAAAATGTTCCATGATCCGGTCATGGATAAAGGGGCGGAACTGACCCAGCCGGGTATTCCAGCGAAAGGGATGCACCCGGTTGGTGAGTAAGATAATGCAGCACTCTTTTTCCAGATCCATCCAGACGGAAACCCCGGTAAAACCCAGATGCCCCACGGTATTGGCTGAAAAATAGCGGCCCGCGCTGGAATGTTGCACCGAAGGGCGGTCAAAACCCAGCGGCAATGGATGTTTACCCTCCCCGTTGAAAACATCGGAAAGGATTTGCGTTGAGAAAACTGATCCTGACGAACGGCCCCGAAAATCGGCAACCAGGAATCGAAGCAGCCGAAAGACCGCATCGGCCGTGCCGAACAGGCCGGCGTGTCCGTCAACGCCTCCAGCAAACCAGGCATTATCATCATGCACTTCGCCGACCAGCAGCCGGTTTCGCATCGGGCAAAGTTCGGTGGCGGCAAACGGTTTGCGGGTGAGATGGTCGCGGGTGAGATCCACGAAAAAAAGATCGGTCAATCCCATTGGGTCATAAATTTCAGTCTTGAGGAATTCATTCATGGGATAACCGGCCACCGCTTCAACCAGGCGGCAAAGCAGCATGAAACCCAGATCGCTGTAGAGGGTCGTCTCACCCGGTTGGTAAGCCAGGGGTGTATGCTTTAAAAGATCAAGCACAGCCGCTTTGCGCCTCGACGGCAAAAGGGATTTTAGCGTCATATAGAAAAGACGGTGGGCGGGAAAACCACCTTGATGGCAAAGCAATTGGCGGATCGAAATAGTCGCCTTGTCGCTGCCGGCCAAAGCGGGCAGCCATTTCACCACAGGCTGATCCAAACTGATCCGTGCCTGATCAACCAGTTTGGCGACAGCCAGGGTGGTGGCCAGGGGTTTGGTCAGCGATGCCAGGTCAAACACGGCTTCCCGGATCATGGGTTGGCCCGAGAACAGGTTGGCCTTGCCATAGGCCTCGAAAAAAAGCCGGGTATCGCCGCTGCCCACCAAGAGCACCGCCCCGGGAAAGACATTCTCCCGCAAGCCCTGCTGCATCAGATGGTGAATGGAATGGCTATTCATCGCTACCCCCCATTAACGGACGGCGGGTCCCGCAAACGTCAATGTTCCGGAGTCCGTGTCCAACTGGACGGGCAAGCCCACAGGCAGCGTCATGTTGACCGTTTCATGGCCCACGTCGAATCCAGCCAAAATCGGACAATTCAGTCCGCCCAGCCGGTCGGCAACGATTTGGTGGACCTCGTCGGCTGACCCGCAGTCGGTAAATGCCCCCAGTGCCAGCCCGGCCAGGCCGTCGAAGCACCCGGCCTGCATCATCTGGGTCAGCATGCGGTCGATACGGTAAGGGGCCTCCCCCTGATCTTCGATCAGCAAAATGCCACCGCTGAAATCCGGCTGAAACGGGGTACCCGTCAGGTGGCAAAACAAGGTCAGGTTGCCGCAAAAAAAGCGTCCTGCAGTGATGCCGGATTGAATCACCTGATTCGACGCGGAAGTAAGCGACAGCGGCGCCGGTTTAGACAGCGCCAACAGAAGACGATCCCGGGTCGACGGGTCAGCCTTGCCCAGGGTCGTGACCGTAGGCCCGTGAAAGGCGACCATACGGCAACGCTGAACCAGAAAATCCAACAGCACCGTAATGTCACTAAACCCGACAAATACCTTGGGATGGCAGGCGATGGCATCCACGTCCAGCAACGGCAGGATGCGCGTGGCCCCGTATCCCCCGCGGGCACAGATGATGCCGTCAATGTCGGAATCGGCAAACAGGTCGTTCAACAGGTCCGCCCGGTGCTGGTCCGAGCCGGCCAGGTAGCCGTTTTGATCGAATATAGCCCCCGGAATGACAAGGTTGAAATTCATGGATTTCAGGACCCGCAGGCCAGCATCGAATAAATCTCGATCAAATGGGCTGGCCGGCGCAACAATGCCAAGGGTGTCGCCGGGTTTGAGGGCCCGCGGCAGCACCGGATTAAATTGGCTCTGGGAGTTCACTTTTTTGTTTTTGCCTCCTTGACACCGGTTAATGATGATGCTAATTGTCTGATTTCTCGTCGGGGCGTAGCGCAGACTGGTAGCGCACTTGAATGGGGTTCAAGGGGTCGGAGGTTCAAATCCTCTCGCCCCGACCAGAATCAAAGCAATCAAGCCACTCAGCATCACTGGGTGGCTTTTTTTATCGTTCATTGTAACCCACTTTATGCAAAAGCTAAAGGCCGGATTAGTCATTCATGACTGGGAACCTGCAAAAGGCGGCCAGCTTTTCCATGACAAGGATCTCCGGTTTGGAAACAAGAAGCACCCGCACAGCTGCATCCTCGACAATATACCGCCAGGTTTTCTCCAGTTCCGCCTCATACATGGGCACAATGCGCCTGGCAAGGCTGTATGTGGCGTAACAGACCGCGGCTCATTCTAAAAGGTGTCTCACGTGGGACAAACGAAGGGTGCTGCAGTCAGGGGGGGAGGCGTTCAGCCAACGACTATCTCAAGGTTCGCAGTGGGCGAGAAAAGCGACCGTATCATTTTCCGTGGAATACCGGCTCACGCTTTTCCATGAATGCGGTGACGGCTTCCATCAAATCCTCGGAAGGCAGTGCCGCAGCATTTTTCTGGGCCACATAGGACAGCCCGGCATAGACACCGTTGTCCCGGCTGAAGTTAATCACTTCCTTGACGCCTTGAACGGTGAGCGGTGCCATACCGGCAATCTCTATCGCCAGATCACCGGCGGCCAGGATCAACGCCTCCCGGTTTTCACAGACCCGGGTGACAAACCCCATCTGAAGGGCCTCATCGGCAGTGAAGTCCCGGCCTGTAAGGGCCAGTTCCCTGAACCACCCTTGGCCGATGATGTGGGGCAACCGCTGCAAGGTCCCCAGATCGGCGATGATGGCGAGCCGCGTTTCCCGAATACTGAACAGCGCATCGGCTGAAGCCAGCCGGATGTCACAGGCGGACAGCAGGTCCACACCGCCGCCGATGCAGTGGCCATGAACCGCGGCGATAACCGGCTTCCGGCAACGCTCGATGGCGTTGTTGCTCTCTTGGAATTCCACGATTTTTTTCCTCAGGCGTTCCCGGTCGTCGGTACCTTTGCCGCCCAGCATGGCCCCGGCTTCCATGAGGTCCAGACCTGCGGTAAAACTTTTTCCTTCGGCACGGATGACGACGGCCCTCACGGTGGGATCTTCGTCAAGGCGTCGGAAATGCCCGGTCACTTCTTTAAAAAAGGTCATGCCCATGGCATTGTGCCGTTCTGGTCGACATAGATTCAGCCAGGCAACATGTCCGTCGATTTCCACCTCGATCGCTTTGTTTTGACTCATTTGGAAGTCCCTTTATTCGGGAGCCAATTCCCTTGAATCCCACCACTCTATTCCGTAATTGACGAAAAGCTGTTTGCCGGCAGCTACCGCTTTGATGGTGTGAAACACAATCAGGTCCCGGTCGGTATCGTGCCAGTATTCGGTATTGTGATCGTAGGAGTGGTTGAACAGGCTTCCCCATCCAAGCACCAGGGAATAATAATCCGATTCACCATTGTCTTCCGATGATTCCAGATTGAACACGTAGTCATCCAGGGAAGCGGCGCATTCGTCGGCTTTAATCCTAAGATAGGGGCACTCTTCAAGCGTCGTGTCTGCGGGGATTAACGTTGTCGTGAAAATCCCATGGCCGAAAACACATGGAGAAATAACAATCTTCGGATGTCTGAGAAGGGGCTTTCGCTTTTTCTTAATCGGTCGCATTCAATCGAGCTCCTGTCAATCCGATCAGGGATGGACCCATCTGCATGGACGAAGTCTAATCTGCAGTATATCCATCGGCCAGATGGTCGAGTCAAGACGAAAAACGGTCGGTGAAGTGGTCTCAGAGAATCGATCATGGGAACTTTCAGCAGCTTTGGTCTGAAATTTTGCCGTGCAGGCGGCGAATTCTCACACTGAGAACCCGGCAGACATGCAGAGCGATCTGGGGATACTCGCGCACGATTTCCTGAAGCTCCTGCTTGTTCAGGGTCAGAAACCGGGCGTCCTTCTTTACCCGGATGGTAGCCGAGCGGCGATCATCGCCAAAAAGGGCCATATCCCCGAAGTAGTCACCGGGTCCGATGGTGTCCAACTCGATTTCTCGGTCCACATTGCAGTCCTTGATCACCGCCACTTCGCCTTCCAGCACCAGAAAAAGCGTGTCGCCTGTCTCTCCTTCACGAAAGACCATTTCCATCTCATCAAAAGCCGCCTCCTCGGTGACCGAAGCCACAGCGGCCAGTTCGTTGACGGACAGGTCGGCAAAGATTTCGATTTTTTTTAGGTGTAAAATTTTATCCGTCAACGGAATCGCTGTCGCTATTTCCATTACTGTCTCCTGCCCGGATGGGGAATCCGTTTTTTTCAAGTAGTTCTGTGGCCGCAAGGGATACGTGCACGTTCTTGTGTTGAACAAGTGCCTGGATGCGGGCGGGAACCTCTGGTGAAACCGATAGTTGCCGAATCAGGGTAAGTGCCAATACTATCGTAACCCAGTTCGGGCTGCTCAGCAAGGCGTCAAAGAGTGCCCAGTCCGTCGACACCTGCAATTCGTTGGGGAAAAGCCTTTGTCCCGCGGCGATGCGCGCAGAAACATCCATGTCGTCCAGCAGCGGTGTCAGCAGGCGAACCAGGCTTTTATCCAGAATGTCGTCCATCGCTTCCAAACTATTTGCCCGCTGACGTATATCCGCTGAGAAGATGCTTTTTGCGATCGTCTGCATCCGCCCCGATTGATCTTGAGCGGCCAACACCCGCAGGGTCGTCTGCAGGGTAAACCAGACCCGCTCGTCCAAGTGGACGGCCAGCAATTCCTGCAGCGCCCCACTGGGCATAAGCCTGACCCCTTGGGCTTCAGCCGTCAGCTGATAACAAGTTAGGGCTTGAAACCGGACAAACCGGAACACATCCAGATCCTTGATGGCCATGTCCGCCAGCAGACCGAACAGAGACTCTCTCACTTTTTTCTGGGGAAGTGAAAGCGATTTTACCAGCCGCAGGGTGTTCTGATAGTCGGCAGCCTTGATCTTCTCGCGGGCAAGTCCGGCAATTGCATCGGAATCATCCCCCAACAGCGGAATCACGTTCTTCAAAGCGCCTTCATCGTCGATCTGGTAAACTTGAAGCACGGCGCGCCGCATGCGCGGATCCGGATCCCACAGCCGGAGCACCACCAGGGGGTTCAGGCCCGCCAGGTTGATGGTGCGAAGACTGCCCAGAACCAAAAGCAACGTGGCATCATCGGAGGTCAACAAAAGCGCCTTCAGTCGCTCCGCAAAACGGATATCCCGGCATACCCCGGTAGCAATAATGCCGGCACAAAGGCTGTCGGCATCTTCAGACCACAGCCATTCTTCAATGACTGTGCCATACCGGGCCGGTTCAACCGTATAAAGGGAGCCCACAGCATGGGCTTTGGCCTCAAGGGGAAGCGGCGATTCGTAAATGCGCCGGTTAAATGGGGCAAAGATCTCAGGTGATATGCGGTGGCCGGCATCGATCAGGGCCACGGCCAGTTCAGGAGACCCTTGCTCGATCAGTTCGGTGAAGGATTCAACAGCAGCCGGGCCGGACTCATCCGAGAGCAGTTCGATGAGTCCGATACGGGTCCGGGTATCCTGCTCTTCCCGCAATGCCGTTAATAAATAGCTGTCCAGCCCGCTGAAAGAGATGGACTTGAGCAGTTGAGCATACCACAGACGATTTTCTCCTGATGAATCTTGAAATTGCCTGACGAGGTTTTCCTGAATTTTCTTGTCCCGAAACACCTGGCCCAGTTCACTGGAATTGAGGGATCGAAAATCGACTCTGTTGTCTGAAACCAGATCTAAAAGAATGCCGGCATACCGACGCTTGAGCACAAAGGGAGTGACCACCCAGGCCATTACAAAAGGCAAGGCCACCAGGGAGAGATAGCGCGGATGGAACAGGGTGTCGGAGAGCAAAATAAGCCCGGATCCTAAAAACAGACCGATGCGAACAATGGTACCGCGCAGAAAAGGCCGGATCATGGCCCGGTAGGATTCCGGGAACAGGCCGGTCACCACCGCGATGGCCGGGATGTTAATGGTGGTGCGGATGATGTTGGCGGACATGCGGGCATACATGGCCGCTAAGGCATCGAACCGGAAAAGGAAGGCAAGGAACACCAGCATGTAGTTAAAAGGGTGGAACATCAGCGCCACGGGCAGCCCGAAGCGGTCGTAGAGCTTGCCCACGAAGAGCAAGATCACCAGGCTGATGATGTTGAGTACACCCCTGAAATAGCTGAAAAATTCGATGAGGCCGGATTCGGTGGCAAACTGTTCATTGACGGCAAAATTGAACTGGTAGTTCATGATGGGGATCACCACATTGGGCATAAAGGTGAGCACCACCAGGATTTTCACCAGCACCGAGGATTTCATCAGGGGCAGCACCGTCTTGAATTCCTCAATCATAGAGGTGCGGCTCTTTTTTCCAGCCTCTTTTTTCTGCTGGAAAAGCAAGGTGGGATACCGCTTTCCCATGGCCTGCACGGCCCAGGCGCCGGCCAGGGCCGTGCCCATGTATACCAGCAGCAGGTTATCCAAGTGCAGCCATCGGGCCACCAGAGGCGTGGCAAAACTACCCAGAATCTGTCCGATAACGCCGCCTGCGGTGATCAGCGGAAAGAGCCGTTTGGACTGTCGGGTGTTGAACAGATCGTTGGCCAGGTTCCAGAACAAAAGCGCCAGTAGGACCTCGTACTGTGACTTGAGCATAAACAGGGCGGGGTAGATCAGATCGATCCCAAAGGGGATGATGGCCCGGATGCCCGCGATGGACAGCGCGCAGAAGACAAATAGCCGCGCCAGCAACCTGGCCCCGGGCAGACGGGTCATGAATCCGGTCATGACACCCATGACGAAGAAGGTCAGCACCGCGTTAAGCATGTTCACGATCGGCATGTATTCGACGCCATATCGCTTTAGAAATGCCGTTTCAGCATAGTTGTTCAGAAAAATCCCGGAGCTGCGGACCAGGAAGAGCAGCGCAACCGTCCAGAAAAACAGGCCGAGTTCTTCTTCATTGATGTTGAGCCAGCGGCCTATTCTTTTATGGATTGGCAAGGCGAATTTTCTCTTTCAGGATTGAACCCTCCCCGCGGCCCCGATGAGCAGGATCTCCGCTTCGCTCCGACAAGCCGCGGGGAATGTTCTGCCTATAACGGCAGTGCTGCGCAGCACCGTAAGGATGAATGTCTATTTTCAGTTCGCTCGCTAACCCCGCCGCACCGATACTCGGTATCTCTGCTTCGCGCCGACCCCGATGGCGGGATCTCCGCTTCGCTTCGACAAGCGGCGAGGAATGCGCTCGCTATCGCGGTTCAAGGCCTTTTTCGGTCCGTTAAACTGACGGAGGATGCTGCAGGTCCTGTCTGCGTTAATGGAGGCGTCGGCCGCTTTACTGGGGCTGAGCGTTGTCCTTTGGCCGGTCCGGCAATGCCATGACCAGTCGAAAGCCGGTGTTCTGCAAGCGGCTCATCGGGTGGCCATAGGCCCGGTTGGCGCTGCGGCATGAATATCCGGGCCCGTACCAGCTGCCTCCGCGACGGACCCGGTCTTTGCCCGATTCGGTTTCGCAGGGATCGACCACCGAAACGACATTGTAGCGCGCATAAAGGTCCTCGCACCACTCCCAGACATTGCCGTGCATGTCATAAAGCCCCCATGCATTCGGGGAATAGCGCTTCACCGGTGCGGGACCATCGGGGTCAAGGTTTAAAGGCCGGTTGGTGGAGACACAGGCGTTATATTTCATGGAGTTGTTGGCAAACATGGCCCGGGTGCAATCGATCTGGCCACCCCAGAAATAGGCCGTCGTGCTGCCTGCCCGGGCGGCGTATTCCCACTGGGCCTCAGTAGGCAAGGCGTAAAGATCACCGGTCATCGAATTGAGTTTGCGGATAAATTTCTTGCTGTCATGCCACGACACCTTGACCACCGGCATATCTGCGGAGCCCTTCTTCCTGGCAAAAAAGCGCCGCCCCATGACGGCTCGCCATTCATCGACGGTCACTTCGGTGGTCTGCATGTAAAACGGCCGGGTGATGGTGACCGGATGCGGGATCTCGGAAGCCCCCCGATGCACTTCGTCGATGGGGCTACCCATCATAAACATGCCGGCAGGGATCAAAACAAACTCCATGCCTAAAGAATTGACCATTTTCTTCTCCTGAGCATAACCCGCCGTTGCCGGGCCATACACGAACGATAAGGCGAGGATCAGCAGGAGTCGATTTAAAATGGTTTTTTTTATACGCTCCTTAACATGCAACCATCGCCGTATGGCGGTCGAGAATCTCAGGGTATGACGTTGGGCATCCATCATCAGGTCAGACCTTTATTATAGAAAGGGGTTCATCAACGGGCCATCCTTCGGTGGCGTCATGCAGCCCGGATCCAACGGTTCAGCACCGCCCTGTCCTCCTGGTCCATGTAGGTGACGTGCAACTGGTAGACGGGCGGCTTGCTGGTATTGTCCACATCGACAACCTTGGCGTAGATGTCTGAAAAGCAGTGCGCCTCCTGGCAGAACGTAAATAAGAGTTTCACGTTTGTCAACGGTGAGAGCGCTTCCGTGAAATTCACGACAAAGGTGGTTTCATTGAGCTTGCGGGTTTCACCCGCAATGGGGCCGGCAACCACTTTTTTGCCGTCCAGGCGCCACAGTTGCAATGGCAGGCAGATCTCGACCAGTGGATCGGGTGTTTTCAGGTTGAATCGGATGTCGTAAGGTGGACCGATGGCCGTCACCGGGTAACAGACCAGGGGGCGCTTGAAGCCCTTCATCATGACAGTCATGGGCGGCTCTGCCGCCACCTGCGCATTGACCTTCGCGTAGGTGGCCTCGCCGACCAGCACCTGCCCCCCGACGGTGTTTGACTCGATACGCGATGCAACATTGACCACCGCGCCGACAATGCCGTATTTGGTCCTGGCTTCGGAGCCCAGGTTGCCCACCACCACCGGGCCGGTGTTGATCCCGATCCCCATCTCCAGGGGAGGCAGGCTATCGGCCACGTAATCCCGGTTCAGATCGGCCAGGGCCTGCTGCATGGCAAGCGCACAGGCAACGGCGCGAGCCGGGTCGTCGGCTTTTTCTTCGGGGATCCCGAACACGGTGAGGATGGCATCGCCGATAAATTCGTCGATCACGCCGTCATAACGCTCAATCACCTGGGTCATGGCCTCCAGGTAGCGGTTGAGTATCCGGACCATCTCCTCCGGGTCCCTGGAATCGGACAGATCGGAAAAGCCCCGCAGGTCGGACATGAGCACGGTCACCGTCTGCCGACGACCGCCGATCCGCCGCCCGTCAGGAGACTCCAATATCTCGTCGACGATCTTGCGGCTCATATAGCGACCGAAGGTGTCCTTGATAAAATTGACCAGCTGAAGTCGCTGATTGGACACATTGAGTATGGCCTCCAGCATTTTGGCCCGGGTGGAAACAATCTCCCGGATTTCCACGGCCACATCATCGTCCAACGGCACATTGTCCACCTCCGGATGGGCCACATCCAGCCGGCGATTTCCCTCGGATACAGCCTCCATGGGCCGGATGATTTTCTTTTCAAGAAAGCGCCGCAGGGTCACCATCATGAATATGAGAATGACAGTCACCAGCAGAATGATGCGAACCGCGTACCATAGCAACTCCAATCCCGTGGTGTCCTGGGAGAACATCTTGTATGAAACGGACCACGCCAGCAGAATCATCTCTATGAAGAGAATCCGCCAGAATACGCCGGCCAGCAGGATCTCACGGATGCCCTTATCCTGGGCGGGGTTTTCATGCTGATGCGTCGACGCGTTTGATTTCATGGGACCCATAGCGAATAGGTTGGGCAGTCGAATTATCACAGGTAAAGCAATAGAATGCGTTCGACTGCAGTTAACATTCAACGGTTGCTGCATTTGTCGGCCAATTCCAAAAACCCTTACATCATGAGATATTATTTGGATTTGTTATGGATAGTCACCTGCTAAGATAAATCCGCCAACCAGCTTAAGCAATGCCAGATAGCAACTAATACAGGAAACAGGAGACTCGGTGGGCGGCGTCCAGGTTTTTCAGTTTAGGGGCCTGCAGATTGCAGGTATTGTTTATGGCCAGACGGCAGCGGGGGTAGAACAGGCAATGGTCGTTTTTGGGTCTGGGCCGTTCGACGTCAAGCAGGGTGTCGTACCCGTGATGGTTGCTGCAACCGAAACGGGGATGGGCGTCCAACAGCGCTTTGGTGTAAGGATGCCGCGGATGCATAATGGTCTCCCGGGCGGTACCCTGCTCCACCAGCCGCCCCCGGTATATCACCCCTACCCGGTCGCACAGGTTCCGGGCCGCCGCCAGGCTGTGGGTGATAAACAGCATGGTGACGCCGAAGGTCTCCCTCAGGCGGTGCAGCAGCCGGAAGATCTGAAAGGAGATGGAGGCATCCAGCATGGAGGTCGGCTCGTCGGCAATCAGGAACCGGGGTTCCAGAATCATGGCCCGGGCAATGGCCACGCGCTGGCGCTGTCCCCCGGAAAGCTGGTGGGGGTATCGGTTCAGATAGCTCTCCGGTGGCGTCAATTCGGCGGTCTCGAGAGCTTCGCAAACCCGAATCCGGCGCGACGCCCGGTCTCCGACGCCATGGATGACCAGCGGTTCACACACGGTATCAAAAATGGAAAAGTGGGCGTTGAGGCTCTGGTAGGGGTCTTGGAAAATCACCTGTACCTGCTTGGTAAATTCCCGCCTCGCGCGCCCTTTGAGGCCCAAAATGTCCTTCCCGTCGAATTGGATCCGGCCATCATCTGGCGATTCCAGACCCACAATCAGCCGGCTGGCCGTTGTTTTGCCACTCCCGCTCTCCCCGACCAGACCGAAAATTTCACCGGCATTGATGTCCAGGGAGATGTGGTCTAAGGCAACGACACGACTTCCGGACGAGCCCAACAAGGAATCGCCCGAACGATAGGTTTTGGTCACGTCGGTCATCGAAAGAATCGGGGAACTGCCGTGAGTATTCATATCAGGGTTGCTCCCCCGCATGCTGACAGCGCACCCGGTGGGTGGTTGATAGCGCCACCCAATCGGCCTGTTCTCGCCGACAAGCGGCGGTGGCATTCTGACACATGGTGTGAACAGGACAACCGCCGGACATGGCAGGCCCATTGGTGCCGGTGGGACCAACCAGACTGGACAGGTCTGCCGGCTCATCAGAGAGGGTGAGCAGCGAATTCACCAGCATTTGCGTGTAGGGGTGTCCCGGGCAGTCCAACACTTCCTGCCGAAGGCCGTACTCCACCAGGCTGCCTGCATGCATGACGCCGATATGGGTACACACATCCGCCACCACAGCCAGGTCATGGGAGATAAAGATCATGCCGATATTCATCTCTTTTTGAAACGTACCGATGGCGCGCAGAATCTGATTCTGGACGATGACGTCTAAAGCGGTGGTGGGCTCGTCGGCAATGATCAGCGAGGGATTGCAGGCCAATGCCATGGCAATGATCACCCGCTGGCGCATACCGCCGGAAAACTGGTGGGGGTAGTCCTGCAGCCGGTCCTCGGGAATCTTAACCAGTTCGAAAAGCGATCGGGTCCGGTGGGCCACCGCATGGCTGGATAGACCCGGCTCATGGGTAATGATGGCTTCGGCAATCTGGTCCTGAACCCGATGCACGGGATTCAAAGCATTCATGGCAGCTTGGAAAATCATGGAGATCCGACGCCACCGGATCTCACGCATCCGTTCTTCACTGACGGTGGTCAGGTCTTCGCCTTCAAAACGGACCTGCCCGGATACAATCCTCGCATTCGACGCCAGCAGCCTCATCAGGCCCATACCGATGGTAGTCTTTCCGCACCCGGATTCACCCACCAGCCCTAAGGATCCGCCCCGATCCACGCGAAAGGAAACCCCATCCACCGCCAGGTCGATGCCGGTGGTGGTGCGGTAGCCGATACTCAGGTTGTCAACTTCCAGCAAGGCCGTGGTCACGCTTGGGTCTCCTCTTTGCGCAGGCGCGGATCCAGCACGTCGTCCATGGCCCGGCCGGTCATGTAAAAGGCCATGGTGATCAGGGAAATGCAGATGCCCGGCGGCAGCAGCCAATAGGGGGCCTGGAACATGTGGCCCGTCTTCCACACCCACTGGAGCATCATCCCCCAGCTTACCGTGCCCGGATCCCCGAAACCCAGAAACGCCAGGGCCGCTTCGATGATGATGGCCGAGGTGACCCGGAACGTCATGTATAGCAGGGCCAGGGGCATCACGTTGGGCAGGATGTGTCTAAAGATAATGCGCAGATGCGACGCACCGGACACCCGTGCCGCCTCGATGAAGGGACGGTGCCGCAGACTCAGGGTCTGGGACCGGATCACCCGTGCGACGCCGGGCCAACGGAACAGGGCGATCACCACCACGATGACCCAGATGTTCAGCTGGCCGAACAGGGCCGACAATATCAACACGACCAGCAGGGTAGGCATGACCATGATCATGTCCGCCAGTCGCATGAGTACCACGTCCGTGCGCCGGCCCGCATAGCCGGCCACCATGCCGATGGTGGTGCCGAACAGGATGCTGATCAGCGCCGACGAAATGCCCACCATAAAGGCAACGCGCGCACCGGCCAACAGCTGGCTGAAGATATCCCGTCCAATGTAATCGGTACCCAGCCAGTGCTGCAGGCTTGGGCCGGTGCTATGGGAAATCAGCGGGTCCACACCGGTCATGGGGTGGTAGATGGGGTTCACCCATTGCGGGATATAGCTGGCCGCGGCCATGAGGCCGAAGAGCCCAAGCAGGGTCAACCCGATGCGTCCGATGGTGTTCTTCCGGTATACCGACCAACCGTCCAGAAAACGTTCCACCCAGCGTGACCGTTGCCTGACGGCTGATGTGGGGGGTCGGCTACCCGGATTCCCGGAAAAAGTGGATGGGTTGGGCATATCAGTACCGTATCCTCGGATCCAGGTAGGCGTAAAGCACGTCCACCACCAGGTTGGCCAGCAGCACCACGATGGCAATGAGCAGAAAGGCCGCCTGGGCCAGGGGGTAGTCGGCGTGGCTGACGGCGAAGACCAATTCTCGCCCAAGACCCGGCCAGGTGAACACCGTCTCGGTCAAGGCTCCACCGTTGATGGAAAAGGCCAGGCTCAACCCCACGGTGGTCACCACGGGCAACGCCGCGTTAGGGGCCGCGTGGTGGTCCCGGATGGTTTTTTCATCCAAGCCTTTGGCCCGGGCGGTGAGGATATAGTCGTCTTTCAGCGTTTCGAGCATGCTGCTGCGCATGACCAGCAGGTAGCTGCCGAAATGGATCAGGACCAGTGTCATCAGCGGCAGGGCCATGTGGTGAAGCACATCCAGGGCCTTGACCACGAAACCGGCATCGGGATCGATCCACACGTCCGGCGAAACCATCCCGGTGATGGGGAACCAGCCTAACCAGTAAGCGAAAAACCAGATCATGATCAGGGCCAGCCAGGGTAGGAACAAGGTATGGCAGAAAAGCGCCCCGATCGTCATCAGCGTATCAGTTCGCTCACCTCGCTTCCAGGCGGCGATTTTTCCCAGAAACACGCCCAGCAGGGCCGAAATGATGATGGAGGTGGTAAAGAGCAGCATGGTGTTGGGCAGCCGGTTCAACAGGATATGGGTCACCGGTTCGCCGTAATGGAAAGACACCCCCATGTTGCCGGTGGCCGCGTTCTTCAGGTAATAGAGGTATTGGGTCCAAACGGGCTGATCCAGCCCCATGCTCTCCATGAGCAGACGGGCGTCCTCCGGCGTCATGGAGGGATCCACCATCCGGGACACCGGATCCCCCGGTGCCAGGCGGAACAGGATAAAAAGCACTGTCATGATCACGAAGAAGATCACGGCAATTTCAACCAGCCGTCTTAAAATGAATCGTTTAAGCCCCATCGTAGTTCACCGGTTTTACCTGGCACATGGACCAGATGTTGCCGATCCCTTCCAGCATCTCTACCCAGCCTTCGAAGCGATCCGTTCGCACCGCCTCCACCAAGGAGGGCTTGTACAGGGGAAGATAGGGCAGGTCACGGGCGATCAGTCTCTGCATCTCCATCACCAGTTCCTGCCGTTTTAAGGGGTCCAACTCGGATGTGGACCGGTCGGCCAATTGGTCGAAGGTGGAATCGTGGTACCCGCTCATGTTCCAGCCCCGGGACCTGTCGTTTGCCGAATGAAACAGGTTGCGCACATAGTCCGGATCCAGGCGCAGACGCCCATAGCCCAGGATGAATGCGTCAAAGTCGTGGTTGCCTTTGACCTGCTGCAGCATGGAGGAGAAGGCCATGGGCCGGGCGTAGGCGGGCATGCCCAGTTCCCGAAGCCACTCCTGGATCATCAACCCGCTGGTTGCGCGATGCGGGTCGTAGTCCGCCGGCGGCGTCAGGATGGTGAACCGCCCCATGGGTTGTCCCCCGGGTAGCCGGATCTCCCTGGCTGGCTGAAGGTTCCCGGCGGCATCCACCGGCGGCACCGCCCAGCTGTAGCCCGCATCGACGAGCACTTGGTATGCGGTTTTCAGCCGGTTTTGCCGGCTCATGTCCCCCCCGTAGCGCGGCAGATCGGTGCAGCACCAGAAGCGGTTTTCAGCCGGCACCACCGAATACATCTTGGTGCCCTGGCCCTGGAGGATCCGATCGACAATGAAGTCTTTGTCGACCGTATAAGCCACAGCCCGTCGCAGGGCAACATCGTTAAAGGGAGGCCGCCGCAGGTTGAACCCCATGAAGTAAAGGGCGCTCTTCTCGTTGGTGAACAGACGGATCTTCTTCTGCTGGCTCAGATCGGACAGATAGCCAGGCTGAATGGGCCACCAGAACATGTCGATGTCGCCCTTTTTCAGGGCCAGTATGGCTACATCCGAAGTGCCAAACACGCTATAGACAAGATCGTTGAAAAACGGCCCCAGGAGGCGGCCATTGATGGTTTTGCCGGTACCGAAAAAATGGGGGTTTCGCTTCAGGTGTAAAAATGCACCCTGCCGCCACTGCTCCAGAGTAAAAGGGCCGGTGCCCACAGGATGCTGCACCCGGTGGTTGACCAGGGTCGCCAGCGGCTTTTCGGTGGTCTTGGCTATTTCGGCAAAACCTGCCCATTCTTTTTCCTGCACGATGGGGGTCGACAAGGTCCCGGAAAGAAAGGCCGCCATGGGTTTTTTGAGATAAAAGGTCACCGTACGCGAATCCGGCGTTTCGATACGGTCGATGAATCGCCAGTTGGACGCATAACGGGGCACCTTGAAAGATCGAATGAGGTTCCCGGTAAAGGCCACATCCCCTGACGTGAAAGGAGTATCGTCCGACCATCGGGCTTCCCGGAGAGTCACGGTATAAGACAAGGTCTGTGCATCGTAAACCGGCATGGATTCAGCCAGCCAGGGCACCAGATCGAGGGTATCCGGGTCATACACATAAAGGGGCTGATAAATCAGGGAAAGCACCTTGCGGGAGTTGGCGTCGCTGGCCAGCCAGACATTGAGGGTGCGGGGTTCTTCAGCCAGGCCGATTTTTAGGGCATAGGGGCGACTGTTCTCATGGCAGGCGGATACCGCGACCGCTATGAGCAGAAAAACGATCAGGCTGCACCACCGACTCGCGCCGCCCATGCTCAGACCCGCTTCCGGTGAGGCACATGGCTGATAGCGCTGACCTTTTTTTCTATGAAATCGACTACTTTTGACTCGAGACGGTCATTGTTCAACCGGTTGATCCGCGGTATACCGCCCGGGCTGACACAGTTGACTTCCACCAGTTTGCCGGCAATGATATCGATACCCACGAAATAGAGCCCATCGGCGATCAGCTTTTCTTTGATGACCTGGCAGATCTGCTTTTCCTGGGCCGTCACCCGGTGGGCGAACACCTCGCCGCCGGCATGGACATTGGTGCGAAAGTCCCCTTTTTTGGGCTTCCGGCGCATGGCACCGATAATTTCGCCGTTGAGCAGCAGAATTCGAATATCCCCCTCCTGCTTGACGCTTTTCAGGTATTCCTGCACCATGATCGGTTCCCGCCGCGAATAGGATTCATAGGCCCGCACGTAATAGTGAATCAGGGAGTTCAGGTTCATCCGGTCCCGGGTGCTCACCTTGATCACGCCCTCTCCGCCGAACCGCTGCAGGGGTTTGACCACCATGGCCCCTCCGAAATCGTCAATGATTTTGCGCAGGCGGGAGGGGTCCCTGGACACATGCGTCTCGGGGATGATCTCCGGAAAATTGAGGATATAGAGTTTGCTGTTGCCCAGGATCTGGCCGGTGGTGCTGTTGAGGATGAAGACGTGGTTGTTGGCCGTCTGCAAAAACTCCATGGTCTGGTAGTTGAGCGGCGGATTGCTGCGCAGAAACAGCGCATCGAGTTCGGTAATGGCTTCGAAAACAAGATGGTCCTGCTTGGTGCAGCGAATAATTGACTGCCAGTATTTGGCCATACTGAGGCCTGTTTTAACCGTTATGTTGCGCATGCGGGCCACGACCTGGCCGTTGCGGATATATACGTCGTGGGGTTCTAAAAAATAGACCGCGTGCCCCCGCTCGTTGCACGCGTACATCAGGTGGCTGGTGGTCTCGTTTTCAGGCTGGATGTTTTCCAGCGGATCCATCAGGTAGGCAATCTTCATGGCAGAAACAGTCCTTTTCCCAGCCTTTATGACAATCGTCGATAAGATACTTTCATTTACTTTAATTTGGCCAAATTAGCAACCCTCAGCGGTTGAGCGCATCAATTCTGGAAGAACCCTCCAAGCGTTGCAGGTGGTGCCCGAGGCCCTTTCTAATTGACACCAAAGTGCAAAGTCCCTATGGTTCTGGCCAACCAGACCAGAGGAAATGGTCAGCCGGGCCGATGCAAAGATCGTCGACTATCGGCACCGCTCTTCCAACCGCCTTAGGATTGCTTCCCTTAAGACTATGACCGTTGCATCCTCGTTTTCGATTCTGCTGATTCAGCCATCCCCTGAGATGCCCGCCATGCCGCCGTCGACCCTGGCCCAGGCCAAGAAGCTTTTTTCCGCGGGGTCGATGGAAACGCACCAGTGGGATGCCCGCCCGGACGGGTTCACCAATGGCGGCAGGCGGTTGCTGAATCTTTTAGAGCGGTTGTCGGCGAGTCACGACACGATCCATTTTTTATGTCCGGATGAAATGGATCCGACCCAGCTAAAAAACCTGCTGATGGCAATAAACGAGCGACGGCCGCGCTTGCGTCTGTCCCTTTGCAGCACCATCGATGGTTGCATCGAACCAGAAATCATGGACATGGGTAGTGACAAAGCCATCGTTCAACTCCAATGGCACGCAAGTGGCCCACTGCCAAATTTTGAATTTTTCAAGGCATTTTCCCGGGCCGGCATCTGGAACCACCTGGTGCTCAATGGTGGGGATGCTTCATCAGAAACCTGCAGGGCCATCACCAGCCATCCGAATATCATCCACTCCTGGGAGAAAACCCACGCTGGCGATCGGAGTTTCAATCTCAATGAGACTTACGGCCAGGTGCCCCCGTTGCCCGGCCGGCCGCTGTGGCATAGCGTAAACGACCCGGTGAACCGGTTTTTACTGGTGGACCGGTTGACCAAAGACCAGGTGCTGCGTCTGCGCGTAGACAATGACGGTGAGCGCCTTTTTACGATCGGCGCAGCCCTTAAGTACCACTTTCTTCCGCCGGACCGGCTGCCAGACGGATACCTGGAAGAGATCTGCGCCATGGTTGCGGCCGGAGGCACGGTGGCGGCCACCCATGTCCGGTTCAATCTGCAGCGGGCGCATCTCATCGGCTATGTGCAGGAAAAAGGCGTCATCGTCGGCAATTCCAGTCTCAAGAACCCCAGGCCCGAATACATCGAAGCTGTCCAACGCCAGACAGGGCTGGATCTCACCGGATTCGTCGAGCGGGGCTATACCTCGGTGCGTCCCGAATACCGGGGATTGGGAATCGGGACCAGGCTCCTGGAAGGACTGACCCAGCGGGCCGGCGACCGCAGGATCTTTTCGGTCATCGCCGAAGACAACCCAGCCACCAAGATCATCGCCCTGCGCAACCGCACCCGCAAGGTGGCCACCTATTTCAGTGAAAAGGCCGGCAAGACACTTGGCATCTGGATGCCGGAATGGATGATCGATACCAATGAAATCGCCTAACCCGGACAAAGCAGAAACAGCCAATTGAAAACATCAAACGCAAAAAAACAAACGACAAATCTCAAATAAATACCAAATAGCTAAATCCAAATCTCAAAAAGGACAAAATCCAAGAGTTGATTGTTTTTTCCATTGCTCCAAATTTGACGGATTCGTAAAAAGTCACCTGTCATGTCATTCCCGCGAAGGCGGGGCACGTCGTGAAGCTTTTTCAGCGCTATCTATAACTACCTGTTAATACTGGATCCCCGCCTTCACGGGGACGACAATAAAACCGAAATTTCGACTTTTTACGGATCCGCCAAATTTGATGATTGGAATATCCTATATTAAAGATCAGCTTAGAATTTTGAATTTGGGAATTGTGATTTATTTGTCATTTGGTTTTTTGGTTATTGTGATTTACTGTTTGTTTCTCGTTTTCAGACAAAAAAAACATGCACTTCAGGTTTAAGAGACCAAGTTAACCATGCATATCGGTATCATCACCGTCCAGGACAGCGACTACCACCCCAACCGCCGATTGCTGGAAGCGGCCCGTAAGGCCGGTCACCAGGGCATGCTCATCCACCCCTATCACCTGTGGCCGATAACGGCTTTAGGGCGATTGGAAGTAACCGGCGCCCATTTTGCCCCCCTTCCCCACGTGGTGCTGCCAAGGCAGGGTGCCCAGATCGGCGATTCCTGCCTGGCCCTGATTCACCAGTTCCAGCTCATGGGCATGCCACTGGTCAACGATCATCAGGCGGTTTCCATCGCCCGCAACAAATTTCTCACCCAGCAGGTGCTGACCGCCGCCGGCCTGCCCTGCCCTGACACCGTTTTCGTCAACGACGAAGCGGGCTTTTTTCGTGCCGTCGATCAATTGGGCGGCTACCCGGTGGTGGCCAAACAGACGAGCGAGCGTCAGGGAGACGGGGTATTGCGGATCATGGACGCAAGCGATGCCCGTCAGCGCGCCCTGCCCGCACTGGATCGCCGCCGGGGGCTGATCGTCCAGCGCTACCTGCCGCCTGAACAGCGCCGGGATATTCGTGCACTGGTTATCGGCGGTGAAGTGGTCTGTGCGGCGGCGCTTATCCCGTCAACAGGCGAGTTTCGAGCCAATTTCCATCTGGGCAGCACCATCGAGGCCACGGCACTTAGCGAAGAGCTCGGGCCAATCGCCGTTGGCGCCGCAAGGGTGGTCGGGTGTGATGTGGCCGGCGTGGACATGATCGTGGACAAGGATGATCGCCCATTCATCGTGGAGGTGAACTACTCACCGGGCTTCAAGGGATTGGAGGCGGCCACCGGCCTTGACATCGCCGGCCGAATCATCCAGTTTGCCGCCGATCGGTATCGCCAAAATCGAGAAAGCATGAACGTCTGAAATGAAACTTTCCAACCTGCATATGAGAAAAAACGATGGCCTGACCCGGGCCGTGGCCTCAGTGGCCTTCGAGGACAGCGATCAGCCGGCGCAGGAAATCTTCATCGAAACCGAAACGGCATACGCGGAGTCGATCTTTGCCAACCCCCACGCCTTTGCCGTGGGCTGCATTATCCCGGCCCTTTATTTCGGGGAACGGCGCCTTGCTCTGGACGAAGCCATCTGTCCCCGGCTCAAAGAGGGTCTGGAGACGGTCATGGTCCTCATGCATCACTGGACCGATGGCACGTTTCAACCGCTGGCCATCGATGCACCGCTTGGCCGAACGGCCCTGCATGAAGAAAAAAAACGCCACGCGGGGATCTTCCTGTCCGGGGGCATGGACTCCCTGGCCGCCCTCAAGCGGATCAAGGACAACTATGCCCCGACGCATCCCTGGTATCCCAGGGACGCCCTGCTGGTCCACGGTTTCGACATCGGCGGCGTAATCGAGCGGGGTGCGAAATACCACGTGTTCGAACGCGCCAAAGCAGCCATGGCGCCCGTGGCCGCCGACGCCGATCTGGCCCTTATTCCCATCTATACGAATATCCGCCACCTGTGCGACAACCGCGATCTGTGGCTCAACCAGTTTTTCGGCGCCGTGCTGGCCGCCGCCGTGCACGCTTTTTCCCCGCGCATCAACCTGGCCTGGCTGGCATCTTCTTACGACATCCCCCACTTGCACCCCTGCGGCTCCCACCCCCTGCTGGACCCGGAGTACGGCAGCGCCGATCTTCAGATCCGCCACCGCGATGTAGGACTTTCCCGTATGGAAAAACTGAAAATGGTGGCCGGATGGGATGTGGCCTTCCAGAATTTCCGCGTCTGCCTGGCCAACGTGCCGGAAAAGCTCAACTGCGGTCGCTGTGAGAAATGCGTGCGCACCATGCTGGAACTGGAGGCCATGGGCCTTCTGGACAAGACCCGGGCATTTGAGGAAAATGCAGTCGATCCGGCATGGCTGGACGCCTTCAGCATCACCATCCGTGTACGCCAGCCCTTCTATACAGAGCTGATTGAACCGCTTCGGACCCGCGGCAGGGGCGATCTTGCCGAAAAAATTGAAGAAAAACTAAAAGATGAGTAGGGGTGATTGAAAAATAAGGCCCCGATTCGATCTACAGGCGTCATACCTGTTTTTTTTGTGTTTACATTTCCTGCCGATATCATATGATGATGGTGATCGGATAGAAGTCAAATGGCCGCATGCGCGCCGCGCCGACGCTCGACAGCACATCGATAGCATCAGAATTGTGAGTCCGTCTCGCATTCAACCTCATCCTCCAGTTTGACGCCACCTCTCTCACATCACAACGGTCAACCGACGATTCCCCCAGCTAACTTTTTTGGAAAAAGGAGGGATAGCCATGAACAGTGTTTTTAAAAAGATCACCGCCGCATGCGTTGCCGCCGTTTCTGTTTTAGTGTTCGACTTTGCCGCGGGCGCGGCAGAACCCGTTGTTGTCGGCATCGTTCACCGTGAGGACTTTGCCTATGCAAAGATGATGAAAAACGCATTTGAAATGGCTCTGGAGGAGATCAACAATGCGGGCGGCATAAAGGGGCAACCGTTGCAATTGATCTTTTCCGACGATCAGGGAGAACCCAAGACTGGGGAACAGGCAGTCAAATCGCTGGTCGAGGAGAAAAAGGTCGTCATGATGGTCGGCGGCTATTCGAGCAGCAACACCCTTCAGATGGCCTATGCGGCAGACCGGTTGGACAAACCCTTTTTGGTGGCGACGGCTGCCGATGATCGAATCACCCGACACAACCTTGAAAACATCTATCGTTTGAATCCGCCTGCCAGCGAATACACCAAAGGGTTGGAGGAATTTTTGCTTGACCAGGTTAAACCGACATCCATGTCGATCGTTTATGAAAACAGTCCCTACGGTACCGGTGGTGCAAGGCAGATGATGGATTTCTGCCGGGCCAATGAAATCGAGATAAAGGGTGTTCATCCCTATTTCAAAAAAGGCGCGACGCCGGAATATCTCCAAAAGGTCTTAAGCCCCATACAGGAGGATCAACCGGATGCCATCTTCATGGTGTCATACCTTGACGATGCGGTCATGCTGGTCCGTAAGGCAAGGGAAATGAAGATCCAATCCCTGTTGTGCGGCGGTGCAGGCGGATTCACCCACGCCAGTTTTTGCCGGAAGACCGGCAACGCGTCGGAAAATATGGTAACCGCCACCCTATGGTCTCCAGCGGCCAAATTTGCCATGGCAAAGGATTTCTATGACAGATATGTGAAGCAGTATTCGATTCAGCCTGATTATCACGCCGCAGAGGCATATTCAGCCCTTCTGGTTAGTGCGGACGCACTCAACCGGTCCCGGTCCCTGGCCTCCGATGATATCCGCGCCGCATTGAACGATACGAAAATAGAAACGCCATTTGGAAGCGTCGAATTTAAAGATTACGGACCATTCAAGCGTCAGAATGCCTCTGCGACTCAAGTTTTTCAAATTAAGAATGGAAATTTCGAAACCATCTGGCCGCCGGTTTTGGCAACATCGACGTATTCGGTACCATCCAAATGAAAATCACTCGGAGTCACATGGAACGTCCCATGTGGAATACAGCCTTGTCGTTGACCACGGTTTCAAAAAGTCAAAAGCGTTCGCGGATGAGTTTGATCCTGCGCAATACCGTGCTTAATTTGTCCATTGGAACATTTTCGATTCGATTTGGCCGAATGCGCTTTCTCAAGCTCTGACCTGTCCCGCTCATTAGCACAATTTCCAGGAGCCTCCTGCTACTGAACCATTTTTTGCAGATTCGCCAAAGAATCAGAGACCTTCAAGAATGTTAACCCCAACGTTGCAAAAGCTGGAGGGCTTCAGAGACAAGGCGTCAAGGGTGAAGCTGTAATCGGCTACCGCGATCCCTTGACAACACGGGTCCTGAAGTCCTCCAGCGTTCCTGAAAGGTAAAAAAAATGAGAAAAACTGTGACATTCTTGGACTTCACCATTCGTGACATCCAGAAAATGATAGCAACTTGACTATATCAAATATGTTTCCAATAGTTTAGCTAACTTTTCAGATATTTTTATGCAACATTGGGGTAATCACAAAACAGTCAAGGCTTTACCCGAGCCACAACGCTTCCAACCCAATTACTCGATATGAAATTAACGAAATGAGTGAAATAAAAAACGATTGGAGTGTACCAATTTTGTACCAGTCGAAAATCACAATTAGTACCCTACCCTACTTCAATCCTCACTACCATTCTCTCCGCCCTTAAAAAAGGTTTGGGGGTTATTGTTCGACCATAAGACGGGTACTCTGATGGCCTCGCCATGGGACCAGGGAGCCCAGTCGTTAAAGATCTTTCTTCCTTACCGGACTGCCTAATTGGTGGCCCGGTACCTTTTAAATCCGGGTCATTAAAAAGAAAGAGCCCCGTTAGAGGCTCTGCCGTGTACCGCCATATCAGCGGGTTTTGTTCTTGATACCTATTTTTTCGAAACTCTGCCGTACTGGTTTGCTAAATCAAGCCACATGAAAACGAATATTATAGGGAATGGTATGGATAACCTTGTCTGCAAATCGCCGGAACCTATCAACATGAACAATTCGCATGGAAAAATGAAATAACCATCGGTAGTAGAAAGTCGGCATAACATGAACGTTTCGCATTTCGAGCAACTCTTGCTCAGCCCAATAATACAGTTTCAATCGGTTCCAGCGATAAGCAAAACTCCTTACCGGCAACAATATGGCTTTTTTTAGACGTTTCATTTCAACTATCCCATCACATCGATGCCGAGATCACATCCCAGGTTCTTGTCAGGGTTTTTACATTTGAAATTGGCTTCGCGAGTATCAACGTGTCCTTCGGTATTGTCGTCGAAGTAATCCTGAGTTTTTTTATCGGCCATTTTGTCACCTCATTTAGCTATTGACTGTTTGTCGGTTTAAAATCTGTTTCCTGACAACAATTTACAGCATTAAAGGATTTGGGCAATGTGAGCCGGTTGGCTGAATGGTGGTAGGTGAAAGCTACTAACGTGTTGGGGATGCCTTGTAGTTTGGGCGGGAATGCCATAATAAATTGGTAATGGCATCAGAATCCTAATTTTCTGGCCGGCGGAAAGGGTGATCAACCGCCATATGCCTGCTTGATCAATAGAGGGTTACGGCATGGAAACATTCACCGAATTCAGGTCTATGGTCGTCGATCCCAGCTACCAAGATCGAAGGAGGCAATGCCTATATGAACTGGACATCGATGAACTGGATGCCCCGATAGCCGGCCTAATCGACGATCTGTGCGAATTTCCTTTCTGTTTCACCATCCAATGCTGCTTTGGCCACTTTCTTTATCCTGGTCAGGAAGATCCAAACAATATTCAACCACTGCCGTCGCCAGGTAAAATCCACTCCGTTGAATACAGAATCGCCTACATCACGATATGTTTGGAGTATAGCCATTCTGGTCGAAAATTCCTACGCTGGCTTAAACAGTTCTCTGATATCGATCCCCACTATGTTCAATACGGCTGTGCTGAGTGGTTCTGGGAAAGATACCCGAATTCATACGTTTTGCAGGTTGAGCCAGAAAGACACCTACAAAAGGACAAGTGCACGGTTGATTTTCAGGAGGCACTCCGCATTGAAAAGGTCAGAAACAAATTCTATGATCACCTCATGATGCAGGTTCCAAATATCGATAAGCCATAGCCAAGGAAAGATTTTTCGGCCGGCGGAAAAATTATGATCAACCCATCCAACATAAACCAGATCGTCCAAGAAATCCTGGCTGACATACCCCTGAAGGAAAAGGCCATCATCGCCAACATAGAAGAAGATAAGGTTCCCTATCTTCAATACGCTTTTGATACCTGTATCAAAGATCAACTCGGCGAGGATGACGAAATGGCCATGAAACCACCGTTAATCCCCTACTCTTTCATTGTGAATTCAGATAGCTTGGCCTTTCTTTTTGCTCTGAGATTCATAGGTCACCTCACTATTTATGGATAATAGCATTCAATTATTTGCTTTTTCCCTCCATTCCTTGATCAATGGCCCATCTTCACGCCAGACCCAGCAGGTGTTTTTCACCCGCCCGAAGGCCATTGCCAGATATGTTTCTTGCGCAACTGGTTCCCGTATCACAGCACTCCAAGCCCCCTGGACAGCTGCAGGTGCCATTGCAGTCAACAAAGACAACAAATGGCAGCATCCCTTCCTGCCGCCTATCAGCCTCTTTACCTTGGCTGTGAAGCCGGCAACGATAGGCATCCCTTTCAACTGATTGAGTGTATCGAGGGTTTCAAGGCACGCTTCATACGGAATCGTCGGCATTTCAACATCAATGTCCTCGACAATCAGTTTCGACCCCTTGATCTCCAGGCGTATGATCATGTGGTGAACGGTGCCGGGGGGATGCTTATCCCCGGTTGGACGAAATGTTTCAACCAAGCGTTCGTCATAAAGAATACCCTCGACAATCACAGAATCGGAGGCTCCTTCGTATGTGGTGATATCAATCTTGCGGTTGTGGATTATTTGTCCTGTTTTTATCATGCAGCTTTCGCTTTCTCCCCGTTGGCCATACTAGTGTCCGGGATTGTAATTATCCCAATCCGCAACCACCTGCCCCAACGATGGTTTACCAATACATAAACTTCAACCATCCCCAACTGATATTGGAGTCTTTGGGCATACTTTTACCTCCCCTCGAAATTTTTTGGAATTCGACGCTGATGGAGTATCTTTAAAAACGCGGGATGATTTATTCAGAACGATGGTACAATTGAGCAATATCCCTCAGCACTCAGATTGTCAAGAGACACCAAACCCTTGACAAGAATAGGAATCTTTGCGAACGTGTTTCTGTTCCTGCCTTTCATTTCCTCTAACACATTTACGGAGTTTATGTATGGCCCTGACGAAGCATGACATCGTAGAACAGGTCTGCAATGGCCTCGGCTTTCCAAAAATTCAATCTTCAGAGATTACTGAATCCCTGCTTAAGATTATCAAGTCCACCCTGGCATCCGGTGATGATGTCTTGGTGTCAGGGTTCGGAAAATTCTGTGTGAAGGAAAAGAGGGAACGGAAAGGCCGGAATCCAGCTACTGGGGAGGATGCTATCCTGCCCGCAAGGCGGGTGGTGACGTTCAAATGTTCTGGAAAACTCAGGGAAAGGGTCAACGGCAAACCATGATACTCATTCCAACCAAAGGCCCGGATGACTGGAAGCACCTGCTGGCAGATCCTGATCTGCATTGGGAGGCGGGATACTCTGCATATGCATTGGCTCACCGTTGGGAGGAAGCAAAGGGTTTCCCCAGCGAAATTAAGGAGGCCTTGGAGTCGGTTCCGGCCCTTGAAGATGTTGAGTTGCTCTTGGCGATCCCGGAATACAAGGTTAGCCTCCCCGGAGGCGTTACGGCTTCACAGAATGACATATTCTGCCTTGCAAGGAACCGGTATGGCCTTGTAAGCATCATGATTGAAGGTAAAGTCAACGAACCTTTTGGACCGCTTGTCAGAGACTGGTATGCTGATCCATCACCGGGGAAGGTTAAAAGATTAGGTTTTCTGTGCAGGACTCTGGGGCTGGACCCGGACCAAGTTCAGGATGTCCGATACCAGCTCTTGCATCGAACCGCTTCTGCAATAATGGAAGCGAAACGGTTCAAGGCTTTAACGGCCGCCATGCTCGTGCATTCATTTAGCCCAACATACAATTGGTTTGAAGACTATGCTGCTTTCGCCGATTTGTTTGGGATCTATACAAGCATGGATCAAGTCCATTCTGCCGGAAAAATTGAAGGCATCCATCTTTATTTGTCCTGGATCAAAGGGTAGACATGTTCATCTTCCTCGACACAGAAACCACCGGCAATGGTCCCGACGACCGCCTCTGCCAGATCGCCTTCAAACCCGAAGGTGGCCCTGTCGTCTGCGAGCTATTCAGTGAGGTGTCAAGGGATTACATTGAGTGGCTATCTGGAACGGAGTTGGACGAACATATGGCGTATACGGTGACGACGCATTTAGGATTATCTGAATAATGACTACCTGCTTATGAAATGTGGAAATCCTTATAATTCAAAATGGAGGAGATCTTGAAGTTGGTAAACCGCAGTGGTGCAATATTTATTGTTCTCTTTTTATTAGGTGTTTTCACGCAATGCTATGCGGAAGGAATAAATCTCAATGTCTGCGAACAGGTTAGCGACGAACAGTTAGCAGCAATTTACCCGAAAAAGCTTTTCCCGACCGGGCAAGAACGTGGTTGCCAATGGAGCAATAAGCCAGGCGGCATTCCATATCTCCAAATCGGTGTTATCGAAAGCCAGAAGATTCTTCGGGATTATTTCCACAAGGAGATACCACCAAATTTTGAACTGAAGAAAATTAAAGATCTTGGAGATAGAGGTCTAATGACTGTATCCGAAGGCTACCTTGCTATAATCGTATTTCGTGAAGGCGATTGGGTTTTGATTAGTACTGTAAATTCTCTTTACATTAAACAAGGCAGTGAGAAACATAAATACCTATGGAACATATATCGCGGAATATTACAAAAGCTTCAGTGACTTAATCGACCATATTTTTGTGGAATCAAAAAATAGATGCGCAAAAGCAGAAACTCCATAAAACAGGTTGTTATGATATTTTCATGTTTGATGAAACTCCTTTGCATAGCCTTCATGCTTTTTTTACCGGCACTTTCCGTCGCCGCCACCAGTGAATTGTTCCCGCCCGCTGACTACCTCCATTCCAAACTCCAGCAAAACGACATCGTATTTCTGGGAACAACGCACAAGAAGCCTGAGATTCTCAGTTTTATAGCTGACCTTACCCCATCCCTTAAAGGTTGGGGTGTGTCCCATATAGGCCTTGAGATACCGTCTGACCAGCAAGAAAAGATAGATGTCTTCATGAAGACTGGACAAGGTCTGGATGACATCAAGCTCCACACTCAAATCGATAGCCCAGAGTACCGACGCCTATTCCAAGTGCTTCGAAAATCCGGTGGACCAATTCCGGTGGCCATCGATCTACCCAGTTCGATGTACAAAGGAACTGTTTCCCGTGATGAATGGATGGCACGGTCATTGTTGATAGTGTTGAATAGGAATCTATCGGCCAAAATACTGGTAATCGTGGGAAGCCTTCACACGTTGAAAAAGCTGGAATGGGAAGACCAGGTCCCGAATAAACATCTGTCGATCCGGGAATACATCACACGGGAACGGCCTTCGACAAAGATGTGGTCAATCGGTCAGATGTTAGATGGGAATCCAAATGAGTGCGACTTCACCCGAAAGTTTAGCTCTCTGCCCGGTGCAGTGGCTTTGGATCTGGATGATCGGTATCGGGGCTGGCAGATGGGATTGACGGCTACTATCGCGATAGTGCCGGCTGAGTGTTTTGAACTGGTGGACGGGTTGATTGTGTATTAGTCCGGTCTCGAATATATTCAGCAAAAAAAAGGCATCCCCTCAATGTCGGAAGGGATGCCCAATTTATTCAGAACTTAAGATTAAATTACAGTGACATTAGTAGCGGAAGGACCTTTTGGTCCTTCTCCAATGTCAAAGGAAACTTGGTCGCCGTCATTGAGTGATTTAAAACCGGTAGCATTGATTGCTGAATGATGAACAAACACATCTGCTCCATCTTCCTGCTCAATGAACCCGAATCCTTTTGAGTCGTTAAACCACTTAACAGTCCCATTAGCCATGATAACATCCTCCTAATTATTAATAATTTTCAACGTCGCAAACTGGAGGGTGCCACTTTGGCAAATGGATTGTTCCTACAGAAAGAAACCGCCCCACCGATTACACGCAGGACTCAATTGAATTAAGACAAAATAAGCATATTCAAAAAGATAGCAACCTAAATATTTGTTATTTTAATTAATAATCGGAAAATGGGTTTAACCGATCAAAACCTTACGGTTAGGTGAACGATGTCGAAAACGGTTCTACCATTCTGCGAGCAATGATGCCCGAGTCCCTCTGTGCCAATATAAGTGAGATACTTATCCATGGAAAAAATAATGTGGGGTCATGGCTAAAAATGGACGGGCACGACTCAAGGCAATGCGGGTTGAGAGATCTGTGCTGTGGCGCGTGCCCATCGATAGAGATCGGCAGGTTTTGTTTGGACTTTAGAAAATTGTTTGGGGTAGTGGTTACTCTCTAATATCAACCCGATATCTGGCCATTGAAATGATCACAGTCAGTCCACTTCGGACTTTCTCAGACATATTTTCAGTGACGATTTTCATGGCTTCATCTTCGATGGCA
>NZ_JASJGN010000154.1:0-20807 GCF_033791525.1 Desulfosarcina sp.
ATCTGCACCTGGAAAAAAAGGGAAAATATGAAGTGCAGGCCATCATCTACGAGGACCTTGTCAGCCAAGTCGCTGAGAACGGATTCCTGATTTTTGTACTGGACGAGAATGGCAAGGTGATGGAGCGTCTTCCCGCCGCCCCGTAAACCCGTTACAGACCGGGTTTACCTTTTTTCAGTTCCAGGGACAAACACCTCCGGGGTTTCCGACGGAAGTGTCTCCAAAGCACCACCCACTTTTTCAAGAATTGATCAGATTCGTATTTCAACCATAAAATCAGAGATGGCTGTCAGCACGGCATCGGTTTTTTCCAGATGGGGCGCGTGACCGCAGTCGGCAACCACATCAATAGCCACCGCACCCCCGGTCTTGGCCTGGATGAGATCAATCTGGCCCTGTGACCCGTAGGGGTCATTTTGCCCCTGGACAGCCAGCACCGGTACACGAATGGCCGGCAGGAATGCGTCGATCGTCCACTGCCTGAAATCCGGATCAAGCCAGACATCGTTCCACCCCCAGAAGGCACAATGGGTATTTTCCCCATGGTAAAGGGATAGACGCGCTTTAAGATCCCCGTTGAGGTAGCGTTGGCGTGCGGCTTCGATGGCTCGCCGGGTGAGCGCTTCGCAAAAAACGTGGGCGGCCAGGGTGACCACCCCCTTCAGGCCCGGGCAGGGATTACCGCCGGCGTGGATCAGGGCGATGGAGCCGCCGTCGGAGTGGCCCACCAGAAGGTGATCGAGAATGCCGGTCTGCCGAATAACCTCGGGCAGCACCCTCAAGCCCTCGTGGTGCATGAAATCGACACCTCGCGGCAGCGGGCAAGGGTCGGAACCGCCGTATCCCAAGCGGCTGTAAACCAATGCCCCGCAGCCCGTGATTTCGGCCAGCCGGGCCGGGAAGTCGCTCCATAGAGACACGCATCCCAGCCCTTCGTGAAGGAATACCAGGGTGGGTGCTTTATGGGGCCCGGGGCCAATCCAGACGGCCTCCAACCGGCCCCCGCCGGCGCTTAATTGAATGTCTAATCGGATCTGGCGGGTTATTTCTGAACCCACTTGCCGCCCGCATCCTGGAGCCACTCCCCGGGCTTGGCCTTTTCGGCAATCTGCAGCGCCCGACGCTGGCCGACGACCGCGGCAGTGGTGCCCTGCTGCTGGGCAATGGCCCTGTATACCAGCTGCCGGTCCTTGTTTTCAGCCTCCACCAGCGCCTGTTCCTGCCTGTCACCGCCGACGAAGGCAAGCAAACCCTGACTGTTCTCGCCGATAATGCCGGCAGCCTTGAGTTCGATAATTCTCGGCAGCCGGTCTTTCATCCGCTGTTTTATATCACCGCAACATGCGGAGGCTGAAAAGAGAAACACACCGACAACAACCGTTGCCATAAACCACAGATATCGTGTCTGGTTCATCTCAATCGTCCTTTCATTTCCAAAAAAAACACCGTTTGTCACCGGTCTTATTCGGTTGGTTTGATCGCTTCGGCGGTTTCGTCGATATCGCCGAAGAAATCGTCAAGGGCCCGGTCCACTTTCACGTTGACGTCAATGGTGATGTGGATGGGTTTGATTTCCACCGGCTTCACCTCGACCTCGTGGCGGGTGGCGCAGGATGAAAGGCCCCATAAGGCCCATACGATTGCCACCACCGGCAGCAAAACCTTTTTCAGCATAGCGGTTCTCCTTTATGGGAAGGTATCTCAAAGATGAGATGTCTCCTACTGAATCATGTTGACGATGTCTTTATACTGCAAAAGCTGGTTCAGGGGAAGTCTAAGGTTCACATCGAGGCCGATGCCCTGGAAGACTGACCCCTGCGCACCCGCCTTGACGCGAACGAAGCTGCCAATCTCTTTTTTATAAATAAAAGGCAAGGGGTTGACCGGCTTGCCGTCAAACTGGAGGCGCATGACAAAATCCTCACCTTCAGATGCCAATCCAAGCTTGGCCCAGGTATAGGCGTAGTTCTTCAACGCCTCCTGGGCCAATTCCACCTGGGCAAACTGAGGTGTTCCGGTCGGAATTCCCCGGGTGAGCATTTCGGTACCGCTGAGCTGAATCTGTCCGGTTTCTCCGGGGGTGGAAAAGAGAAACCCGTCATCGAAACGAATGCGGCCATTGCTGTAGGCGATGGGAATCCTGCCGTTTACCGTGCCGCTTCCCCTGGCGTTAACCGTCCCCAGCTGTTCGAGGATCCGGGACAGGCCCAAACGCTGACAGTAAAGGCTCACCTGGTAGTCCTGTTTGCCGGCCGTGATCCGCAGCGCCTGGGCGTCCACCTTGCCGCCGCACCAGTTCAGACGGCCCTTTTCGATAAAAAGCGTGTTCTCCGATTCCACCTGGACATCGAACATGCCCCCGTCCATCACGATGCCGCCCATGGCGGCGCGCGAAAACCGGATTGGCTGGGCAGGACCGCTGCGAATACGCGGCAGTTCCGGGAAACGCAGGTTGGCATCGATCCCCGCCACCGTGATTTTCTTGTCCGTCATCCGCAGTTCGCCGCCCTTCATGGCAAGATCGACATCGCCGTGGATGCCTGCAGAAGAGATCGACCCCTTGCCTTGCGCAGAAATTGTTCCGGACAGCGTCACCCCTTTTGCCTCCGGGACGAAACGCCCCAGGTCGCTTTCAGCCGGCAGCTCGTATGATGGAATCTGGAAAGTAAAGTCTGCATCTCCAAAGCGGGTCGGGTTGATATGCACGTTGCCGGCAAGGACCGCGGCCATTCCCGGAAACCGGTCACTGTCATGGGTAGCGGTAAAGGTATAGGCATCATTGGTCTGGGAGATCCGACCCTTTATTTTTCCTAAAGCACGTTTATTGAGATCGACCCGTGCAACGGAAAAAGTGCCTTGACTGCCCCTTGCCTTGGGGCCCGAACGAAAAGGAAGGTCCAGCCGCCCCCCTGAAAGATGCAGACCACTGTCTAGGTGATAAAACCGGCCATTGGCGCATTGCAGCCGGGCATCGACAACCGGCGCATCGCGCCCTTGCTTTTGAAACCGGGCGGAAAGGGTCAAGGCATCGAGCTGACCGGCCATGCCCTTGGCATCGAGAGTCGGGGAGGGAAGCTGAACCCGGGCGTGACCGGTCCAAGCCGGGTCATGCGGTTCATGCTTGAACTGCAGCGTTCCCCTCGCGTCGGCCGATGGCAGGTTGACGATGGTCCCGGCGGCGATTGCCCGAATCTCCTTCAGGTCCAACTGCCAGTCGGCGGCCCCACCCTGCCCGTCACCCTTTGCCGTCAGGCTGAAGCGGGGCGAACCGCCATGGATACTTGCTCCGGCAATGGTCATATCCAGCGGATCCGATCGGGTGCTCGGGTTGTTTCCAGTCGTACTGAATCCGGCGGTCCATTCCCCCGAAGCCTTTTGGGTGACATCGAATGTCAACGGCAGGGAGGCGCTGGCTTTCAGGGAAACCGGCGTCGGGCGGTCAATGGACCAGGGCAGGAGTGTCAATTCGGCCTTACCCGCCGCTGCCCGTAAGTCTCCACCGAGATTCACGGTTGCGGCCAGCATGTTCATGGCCACGGGTGCCGGCGTCTGAAGCTGTACCCCACCGGCCCTGACCTGCCAGGTCCGGAAATCCTCGGATCCGGCCGACAGGGTAGCCGGCGTCTCGTCTCGCCCCGGTTCAATGGTGGCTGACGCATAGGCCAGCCGACCGCTGTGCCAGGTCAGGTCGATATTCGCCTTGGAGATGGCAAAAGGGGTCCATGTCACCACTGCGTGAGTCTGAACGGTCACTTTCCCGGTGGCCTCCAGTCCGGCAATGAGATGAATCAAATCGGCGAAAGGATCCAGGGAGATGGCGGAGCCGTCGAGACTTACCCTTGCCTGTTGGTCGTCCATGTCCACCTTTGCAGCCAGCGCCAGGAGTTGGTCGCGTGGGAACAGGCGCACATGGACATCCAACTTCATCATATCCTTTCCATCTGGTTTCAAATCTGCTTCAAAAGGAATTTTGTAGGTCGCGTTGTGCCAGGTGAAGTTGACCATACCGCTGCGGATTTCCAATTTCCCCACCGCCATGCCCGCGAGCGGGGACACGGCGTCTGAACCTGACTTGTCGACCGACGCCTTTCTCGCCGGCGTGGCTGGGTCCAGCCCCGGCAAGGCCAACCCGTCCGGACCAAGGGTTCCGTTGACCGTCACATCACTGATGCGAATACGGCGAATTTTCTTTCGGCGCAGTTCTCCCGGCGTGTAGCCAATGGTGATGGAACCAATGGAAAGGGCTGGTTGGTCGGCATGGCCGAAAACAAATGGTCCGGCCACCGTCTGGAACAGGCCAATTGTAGAGATCCGCCCCGAGAAATCCGCAAATCCCAGGCGCCGGATCTGCGCCACGGGAAGCCGGTCAGTGACCAGCTGCGGCAGGTACAGATAGACCAAGAAAAGCAGGCACACTGCCAGGGCCGCTGCCGTGGTCAAAACCAGAACCACGGTCGGCCAATATCGTTTGCCTATTGGGGATTCGTTCATCTACCCGTTGATGTTAAGGATATGACTGGAAAATTCTAATTCTAAATGATATTGAACAGATATATTTGTGTCAAACAAAAAATCCTCGAGTCCTCTTTTCGAAATGGTGGATTCTTTTTGTGTGAGAAAATGATCGCCTGCCATGACATCACTTTTCGATATCCGGGCGCAGAGACCCCGCTTTTCGATGGCCTCGATGTGACCATTGACAAGCCGGGCTTTCACGCCCTGTTCGGGCCGTCCGGCATCGGAAAGACGACCCTTGCCAAAATTATTTCCGGCAACATCGATAGCTTCTCGGGGCGGGTGAAGGCCATCGGCGACATGCGCTGTCTGTATACATACAACCGCGAGCGGCTGCCGGGATGGTCACCGGTGGGCAGGCACCTGGAAAAAACCACCCCCCCGGGCCGTCGGCTGCTGAGAGACGAACTCATACACCATTTCGGCCTGATCAAACTCATGGACATGCGCTACTCCCAACTCTCCATGGGGCAATGCAACCGGGTCAACCTGCTGCGGTACCTTCTCCAGGATTTCAGCATCCTCATCATGGACGAAAGCCTGGCCAATGTCGATGAACCCACCCGGCAGGCCATCTTGTACAAAATTAAATCGATCTTCCCGGAAGCCGGTTTTCTCTACATTTCACACAATGTCGTGGAAGTGGCCCGGTTCTGTGACCAGATCGTCGTCTTTCGCGGGGCTCACCAATCGCCCCAGACGTGTTGCATCAGCGGGCAGGATCACCGTGAAGACCAGCCCCTGGACAAAACCGACTTGGAGCGCTCCATGCTGGAGATCATGAATGCTGCATAGGCGAATCTTCCAGTTTTTCATCGTCTACCTGCTGGGCATCGGCCTGCTGTTCGGGATCAAGCTCGTCTTGAATCTTTCCGATTACGTAATCCCGGGGCCCACAGGTGTTTGGCTCACGGGACAGGCGGAATTTTCCCGTTATGTGGGCGATGTGCTGGATACTTTTGCCGTGGCCGTCATCGGCCAGGTGTTGTCCATCCTGATGGCCCTGGGCGTCGGCGTGGCCGGACGCCGGGCCACCTGGTTCGGTTCTTTCATCAAGGTGGCGGCCTACAACGTGCAGGCTTACCCCATTGTGGCCATCGCACCGATCCTTTTCATTCTGCTGGGGGATGGATTCCTGACCCGGTTGTTCATCGCCGCCATGATCTGCTATTTCCCTCTGCTTTTGTCGGTCATCGGCATCATGAGCGAGCCCGTGGTCGACATCG
Source organism: Desulfosarcina sp. (assembly GCF_033791525.1). Lineage (GTDB taxonomy): Bacteria > Desulfobacterota > Desulfobacteria > Desulfobacterales > Desulfosarcinaceae > Desulfosarcina. Next base: position 5,742 of record NZ_JASJGN010000154.1, read on the forward strand.
AACATTTCTATCGGGTGACGGGCCGGCTGCGATGGCAGCTCGAAGTGAAAATCCGGGCCTTCGAGAACCTGCACAAGCTGACCACTGTTATTTCCGGCAGTGCCACCCTGGCCATGGCGGGTACCATCGTGGCCGAATTCATCGCGGCCAATGCCGGTATTGGCTACAGCATTCGCATCGCCCTGTACCAGAGCGATCTGTCCAAGATTCTGGTGGCCCTGTTTATCATCGGCATCACCCTCTCCCTGTACCAGGGCATTTTGGAACTGCTGGGTGCCGGTTTGAAAAAAGCCTGGGCGGCCGGATAGTCTTTGCACATTGAAGGGAGGTTGCACAATGAATCCACGCCTTGCACATCCCTGGCTTACCGCTTTGATTCTGCTGGGTGTCGTCGGCAGCAGCCTAATTTCGGCCAACCCGGCTCTGGCACAAGAAAAAGTTGCCTACCGCCTGAAATGGCTGATCAATGCCAGCACCGCTGGGGACGTATTTGCGCTGGATCAGGGCTTTTTTTCCAGGCAAGGAATGGAAGTCGTGGTCAAGGCCGGGGGCCCGGAGCGGGATGCCATCCGGGAGTTGGAACTCGGATATGCCCAGTTCGGCGTGGCCTCGGCGGACCAGGTGATTCGGGCACTGGCCAAAGGGGCGGCGGTGGTCGTGCTGGCCCAGCTGTTTCAGGTCAACCCCCTCCAGTGGATCTATCGGGCAGATGACTTTTCCCTGACACGGATCCAGGATCTGGCGGGCCGGACGGTGGGCATCACCTACGGCGGCAACGACGAAACCATCATGCGGGCCCTGCTAGCCACCGTCGGCATGGACGACAATCAGGTTCGCCTGGCCAGCGTTCGGTACGACTACACACCTTTTTTTCAAAATCAGGTGACGATTTGGCCGGTTTACCGCAACACCCAGGGGATCTTTTTGTCGGACAAGCTTGCGGCCGGTGGCGAACGGGTGGCTTTTTTCGATCCGTCCGAACATGGGGTTCGGTTCGCAGCCAACAGCGTCGTTACCTCAACCAAAATGATGGATCACCATCCGCAAACAGTGGGCCGATTCACCCGGGCACTGCTGGCCGGATGGCAGGCAGCCATGGCGCCGTCCAACGAAAGCGCGGTTATCCGGGCAGTGGCAAAATACGATCGTGATACATCGGAAGCGGTCATGCGCCGTCAACTGACGGCCACCCGTCAGATGATCCAACCCGACCCCGGCATCCCCATCGGCCATATCGATACAACGGCATGGCAACAGACTGAGCAGATCATGATCCGGCAAGGGCTGATTCCCGGTCCGGTGAACGTCATCGGCCGGCTCAGGCCTCAACAAGCGCCCTGATCGAATCCGTCCGGCTGTGGTAAGCACGCTTCACAGCCATGCATATCGGGTGATCGCATCTTCTTAGAGGAATTAGACGACTGGCGCGACGATGGAGCTGTTACTCCGGATAGCGCGCCCGGACCTTTTCGTGCAGGGCCTGGGAGCGCATCCATAAATAACCCGTATCCGAGTCGAAATCGTAGGAAAGCAGCCGGTCGGAACCCTTCCCCGACCAGCGATACTTTTCTTCATGGTCACCTTCCTGCCCGCCTTCACCGTAACGCCGGAAAACCTCAGCCTTCAGTTCCATGAAATCCACATAATTGCTGGTCTCTACGAGAATGGTGTAAAGCCCCCCCTGCCAGAACCCGTAAAAGATATTGTCCACACCCGCGCGGCCGAAACGCTTTTTCCGCTGTATGTGGGAGTATTGCTTCACGCCTCCATATGCGGGATCGGTTCCCACGAGTGCCAAGCCTTCAAACTGGGAGAGCGGCTGGCCCCATCTCAGGTCAAGGTACCCGGGGTCATCACTGATCCCCGGTGGGTGTGGAAGGGGATGGCCGGCGGCAGGAAGGTCGGATGGGGGTCTAAGATCGGCGGCCGGACGTTGCTCGGAAGGCGGTTTATCTTCAATCGGCGTCGGTGATTGAATCAGCCGAGCCACCTCTTTTTCATCGACTCTCACCAACTGGCCATCTTTATAATAGTTGACGGTGCCGTTTTCCTTCCACGCGCTTGGGGTCTGAAACATCTCTCCCGACCTGAGAATCACCATATCGGCACCCACCGGGCCTGCGCCCGTCAAGATGGCGAGCCCGAGAAGCACGGTTAAAATTTGACTATGCATGCATTTTAAACCAATGATATGGCAAGACACGGTTCTAAGATGGTAGAAGAGGACATTGATGATCTCACTGGCGCTTGATCCTGCTCCAATTTATCCGCCCCCATTCACCGTGTCAATTCCCAGGGAAAATCCTTTGAATTTCTTACGCCGTCGGCATACCCTGTGGCCCTGATGGATTGGAAAAAGGAGGAACCGTTGACAGATCGACCCGAAAGCAGCGTACATCGGCCCGACCCGCCACGCGTGTGGGAATATACACTCCCTGACGGCCACCGGGTGATGGCAGGAAAAACCGATGCGGACAACGATCGCCTCAGCCTGAAGGTCGCCGGCCCCAACGACTGGTGGTTCCATGTGCGCGGTATGCCCGGCAGTCACGTAGTCCTGATAGCCGCCGACGGTCGGATGCCGGGCCGGAATACCCTGAACCAGGCCGCCGCCATTGCAGCCTACCACAGCAAAGCCCGGGGTGGCGGGGTCGTCGCGGTTTCCGGAACCCTGGCCCGCCATGTCACCAAACCTCGCGGCGCCAAACCGGGAACCGTACAGATTCGCAAAGAGCGGGTGTTTAAAGTCCGCCCGGCACTGCCTGAAAGTTATTGAACCCACGGCCTGGACAGCCGCCGGCCATGGTCGCCGATGAACACCAGGTTCCTGCAACGGCTGCACAGGCCGGAAAGATTGCGATGAAGGACGACCTGACCAAAGGGATGAACCGATTTCAATCCGTTGGTATTAATAAAGACCTGCTCCACGTCCGGTCCGTAAGATTTGAGGGTATTGACCAACTCATGAGCGGATGTCCCATCGAAATCTCCGTCGAGGGTGAGGTGGACACTATTGCTGTTTTTGTGCTGGAAAATCTTGAAATTAATGGCCATCGGTTGTCTTCCTTTCCACCGCCAGGGGGGCGGCACCATCCGTTTGCCAGAAAAGGATTCTGGAAATGAACGCCAGGTGGGTCACACCAGGAGTAGTGAAGCGGCGGGAAGCTCAACGCAGGCAGTTCAATTTCAGATCCGCAACCATCGACAGCACGATTTCCACTGGCACACCAATCATATTCAGGATGCCGCCTCACACGAAGCTTATCAGCAATGATGGTGCCATCTTGAAAAATGACTCGAAAATTGAACAATTTACTATTTATATGAGATGGTTAAATAATAGTCGCATAGACCCAATCGATTCATCGTCGACGTTCATTGTGGCATAAAATACCCATTGCCCATGGAAATCGATTCATAATGCCAGACCTGCCGACCCCTTACTAATATACCAAAATCGTTCACCGTGCATAGCAATTGGCAAGGTTCGGATAGTTGCAAATTCCATAAGGCGGATCCCCCCATGACTTGCCATTATAAAGAATAACAGATGCGGGCGCCTAAGGATAAACAGACGGCCGGCGGTTTTCGGGATTACGCCCGAAAACCGTTTAATCACTTGACTGACAGGGCATTTGCAGATATAGGTGGCCACCTTAACGGTCCTTATGTTTACACTTTAAATGGAGGAGAATATCAATGAATAAAGGTGATTTAATCAACGAAGTGGCCCAGATCGTTTCTACCAAAAAGCAGGCTCAGGAAGTCGTGGATGGTGTTTTTTCCGCTATCACGGGTGCCCTGAAAAAGAATGAGCCTATTCAGATCGCCGGTTTTGGAAGTTTTAAGACCGCCAAGCGTGAAGCCCGCACCGGCCGCAATCCCCAGACCGGAGCCGAAATCCAGATTGAAGCCAGAATGGTTCCCAAGTTCGTACCGGCAAAAGCACTGAAAGACGCTGTAAAATAAAAAACGCCATCGATCCGTCACCCATAAAGGCAGGGCCTGCGGCCCTGCCTTTTTTTATAAACCGCGAGGAGATTTTTTTGGTCTTCTGGCCGATGGACAATCGTCGCATCGTGTCCGCACATTGACTTTCACCAGGGGGATTGCTAATACAATTAGCTATGGAATCTGGTGAAATTGTAGAATATATTGACGATCAAAAAATCATCTGCACGGTGGTGATGGAAGGCGGTAACCAGAGGCTCCGCCTGTTGACCGAACACAACCGGGAGGTCAAAGTGGCCGCCCAACGGCTGTCTCACAGGGGAAGCATGCGTCTGGACATGTCCGCGGGCAGGAACCGTTTGGTGGATTCGCTGCGGGAGCTGTCTATCAAACGAAGTGCCATTGCCGATGAGATCGAGATCGAAGCGCTCTGGGAAGTCCTCAACCAGGAACAGACGTGGATCGATCTGGATACCATGACCGGCCTGTGTTTCCCGACGGCAGAGGACGATGATCACCAATCGGGAGTAATCCGGGCCCTGTTTAAAAGCCGGCGCTATTTCAGGTTCAAGCCTGACCGATTCCTACCCCACACTGAAGAACAGGTGGCAGCCATCATCGACATAGAACGAAAAGCCGCCCGCAGGAATCGACTCATTGACGCTGGTGCAGCATGGATCCAGTCTGTGAAGTCGGGATCGACCGCTCAGCCGCCGGCATGCCACCGGGAGCTGGCGGAAAAATTCAAATCATTTTACCTGTTCGATAAAGAAAGCCCCGATTACGATGCGGCCAGGACGATCATGAAAAGGGCCGATCTGACTTCATCTGAAGCCATCTTCAATCATCTGGTGGCCGTAGGGGTCTGGACGCCGGACGAAAATGTGGATCTGCTGCGCTATAAAATCCCCACTGATTTTTCGCAGCCAGTCCTCGAATGGGCCCAGTCTGTGCCAGCGGCAACGGCTGGCACGTTCAAAGACAGCAGCCGGGTGGATCTCACCCACCTGACCACTATCACCATCGATGGTCAATCCACCCTGGATTTTGATGATGCCCTGAGCATTGAAACCCGGGACGATCATTTTCTCGTGGGAATCCATATCTCCGATGTGGCCGAGCATATCAAAAAGGGGGACCTGCTGGACCGGGAGGCCCGCTCGCGCGGAAGTTCCATTTATATGCCGGACAACCGGATCTCCATGGCACCCCCCCTGCTTGCAGAAAACCGATTGAGCCTCAAAAAAGATCATCTCCGGCCAGCGATCAGCACCATGGTGAAAATCAGCCTGACTGGCGACATCCTCAGCTACGACATATTTCCCTCCATCATTCGCGTCGACCATCAGCTCAGCTATTTCGAAGCCAACGTCAGTGCAGAAGAGGGCGAGGCCATCGGGACGCTTTACAACATCGCCACCCGATTCAGGGAAAAACGCCTGGGCCAGGGCGCCATCCAGATCACCCTTCCTGAAATCAACATCTGGCTGGATGAATCCGGCATTCCCGTGGTCAATCGGGTAAACCGGGAGAGCCCTGGCCGAATGCTGATCGCCGAAATGATGATCCTGTCCAACTGGCTGTCGGCCCGTTTTCTTGCGGAGAACAACACGCCGGCTATTTTCAGATCGCAGCCAAAGCCCAAAGACCGCATTCTAAAAAACGGTACCGGCTCCCTGTTTCAAAACTGGATGCAGCGAAAGCTGCTCAACCGGTTTGTGCTGAGATCAGGTCCGGATCATCATTGCGGACTGGGCCTCGATGCCTATGTAACCGCCACCTCGCCCATCAGGAAGTATTTCGATCTGGTCACGCAGCGCCAGCTTCGGGCAGTTCTGGGCCTTGAAACGGCATACACCGAAAAGGAGATCGAGGACATTATCGGACAGCTGGCCCAGCCCATGGCCGATGTGGGGCGGATCCAGTTTCGCAGAAACCGCTACTGGCTGCTCAAACACCTGGAAGGACGAATTGGTGGCAAAGAAGAGGCCATCGTCCTGCAGCGGCGGAGAAATGCCTATTCCATCCTGCTCAAGGCTTACATGATCGAATGCCCCCTGCCCCAGTCGAGCGGCATCCACCTGAAACCCGAGGATCTGGTGCAGGTCACCATCCAGCACGTCAACGCCCGCAACAACACCCTGTCCGTATTTATGGGGTAGCCGCAAAACGCAAACCGCAGTTCCTTAACGGACGCAAACAAACCCGTCCTAAACGTTTCCGGTATAGCCAGTGTTTTATACCGGCACAGCGCCTTTCGCATCTCTTGACTTTTTTCTTTATAGACTTAATTTTCTTTGTTTTGTTACTGGTCCACGCCATCGCTGCCGGCCATCAATATGCAACAACAGGGTCTCGAGAAGATTCAGGAGTTTTCCCTTGACCCTGCCAACATTATTCATTGTAGAGACGTTTTCTTAATAAATAACATTCAGGAAACAATTGCATCATGGGTATTCAGGAACGAAAAGAAAGAGAAAAGGAGCGGCGGCGGCAGCAGATTATCGTTGCCGCAAAACGGGTATTTTCAGAAAAGGGGTTCAACAAGGCGACCATGGAGGATATTGCCAAAGAGGCGGAACTGAGCCCGGGCACCCTCTATCTCTATTTTAAGAACAAAGAAGAACTTTACGCCTCGCTGTCACTGCGTATTCTCCAATACCTCCACATTCGCGTCACCCATGTCAACAAGGAAACGTCCCTGTCACCCGACCAGAAGCTAAGCGCGCTCATGGAAGCCATGTACGACGTCTATGATTTTGACCCGCTGATTATCATCAATATGTTTCACCTTCAATCCAGCGAGACCCTGAAAAACCTTTCCGACTCGCTGCTGGAGGAGATAAAGGATCTGTCCCAGAAATCCATCGGGGCCATCTCCAAGATTTTTGAAGAAGGGATGCAAAAAGGCATCTATGTCGATTGTCATCCCGTGGCCCTGGCCGACATCTTCTGGTCCATGTTCTCAGGCGTTGTACTGTGGGAAGCCAGCAAGAAAATTATCAGCTCAGACAAGGATTACCTGAAATCCACCCTTGCCACCGCCTTCGAACTGTTCGAACGGGGAATCCGAAAACCACTTTAGGGTCCACCCATTCCATTCATTGTCACACAAGCCGGCACCTGTTGCCGGCTTGCATACTTTCTATCGGATGGGCGTCTCCGTCCCCGAAAGCAAGCGAGTACATCATGATCGGCACCATTGTGAATGCAGCGGCAATAGTGGCAGGCGGCGTGGTTGGCCTGCTCCTTAAAAAAGGTATCAAAGATAACTATAAAACAACCATCATGCAGGCCATCAGCCTGTCCGTCATTCTCATCGGCGTCCGTTCGGCACTGAATGCGACAGATCTCCTCGGTGTCATCGTCTGTATGGTCGTCGGGTGCCTGTTGGGGGAAGCCATGCAGATCGAAGACCACATCGAAGCCCTGGGGGTCTACGCCGAAAAGCATATCAGTCGATCGGCGGATGGTGGTTTTTCAAGGGGCTTGGTAACGGCCAGCCTGGTTTTCTGTGTGGGGTCCATGGCCATCGTGGGGTCACTGGAAAGCGGACTGGCAGGCAACCATGAGACCCTGTTTGCCAAGTCGCTGCTGGACGGCATCACCTCGGTAGTCTTCGCTTCCACCTTCGGCAGCGGCGTTATCTTCTCCGCCGCACCGGTACTGGTCTATCAGGGTGCAATCACCTTAGGGGCATCACTGCTCAAGCCATACCTGACTGCCGGTGTGATCGCCCAGATGTCCGGGGTAGGCGGGCTGCTGATTGCCGCCATCGGTATCAACATGCTCCGGCTGACCCACATAAAAGTCGGCAACATGCTCCCGGCCATTTTCCTGCCGCTGATCTATTATATGCTGAGGGGTTAAATAAAAATCCCCCCATCATCCGATGGGGGGATTTTTTTACAAGGTAGGTTCAAAAAGTAATCGTCATTTTATTCTTTCGGATGACATCCGATGCAGCCGACAGGACCGGTGACCGGCAGTTTTCCATCGATTGGCGCCATGCTCTTGGCCATCTGCTCAATTTCCTTCTTCATGGTTTTGTGGCAACCGATGCACTGGCCATGGTATGCGTTTTTGTAATATCGGAACGCCTGATCTTTGTCGATGGCCTTGGATCCTTCTCGTCTGGGCAGGGTGTCAAGATCGTGACAACCGGTGGTCATGCAGCCTACGATGGGCTCTGCACCTTTCCAGGTATGGTGGCAGTTGTTGCAGGCAAGAACCAGATGGCGACCATGCTGGAAATCCACGGCGGCCCGTTTGGCCTCCATCGATTCCGGCGGTTCCAGGGTGATGATCCCTAAAGGAACACACATCTCTTCATCCCCGGCAATGGCGACCCCCAACGAGACACAGGCCACAACACCGATGAACAACACCACCCCCACAAACGATAGGCTACGCATACGCTTCCCCCTCTTCAATTCTTAGCTTGGAACTTGGTCATTGAAAAACGAAGCAGATATAAACCCAAATGGAAAATTTTTCAATGAATAATTGTTGTCCACCTGTACCTGTCCGTGCACCCTTGCCTGCTGCTCCGGTTGCAGGCCGCTCGTATCGATCGGCAAAAAGCCCCGTTTATTTGCGTACGGCACGAACAGCGCCGCAACTTTCCTCGGTTTTCGAACTCCTTGTGAACACGGTTTCCGGCTGCGATGTAACCACATCCACCACCCGGTGATATCCCCTGACAAAGGTTTCAGACGTCCAGTACCAAGCGGCGCCGCTATCGGGGAAAAAAGGCCTGTTTTTATAGAGCGTGGCCAGTTCGCCGGCCGTGGGAAGACGCCAGTCCGAATGGCCACCGGTGCGCAATCCCTGAACGTATTCCTTGGCCGTTTGATAGGGAATGCATGTTTCGAGATCCAGGTGAGAATCCAGCAGGCACCAGGTGAGCCCGGTCACCTTGTCGCTAACCGTACCGTCCCGGTGGTCGGTGAACCGACTCGCCACGGGGCGCAGTTGCTTGGCCACCTGATCCCGAAGCCGCTGAATGCGCTGGGCCTCTTTAGCCTGCCGGGCCCGCTCAGCCTGCTGCCGGGCCAACACCTCCCGTCGCGCCGCATCTGCCCGCTGGACACGAATGGCATCCTGAAGTTCCGGGTCGAGCTGCGCTCTCATGTTTCTGGCGAGTATGCCATAAGGCCCCGATGCATGGTTCTCCACATACATGTCCAGCCGCTGGATCCGGCTAACAATGTCGTTGTCCGGGTTGGTGGCATAGGCCGCCGTTTTTTTCCATGCCTCCTGCCTGGCGAGGTCGGTATTCAATGCATTGATGCGCTCAGCGATGGCCTCTTTTTGAGTGGTATCCGGCCGTTTTTCGAGATAGTCGAGATAGATCTTTCTGGCCTTGACATAGTCATCAGCCACCAGGGCCGACTTGGCTGTCAAGTCCATGACCTCCTTTTTATCTTTAAGCATGGTGCGCAGCATCCTGACCTTTTCTACCCAAATCCCATTGGTAAAAGCCGATAGAAACTGGTCGCATTGGGCGATGCAGCCGTCCCAATTTTCCTGGTCATCGCAAGTGGCGGTCTGCTTCTCGATGACTCCGAAATATTCTTGGGCCAGATCGCTGATCATCCGTTCCACGGCCTTTCGTTCCGAACCTTCCGGAAACTGCTCAAAATATTCACGATAGGCGGCGTGGCGCTCCAGGAAATCGGTGGTGGAAACCTTTTTAAGACCCTCGAAATAAGCGGTTCCCAGCAAATTCCGGATACCGCCAATGGCTTCATTGATCTGTGCGGCATAGGTGCTTTGGGGAAACTTTTTTACAAAGGAAGTATACAGGGAAAGTGCTTTTTTCTCGTAATTCTCGTCAATTGCCAGGTCATTGACATCCAGAATGGTTTTTTCATAGTCCTGCTTTTCAATTTCGGCATGGGTATCGTTCAGCCGGCCCTCCAGTTCCGACCGGTGGGCATCTTCAGGGTGCGCTTTGATGTATTGCATCAGCATCACAATCTGGGCGTCGAGCGCCTTGGTGACCGAAAGGTCAGCGATCAACTGGTCGTACCGGCGATTGAGCTGTCTCTTTTTGAGCAGCCATCCACCGACGGTAACAGCAATGGCAAAAAGAATCACCACCCCCAATACGAAGAGCAGTTTGCCGGTCCTCCCCATCTGATCCTGCTTGCCCACTGAATGGTCGGTGCTTTTTTCAAAGGGTACGGCCACCGCCGGTTTTGGCGATTCCTGTAAGTCCGCTAATTCCGATAGCTCCAGGTATTCCATTGATTCCGGCGGGGGCGGTTGGGACGGTGCTTTTTTGGCGGGCTTCTTCGGAACCGGCTTCGAAGCTTTTTTCACGGGCTCTTTTAGCGGCTGGGTTTTTCCAACCGTTGCCGGATGCTCCGCCGGCGGGGCTTTCTTCGATTTGGACGGTCGTGCCGGGGCCTGGCGATCGGACGGCGGTGGCGGCAGCTGAGCACCGGCCTCGTCTTTGATTTTCAGGCTCTCCATCATCACGCTCATGAGCGGGTCGTGGATCTCTCTAACCTGATCGGGATCGGCCGCTTCAATCTGAATGGCGGCATTGTCCCAGCTGATAATCCGGTAGGCGGCTTCGTTGCCGGCCATCCCCTCAACCTGCGCCGCGACAAGGCTGCCGCCCTCAAGATGGAGATAGCCGGTGCGGTTGCCGCTGGACACTTTGAGCGCATAGGTGGCGCCCTCCATTTCCGACATCTGAAGAAACGAGGGAAGGCTGATGCCGTGGATCTGCCCACCCACATCGGTAATGGTTTCAATCTTTTTATTGCTTAAAAACTTTTGAACCAGGGTTCCCAGCTGTTGGTAATCCTCATCGCTTATGCTGGGTGAACAGAATCCCAAGAGGACTTCGATCTTACCCGCGTCCTGCTTCCAGGGCCACAGGGCACCGTAAAACGAGCCGGTTTTAATGTTCTTCAGGAAAAGGGCCTGATCTTTGCGGATGCCTCCCAGGAATTTCACCGTGGGGTCGAAGCGCAGGGAAACAGGAAGACCTTTGCCGGGGGCCTTGGCCGGGTAGCCGAAAAAGGAGGAGAGGACTTCCACCAGTTCATCTATGGTACGGCCGGTCGAGGTCACCTGGTACAGGCTGCGCGGCTCCTCATAGAAGCGGGTGCTCATATCCGGCAGATCATCGACGCCTTTGGCCAATGTCAGGAATCCGACCAATACCGCCTCGTTTTTGGCGATGTCCCGGATTTCATTGCTGTCGCCGGTCAACAATTCTTCGATCAGCGGTACCCCCATGGGTTGTCGCGTCCTCTATTTTTCTAAAGGTATCGTACCGATGGCCGGGTATCAAAGAAATAAGGTCTCCCGGCCGTTGCCTGTCGAAAAATTGTAATCCAGCGACGCCGGATCAGAATGAAAAAGGAAACAATTCCCCGGCGGAGCTAATTTTTCCAATAATCTATAGCAGATGGCAATGAATCTTGTCAAAGGCAAGATCGCCTGAGCCCATCTTTGCGGCCATTTCATCGCTTCGGGCTCGCCTCTACTAAAATGGTTCAACCACACCAGGCCAGTTGGCCCGCCCGAATCGAAACGCGACCTGCATCCCGTGTTGCGATACCTCTCTGTCGCGCATCAGCAAAATGACCGTCACGGGGCCAGTTTTACCAAGCGGTATCACACATGATTGACATCCAAAAATCCATCTGATATTTTTCAATAATCAGGATATTTCATTCCATTAGGGTATTTCAATACCAGCACCATTACTTCATCGCCAAAATCAGTCTGCCGAGTTCCTGCCCCAGGGGGAAATGAAAATATCACCTTTAAGGGAGTACTATGCGGCGACTGACAAAAACCCGAAAATGGGGCTCAAGGACAACCTGATCAACATTGTTCATCAGGAAAAAAACGAGGCGCTGTTCGGCGGATGCACCGGCCACGGCTGCGGAGCGGCATTCAACTTCCTGGCTCTGCAGCCGGACAGCGAGGTGCACGCCTTCAGGAAATTTCCCTCGCTGGTCGGAAACATCACCAAACATAATCTTTACGACATTTATCACACTGATCTGGCCGAACGCTATCGCACAGGCAGCCGGGCCTGCCGCAACTGCCGCCTGAACCCGGTCTGCCGAGGTGCCTGGCCATCGCCTACAGCATGGGCCTGGACGTCTTCACGGACAAAGATCCCTTCTGCTTCGCATCCCATCAGGTCACCGGCGAATAAAGATCACCGAAAAGGAAACCAACAATTGAAACCGTTAATGAGCAACCGCGAACCGGCAACACTCCGGTAGGGTAACGCCATGCAGACGAAGCGCATCCACCACCAACCTGACAAACCTCCCCGTGTGAGGATTCTCGCCACGGGCGGCACCATTGCCGGTTCAGCCGAATCCGCGACTCAGGCAGGGTACACGTCCGGTCGGGTGACCGTTGAGGCCATGATCGGCGCGGTACCCGGTCTGACCGAGATTGCCCGTGTCCGCGGCGAGCAGGTCGCCAATGTGGGTTCCCAGGATATCACCTTTGCCATCATGATCGACCTGGCCAACCGGATCAACGCCCTGTTGGGCACCGATGGGGTCGACGGCGTGGTCGTCACACATGGCACGGACACCATGGAAGAGACGGCCCACTTTCTAAACCTGACCATTAAAAGCAAAAAGCCGGTGGTTCTGACAGGGGCCATGCGACCATCTACCGCCATCAGCGCCGATGGTCCGCTCAACCTGTACAACGCCGTTGCCGTCGCCGCCGATCCGGATGCCGCCGGGCGTGGCGCGCTCGTGGTGATGAATGACCGGATCCACGGCGCCCATTCACTGAGCAAAACCAACACCACCTCGGTAGAAACCTTCATTTCCCCGATCAATGGCCTCATCGGAACGGTCAATTATGGTAAAACCGAATACTTCCGCCGGCCGTTTCGTAAACACACCCATAAAAGCCAATTCTCTGTGGAAGGGGTCAGGTCCCTACCCCGGGTGGATATCATTTACGCCTGCGCGGACATGCCGGCCGACCTCATCGACGGTTCCATGGAAAAAGGCGCCAAGGGGATTGTGGTCGCCGGTGATGGCAACGGCAACATGAACGCGGCGACCATCGAACGGGCAGCCCGGGCGGCGAAAAATGGCGTCATCATCGTCCGCAGCTCCCGCGTGCCCACCGGGAAAGTGGGGCGCAACGTGGAGATCGATGATGACCGCATGGGTTTTATCGCCTCGGATGAACTCAACCCGGCCAAGGCACGGGTCCTGCTGATGCTGGCGCTGTTGAAAAAACGCCGGTTAGGTGAAATACAGCGGCTGTTTTATGAATACTGATCCGCCGGCCGCACCCATCGCCCGGCAAGAAAAGTTCTGACCACCTGCTCGGTTTGCCGGGCCAGCAGACCATCCGCGTCCTGCATGACCGCTGCCAGCGATTGCGGACCGCTGCAGATCGAAAAGACGGCATCGATGCCGATATCGTAAAGCGATGCAATGCCGTCACCGACCCCGCCGCAAATGGCGATACAGGGGACACCGGCTGCCTTTGCTGTTCGCGCCACACCCGCCGGGGCTTTGTTGAACCGGGTTTGACGATCGATCCGTCCCTCGGCGGTCAACACGAGGTCGGCACCGGCAATAGCGTCTTTGAGCCCGACCACATCGATGACCAGGTCGATGCCCGGCTTCAGATCGGCACCGACAAAGGCATGCAGTCCACCGCCCAGGCCGCCTGCCGCACCGGCTCCCGGCATATCGGCAATGGCGACGCCCAGGTCCAGTTGGACGACCCGCGCCAGGTTGGCCAGCCCCGTGTCGAGCCGGGTGACCTGCTCGGGCGAAGCGCCTTTCTGGGGAGAGTAGACCACCGAAGCGCCATTGTCGCCGGTCAACGGGTTGGTCACGTCGCAGGCCACCGACACGGATACGCCGTCCAGCCGTGGATCGAGATTCTGGCGGTCGATGGAGGCGATCGCTCCCAGGGAACCTCCCACCGGTTCGACCGGTGTGCCGGTTTCATCGAGAAACCGGTATCCCAGGGCAGCCGCCATGCCGATCCCCCCGTCGCAGGTGGCACTGCCGCCGATCCCTACGATGATTCGCGTGGCGCCGTTGTCCATGGCCGCACGAATCAGCTCGCCGGTGCCGATTGTGGTGGTGCGCGTCGGGTCATGCCGCGCCTTCGGCAACAGGGCCAGCCCGCTGGCTTTGGCCATTTCCACCACGGCCAGCTTCCGAGAGGGTACCATGCAAAACGGTGCCGAAAGCGGTTCCATTCTTGGGCCGGAAACCATTACCTCAACCCGTGTCCCGCTCAATCCGGCAAGCATGACTTCAATGAGCCCGTCTCCCCCGTCGGCCACAGGGACGCAGGTGACATCGCATTGGGGAATAACGGCCAGGATGCCCGTTTTCATCGCTTCCGCCGCCTGCACGGCGTTCATGCTGCCCTTAAATGCGTTGGGAGCAGCAACGATACGCATGTTCATGGGGTACCTCGATTAAATGAAGGTTGATGAATCTGTAAAAAGTCGCATTTCCGACGGAGTCGTATAAAGCCCGAGATCAAGGCTTGCGGGCCGCGAAAGCGAGTTTCGGTGAGCCAATGGCAAATCGATAAAGATCCTTACGGCGAACATTCATGTTCCATCCTGAGAATACCGCTATCGCGGGTGCCGTAGGCAGCGTACTTATGGTACGCTGCAGTGACGAAGGATAAAGCGTAACGCAGATATCGGGCTTTTTACGACTCCGTCAAGGTTGCCGGGATCCCCTGTCACGGCATATGATACAAAACAGCATCGTCATGGGTTATCGGCAACCGTTGCGGAGTATACGGCGATTGTACTTGACCGCCAAAGAATATCAAATACAAATTTTCTGTTGGATTAGTATAAAGTTAGATTTTCTGACGGGTTCGTAAAAAGCCCGAGATCAAGGCTTGCGAATCCCGAGGAATGAGGTGTACTTACTGTACTCCGCAGTGACGAGGGATGAAGCGTAACGCAGACATCGGGCTTTTTACGAATCCGTCAATTCTGAATCGAGTGAATATGCTATCCATGAGAAAACGAGCCAGGGAACTGGGCATTGCCCCGGGCGTTCTGCCAACCGGACCGCTCAACGCCATCACCGATGTTCAACCCGTTGGGGTCGG
>NZ_JASJGN010000155.1:0-4804 GCF_033791525.1 Desulfosarcina sp.
GACTCAGCGCACGGGTGGTGGGCACGCCCAGGTGAAACATGGCCTCGCTGCACAGGAACTCGCGCACCGAGGAGCGCAGCACCGCCAGGCCGTCGGCCGTTCGTGAATAAGGCGTGGGGCCGGCCCCTTTCAGCTGCAGCATCCAGCGCTGCGAATGCCCATTGATAATTTCGCCCAGGTTGATGGCCCGTCCGTCGCCCAGCTGTCCGGCCCAGTTGCCGAACTGATGACCGCCGTAGCACATGGCAAAGGGCTGCATACCCGGCAGCAGGCGGTTGCCGGTGAACACCTGGGTGAACACATCGGATTCACAGGTTTGCTTCGAAAGACCCAGCAAATTAGCCACCTCCTGCGAATAGGCGACCAGTCGGGGGGCTGCCACGGTTGTGGGATTGACCAGAGAATAGCACGCCCCCGTCACCTGACGGCGCCGGTTTTGACGATCAGGATCGGCAGGCAGGTCACCGGTGAAGCGGTTGTCAAAACGCAGCGCGTCCAGGGTTTCTTGTGTTTTTGTGGACGTCTGACTGGGTGAAATAAAATCGGCTGATTCAAGTAGGTTCATCCGGACCGTCCCTTCGCCCATCGGCATATCGCACACCGCCATCAGGTTGTCCGATGATGTTGCCTGAATGGATTGCAGTGATGGCCGGTGTTTTATTTCTGATCAGTAACTTCTGATTAGAGTAAGCACTGAAGCCTGACAATGCCATACCGCGGGCTCAAAACGAAGCGTCAAAGAGTACGGGAAGATGGTTGGAAATAGTCAGGGAAAAATCGATAGGCAACGCCTGGTTGACCGGCATCGCCTTACTTGGGTCATTCCACGGCAGGCTGATTGCCGGCCCCGGCGCCTTCCGCAGTGGACGTGTCGCCTGGGATGACAGCTTCCGGGGCTGAGGCATCTTCGCCCGGTTCACGATTGGCTTCCTCCGCCGCAGCGCCTTCGGTCTCCGCCGCTTCCGCTCCGGCGTCGGCCGGTTCGGGGTCGTCTGTCGATGCAGGCTCGATCTCTGCAGGCGGTTCGATTTCTTCCTGATAGTTCTGGGGCGGCGATGAAAACGAAATGGCGCCGCCGGTACCGCCGGGGTCAGCTTTACCGAATACCGTGATGGTGACGAGCTTGTCTGACTCCCAGACGATCGAGTGGTTCAGGCTTCGCAGCAGGCGCTTGAGCCCCTTTTCCAGCGGCAGATCGTTGATAGTGGCACTGACCGGATGCGCCTTCCACTTGCCGTTGAGGTTGAACCGGTAACCGGTGTCCCGGGTAATGGTTTCAAGCACATCACCTAAGGGCTCATTTTGGGCCGTCAGGCTGATCATCGGATCTGCGGTTGCTTCCTGCGCCATGGCCGGATGAATGGCAGCGCTGCCGACGAAGCAGAAAATGCAAAGGATCAGGCAGGAAATGGGTTTCATAGTGGCATGCCAAGCTACGTGTTATCGGCCGGAGCCGTTGAAATGGTCGATCCGGTTCGGTTAATTCACGATATCGTCTTAGTCTATTTTCCCTCATTTCTCAACAATTGATGGACGTGTATAAGGCACATTGAACACGATTTCGTAAAAAGTGTGAGATCAAGGCCTGCGCAATCCATTGGAATGAGGCGTACTTACGGCACGCCGCAGTGACGAGGGATAAAGCGTAACGCTGAAATCGGATTTATTACGGAACCGTCAACGATTGAATGCCGCCAGGGCTTCTATCGCGACGGCTTCACCCCATTCGGGAACGAAATGTCCCGCCTCGTCGATTTCAATGGGATCGGGGCAATTACGGATATCGTTTTTAAGCGCGCGCATCACCGGCGCGCCCAGCACCGGGTCCTGCATACCGATGGCCATGAACGACCGGCCTCGCCATGACTGGCCAAGCCAGCGCCTGGCATCGCGGGACAGCCGGGCACCATTTGCATCGGGGTGATCCGGCACCATTTCCGGAAATCGTCGTACGCCTGTCTTATAGCGGCCATCGGGAAACGGCGCATCGTACGCGCTGCATTCGGCCGGGGAAAGCTGGGAGCAGGTCCGCTTGAGGAGACGTCCCGGAGAGAGGTCGGGGTTCCTTTTAACCCAGGCCCGCCAATCCAGGAATCCCTTGGAGAGCTGATGATCACCGGACCCGAGGGTGGTGTTCATGACCAGCAGGCGGGAGAATCGCTCGGGCATCGCCATCGGCAGCGTCAGTCCGATAATCCCGCCCCAGTCCTGGCAGACCAGGGTGATATCGGTCAGATCCAACTGGGCGATGAGTGCCAGCAGGGTATTGCGATGGAAATCGAAATGGTATGCGGATGGGTCGACCGGTTTGTCCGACCGCCCGAAGCCGAAAAAGTCGGGTGCGACCACGCGGCCTCCGGCACGCGTGAAGACCGGTATCATGCGGCGATACAGAAAACTCCAGGTCGGCTCGCCGTGCAGGCACAAAAAGGTGGTCCCGGCCGCTTCAGGCCCCTCATCCAGGTAGTGCAGGCGAAGCCCTTCGAAGCCATGCAGGTTGTCAAGGTAATTGGGGGTAAACGGAAAATTGGGCAGGCCGTCGAAGCGTTCATCCGCTGTTCTTAGAGCATCGAGCATCGTGGATCTCCTCTGTCGAGCGCTTGGAAAACGATTGCACGTGGGTGAACGAACTGTCTACAAGGTCGTCAACTTGCGCAGGTAGTCCCGGACATAGTGCGGCAGAATGCCCGCCTTTAGATAGGCATTGAAATCTAAATGGGCAATTTCCGGGTTGAGCGTCCACGTGGCCGCCGCCCGATTGAAAACCTCATACTCGCTGATGCCCTGGTTGCGAGCGTGGTTCCACAGGCGCTCCTCATCTGACAGGGGCGTTCGGTTGGCCCAGTATTTGTCCAGCCGACGCATCAATTCAAAATAGAGCAAGGCTACCAGAATAATCAGCAACATGGGCCATTGAAAAACAGCTTCCTCGTTCATTGGGCACCTCCGGCAACATTCTTCAACTATACAATAATGCCGGAAATTGAAAAAACAGCTGCTTTACAAACTGCCTCGGCAGAATGATTGCGGTCACATGAATCGATGAATCCGCATCGATCCAAAACACGTCCCCCAACCTAATCCCCAATAATTTTAACGAGCACCCGTTTTTTTCGCCGTCCATCAAACTCACCGTAAAAAATCCGTTCCCAGGTTCCAAAATCCAGGTGGCCGTCCGTGATGGCCACCACGACCTCTCTGCCCATGATCTGGCGCTTCATATGGGCGTCGGCATTATCTTCGCCCACATTGTGCCGATACTGGGATACCGGCGCGTGAGGGGCGAGCTTTTCCAGCCAGACATCGTAGTCGTGATGCAGGCCGGATTCATCGTCATTGATGAAAACCGACGCCGTTATGTGCATGGCGTTGACGAGCACGAGGCCATCTTTGACACCACTTTCGTCGATGCACTGCTGCACGTCGCCGGTGATGTTGATGAAGGCCCGGCGGGTAGGGATTTCGAACCAAAGCTCTTTTCGGTAACTTTTCATGGGAAACTCCATATATTTGCAGGGTAAAGAAAAATTCTATCCGGCTATGAGAATGGAAAATCCAATTTTCCATAGTAGGTACTAGATGCAATCGTGAACCTTGATTTATCAAGGGTAAAACAAGGAAAGAACTAATGTCAAAGTCGATGATTTCCATACAAACTAGCCGAAGATTGTGATGGTCGTGTGTGGATCAAGTGCTTTCCAGTCCACACATAGTGAAGGCGGCTCCGATTGGTCGTAAAATGATTTAGACGACACGTATATGCCGTTGATATAGATCTCGCATAAGCAGGCTGTAACCGGCAACGTCAGCACTCAAGATTGCAGTAGGTTTGCGTTGGTAGTCTTGATCCGCCATAAGGCCTCCAACGATGTATGCTTTTATGCCTTCGAAAATATGACAAGATCAGAATCGGTTGAATGTTCAGCCTCAGGTGACAGATGCTGGTTTTGGTAACGATCGCGATAATCTGTATATAGGGGGGAAGTATGAACAAATGCTATAATTTATAAATAGAATAGATTTGTTGCGGGGGTCAAGCAGGAATTGTCAGTTGTGTGCTTTATAAAAGTTTTACCGGTAATAACCAATTTTGTAACTTAGATGAGCCCTAATTGAACCCTCCCCACGGCAAGCCGCGGGGAGGGTTCACCGTAAGGATGGATATCGATTTCCAGAGCCGGTGCAGGACAACACCATTCGTAATGTTAGCTATTGATAATGACCAGGATCTTCAACAAAAAATTGACTAACTGGTTACGGGGACTAAATAATTGGTATGTCGCTGTAGGCCAAATATTTTGGTTACATGCCAAGGCGATCGTCTCGAGGCCAATTCGTTTACGATACAAAGAATCATATCTTAAAGAAAAATTACCCCTAATGTATGTGAAACGCAGTATATGAAATGTCCTGCCTGTAATACAAATAATCTGGAATCTGCCAGGTACTGCAACCAGTGCGGCAGTTCGATGGCGGCGCTATGCCCGGCCTGCGGCCAGCCTAACACAGTAGACAGTAAATTTTGCAACCAATGTGGAAAACGATTGGATGGTTCCCGGTCAACCCCTCCCCGGCAGGATCGCCAACCCCTTGCTTACACACCCAGTTTCCTGGCCGACAAGATCCTAACCAGCCGCGCTTCCATCGAGGGAGAACGAAAACTGGTCACCGTGCTCTTTGCCGATGTGGCCGGTTTTACGGCCATGTCCGAAAAGCTCGATCCCGAAGAAATGCATTCAATCATGGATGGCTGTTTTACCATCCTCATGGAGGAAATCCACAAATTCGAAGGCACGATCAATCA
>NZ_JASJGN010000156.1:0-7364 GCF_033791525.1 Desulfosarcina sp.
TACAAGACATATGAACCTGAGCGGACAAGAGATGGGTTCCGAATCTTTTTTGTTCATAGCAGCTTGGAGAGTAGGCACGAGTTGTAAAAGATGGCGGCGTTGGCGATGGGCCGGGAGCATTCGCTCCAATTCTGTTGCTCCCCTTCGGTGTCGACCCTAAACTTTCCGGAATTCTCATGGGGGATAGCGCGGCACAACTGATGATAGGCCCCACAACGGTATAGCGCCCGTTGAACGTTTTGTCTGAGCAACATGTCGTCCGCATACCTCAAAATGTAAATGATTCTAAAAAATGTTTTCGAGTTCCCACATGGCTTTTTTGGTGCGTTTTTTCTGGCATAAGAACTCAGCTTGCCGATGATAATGCTTTGTGTCGTATTCTTCAGAGTTATCAATTTATCATCTCGGCTTTTTAGCGCAGCAAGCTACGGAATATAAGGAAATAAACACCAACCTGCCCTCCCTGGGTTGCATAATCAGCTCTTAGCGGTCTGAGTTTGGGATTCGAAATTTTGCTAAATAGAATTTCGATATTTATCTACAATATTGCCGCCCAATGAAATTATTTTTTCTTCTATCACGTTAACCAATTGAATCAACACCATATTATCTCAAATTTTTTTGTGGCATAACTCATGCTTCGCATTTGGTTTAAGATTAGAAAAAGACTTAACTTATGTACACACGCAAACAATTTTTCCATATGATTGCTAAGCATTGTTTCGATTTGGTTAGAACATGTTCCTCGATTTCCTCGCCTATTAAAGAAGATAATAAAAAGGAGGTATGGTTACGGATTGAACAGCGTTGACACAAAACTGTATAATTACTAGACAGGAGAAATACAATGACACCGGATATCAAGAGAATTCTTTATGCCACCGATCTGTCGGACAATTCTGCCTACGCGTTCGGTTATGCCTTGAACCTGGCCAAAAAATACGATGCTGAGATCACTATATTGCATGTGATTTATATGATGATGGGAGTTTCTGGAAATGTGGTCGGTTTCTATTTTAATGAGAAGGAATTGGAAGAGAACATGCAAAAAAGGCTCACCCACGTTACTGAAGAAATAAATAAGCGGTTGAAGGTATTTGTCGATGAGAAAGTTGCGGATCATCCTGAATCCGCCGATAAAGTGGTTTCAATAGAAGTCTGCCAAGGCTATCCGGCTGATGAGATCCTAAAAAAAGCGGATGAATTACACTGCGATCTAATCGTCATGGGAACCCATGGAAAGGGCATCGTAGGCCAGGCCTTTTTTGGAAGTGTTGCTAAACGGGTCCTGCGCCGCGTTAGAAAACCTGTCTTTATCATCCCTTTACCCGAAGAGAGGTAAAAATAGTCTC
Organism: Desulfosarcina sp.; assembly: GCF_033791525.1. Taxonomy (GTDB): domain Bacteria; phylum Desulfobacterota; class Desulfobacteria; order Desulfobacterales; family Desulfosarcinaceae; genus Desulfosarcina. The sequence goes on from NZ_JASJGN010000156.1 coordinate 1,353, forward strand.
TCACAGAGCACGTCGACGCACAGAGATAATTTCCTTATCGCATATTAGACCAAAAACTCAGCGCCTCTGTGTCTTCGAGCGAAGCCCGGTGAGCGGGACAAGCCGGGTGAGAGATAAAAAGGGTCTCTCACGGAGCGAACAGAGGCACAGACGGTTTTCTCACCGGATTCACTTTACATGTTTCCTTCATTATTTATTTCCGCGGCCCTAATGGTCGCGGCCCTGCAATCAGCCGCAATTTCTGATAATTTCGTACCAGCACCTCTTTAATCGACCCATCATGGAGGACAGCGGCAGGATGCTGCAGAGGCAGTATTTTTTTGTTATCGGCCTCAACAACCTTTCCGTATAGTTTTCGAAATTCAGGTTTGGAAGGTATGGGAATGTCATACTTTTTTAAAATATAGCGGGTTGCAAAATAACCTAACGGAGCCAGTATCTCAGGGCTTATAAGTTCGATCTCACGATCCAGGTACCGGGAACACATGTTAATTTCATCTGACTTTGGCCGCCGGTATTTGGGCAGCATGCATTTAACGAGATTCGTCATGTAAATATTATTTCGGTCAATATGAGCGATTTCCAACAGCTCATCGAGCACTTTTCCCGAAGGACCGATAAACATCTTTCCAATTCTATCCTCATTCTCTCCGGGTGCCTGAGCAATTAGCATCAGTTTGGCTGACACATTTCCCTCTCCGCACAGCGCATGGATTCGGGTTTTAGAAAGCCTGCAGCGGGTGCATCTCTGAATCTCCGCATTTATATTCTGGGTACACATAAGTGTTCCTCATACGTAGCGTACCCCCAGGTGCGCCAACGCTTTTTCTGCCGTGTCTTCCCGGGTTAGTACATTTTTTACGGCGGCACTGGAGAATACATAAAATGGCCCTTTGCCCGCAAAACTCTCTTTAGTGACGACCACATCAACCGAATGCCGGATTAAAAATTCCGCCACCAGTATGCCCTTGCCGTGTTCTACCTGCGTGAAGGGATTGGCCAAGATTTCCTGCCCGATGGCTTTGTTGTCGTTAAGGCAGACAGTGGTAAGGCCAAAGTAGGGGGCCTCGCCAAAGTGATCCGATATCTGCTGCTGTAGATCATCTTCCAGCGGCAGGGCATAAATAAGGTTTTCTTTTTTGATGGGCTCATAGTGGATCAGCACTCGATCCACATTTTTGATTCGTTCGGAGATGCTGCCCGCAATGCGGTTGGCGATAAAAGACGCCTTGTCCAGTTCATGCACCTTTAAAAGGATGTTGGCTTCGATAAACTTATAGCGGCCGGAATTGCGTCCCATCAGGTTCTGTATGGAGATCACCCGCGGTTCGGCGACAATCAACTTTTCCGCCAGGCTCAGCGTCTGGTAGTCCAAAGACGCATCCAGTAGCACCCGGATGCCGTCGATGAGTATCTTGCCGCCGGACCAGGCGATGATGACTACGACAACGAAAGCGCAGACACGGTCGAGTTTAATTCCGGCAAAGCTGGCTAAAAGCCCACCAGGACTGCCGCGCTGGCGAACATGTCGATGCTGATATGTTTGGCATCCGCCACCAGACTGGGAGAGTTGATTTCCCTGCCGACGCGAGTGGCATAGCTGGAATAAAGAAAACTGACCACGATGGCGCACACCACGCTGGCGACGGCCGGCCATACGTTTTGCAGGTCAATCGTCTCTCCTTGGGTGGCCTCCATGGCGATTTCGTAACCGGCGTACAAGATGACCAGCGCTACAATGACCGAGGCCATGTTTTCAACTTTGTAGAGTCCGTAGGGAAATAAGCGGGTTTTGCGCTTGGCGATAAACAATCCGCCCAGCACCGTCGAAGATGCCACGACGTCCGACAGCGAATGAAATGCATCGGCCTTCAGTGCAATACTACCGGACAAGTTTGAAAAAGCATATTTTATAGCGAACAGCAAAAGATTGACCCCGATGGCCAGCAGGGCCACTTTTTCACCTTTTTCCATCGTGTCCTTCTCCGTTCGGCGGATTCTCGATTCTGATACCGTTGCCTGAACCACTCGGGGCCAAGCCATAAATGCAGCTTGCGTCAATTATCGAGGCGTGCCTTTCCTGCCCCTGCCGGAAAGGGTGCATTGGGTGAAATCAACGGGTTTGCCACACTTGGGACAATCATGTTCTTTGTCGAACTCATCGGAAAAAAATTCGATCTCCTCGCCGCATTCCGGACACTTGCAGGTCAAAGCGTCCAATTCCCTGAACTGTTCAAAACCGGGGCAATGTTGTGGTGTTGTCATGGTTTCCTCCTAAGTAATCGGGTTACAGATACGAACGACTTCCTTATATAGGCTTTAAGATAATTAAATTGGACTGCGTTATCGGTCGTCGCAGTATTACCATACGGCTTCCTTCCTCTATCCTTGCCAAATTAATTATCCCAACGCTTATATCTTTCCAAAGCATAAAATATGCCATCGATTAACTCAATGTCGCCTCCTACCTCCGGCATACTTATTGCTGATACCAATAGCGGAATTCACCCTGAAAAAATGAGAATAAAGCTTGTTATCGAAATGCTGAGGGAACCCTATGACTGAACTCCAGGTTGGCAAACTTTTATTGGATCTTGCGCTGCTTTTTGCGTTGACCTATTTACTGGCGGGATTACTGGAGCGGGTTCGCATCCCCGGAATTTTGGGCGCCTTGTTTGTCGCCATGGTCGCGCGCTATACACCGCTGGGCGGCCACTTGCTATCCCCTGAGTTCCATGTGCCCTTATCGTTTTTGGCCGAACTCGGCGTGCTGTTTCTATTGTTTTATATCGGTCTGCAGATAGATCTGAAGGAGATGCGGAACCAGCGTGGCGACATCATCTGGCTCACCGTATTGAATACGCTTGTGCCGTTTTTGATGGGTGTGGGGGTCATGCTGGCCCTGGGTTATGGCTGGCTAATGGCGTTTGTTATCGGATTAACGCGCATGCCTACTGCCGAGGCCGTGATTGTTCCGATCCTGGATGAATTCAAGCTCATCCGCACCCGTGTGGGCGAATTCATCATAGGCGCCGGGGTGCTGGATGATGTGATCGAAGTGTTTCTGGTTGCTCTTGTCTCGGTGTGGATCGGTGAGAAGTCAGGTGATGTGGGTGGAGGTATCATCGGACTCATCATGGGGGTGATGGCATTCATACTCCTGGCCTGGTTCAGCTACCGCTGGTTGATCGTTCTGCTATCCCGCTGGCTGCCACGCCGTCCGCGCAATCTTATGCTGCTCTCCATGATCATTCTTTTCGGTTTTGGCGGCCTGTCGGAATACACCGGCCTCGGTATGGTCGTGGGCGCCATCACTGCCGGTGTGCTGATGTGTCCGGCATTTAGCAGCATGGGTGAGGTAGGCAAACAGGTAACACAAACCATACAATCGCTCAGCTATGGTTTTTTAGGACTTTTCTTTTTTTTCTGGGTGGGACTCAATGCCGACCTGGAGGGGTTGTTCAGAGAACCTACCTTAGCCATCCTGTTGTATCTTGCAGGAACTGTCGGGAAACTTGCTGGCGTATTCTTAATGGTGCCAATGAAAAAGATTAGCGTGCATGAGGCGTGGACCATCGGAATTGGGCTCGATGCCCGTCTCACAACCGAGATCATTGTCGCGCAGTTATTGTTCGATGCCAAGCTGATCGATGGACACCTGTTTACAGCTCTTGTATCAGCAGCTTCATTCACCGCCGTTACCGTGCCGTTACTCTTCTCCCTGTTGATCCGTCGCTGGGGCGATGAATTGAGAGTGCCCCAAGGGGAACCCCAACCGAAGGAACACTCACATGACTGAAAATACGCAACCGATGCGTTTATATCAATTATATTTTTCGGAGGATGTCCTATGACACAGCAAAAAACTCCGTCAACTGATTCGCCGGCGGATTCATCAACGGGGGAGACCGGAGCGTCGGCCTGGCATAACATGAATGCCGAATCGGTAATCACCCGGTGTTACACCGATTCCCGCCATGGCTTGAGTACTGAGGAAGCCGAACACCGATTGCAGCAGCATGGCTCCAACACACTGGAAACAGGGCGCAAGGTGCACTGGTATACGGTATTGGCTCGTCAGTTTGTGGATGTGCTTATTTTCATTCTGATAGTAGCGGCAGCCATCTCGATAGCCGTAGGCGAAATGGCCGATGCCGTTACCATCATGGTGATCGTGGTGCTCAATGGCGTGCTGGGCTTTGTCCAGGAGTGGAAGGCGGAACAGGCCATCGAGGCGCTCCAGCGGATGCTTGCGCCCCACTGCAAGGTCGTGCGTGACGGACGGCAACAAACCATCGAGGCCAAAAAACTGGTGCTCGGAGATATGGTTGTGCTGGAGATCGGAGACCGCATTCCGGGCGACCTACGGCTGGTTGAAGCGCTCGACTGCAGGGTGGATGAATCGTCACTGACCGGCGAATCGGAATCGGTTGGCAAGAGCATTGATCCGGTCGACAACGACGCGCTCCTTGCCGAGCGGTCATCCATGGCCTGGATGGGCACCGCGGTCACCAACGGTCGTGCCCGGGGCGTGGTAACGGCAACCGGCATGGCAACTGAATTCGGGCGGATTGCCCAGTTGACCCAGACCATCGATCGGGAGGCGACCCCCCTGCAACACAAATTGGCGGTACTGGGAAAACAGTTGGGCATATTCTCGATCGCCATTTCCGTTCTGGTAGCGCTCAGCGGCTGGCTGCTGGGCAAGCCTCTGCTGGAGATGTTTCTGACGGGAATCTCGCTGGCTGTGGCAGTCGTGCCGGAGGGCCTGCCGGCAGTGGTGACGATCACACTGGCTCTGGGTGTACGCGCCATGGTACGGCGCCGCGCCTTGCTGCGCCGTCTGCAGGCCGCCGAGACCCTGGGCGCGACCACCGTCATCTGCACCGATAAGACCGGAACCCTGACGCAAAACGAGATGACCGTGATCCGTATCTGGCTTCCGGCCGGTGAACTGGCAGTCACCGGCGTCGGTTACGACCCGCAAGGCCATTTCGAGCAAAACGAGCATAAGGTCGATTACCACGAGAGACCGGACCTGTTGGCATTGCTCGAAACCGGTTTGCGATGCAATCATGCGCGCCTTGCCAAAGACGACCGGGGCTGGCACGAAATCGGTGAACCGACCGAGGCCGCCCTGGTGGTGGCCGGCTACAAGGCCTGGCTGCACCCGGAGGAAGAAGCGCCCCATAGCGTCAGCGAGTTCTCTTTTAATTCCCGTCGCAAACGCATGACCCGCATAGAGCATCTGCCGGAGGCTTTCATTGCGCATGTCAAGGGCGCACCGGAGGTGATTCTGGAGCGCTGCACCCACATTTGGGACCATACCGTGCAACGGGAACTGACGGAGGCAGACCGCCAGGCCGCCGGCGCTGCTTATCAGGCCATGGCCGAGAAGGGCTTGCGTACCCTGGCGCTGGCCCGGCGCAGCCTTCCCGAGGGCATCGCCCTGGATGAAGATCACATCGAACGCGATCTTACACTGCTCGGTATCGTGGGCATCATCGACCCGCCCCATCCCGAGGTGCCGGAAGCCATCCGACTGGCCCGCAGCGCAGGCATCCGGGTGATTATGATCACGGGGGATGCGCCGGCCACGGCACTTTCCATCGCCCGTTCCATTGGCCTGGGGACCGCAAGGGCGATCAGCGGCCGGGAGCTCAACGCCATGAATGACGTCGGCCTGCGCGATCTCCTGCAACAAGACGTGCTGTTTGCGCGCACCACACCCGAGCATAAACTGCGCATCGTGAGTACGCTCAAAGAAATGGGTCAGGTGGTCGCCATGACTGGCGATGGGGTCAATGATGCACCGGCCCTGAAAAAAGCGGACATCGGCATCGCCATGGGCTTGCGGGGCACCGATGTGGCCAAGGGCGCGGCAGACATGGTCCTCACCGATGACAACTTTGCTTCAATCATCGGTGCGGTGGAGGAAGGGCGCCGTCAGTACGACAACATCCAGAAGTTCGTGCGCTATCTGCTGTCGTCCAACATGGGCGAGGTGTTCGC
>NZ_JASJGN010000157.1:0-19499 GCF_033791525.1 Desulfosarcina sp.
AGTATTTTCCAATTAACAAATGAGTCTGAAATAGCCTAAACCACTCATCCGGTTTTAGGGTGTTTGAAAATCAAACTAAATAGCTTTTTTCTGGCTTTTTGTAGTTCACTAGCCGCTTTATTATCACTGATTTTCAATGCATATTCATCCAGTATTTCAAAGCTGACTTCTGGCTTTAGATATTGCTCTGCGTCAGTGAGTGATTTTAGTTTGTCGTAGTCAGGGTGAGGGGTCTTTTTAAGGTTTAAGCCACTAACATGAACATCTACGTTTGCGTGAAACACGTACCCGATTCCGCCGCCAGCATCACCGTCGAAGGCAAGACCGGCATTAACGAGAAAATCACCTTCCTCCTGAACCCCTACGACGAGCACGCCGTCACCGAGGCGGCCAAGATCAAGGCGTCATCCGCAGATACCGAGGTCGTTGCCGTTTGCCTGGGCAAAGCAGCCGCGGAAAACACCCTGCGTTCGGCCATGGCCATGGGCGCCGATCGCAGCATTCTGATCGAGACCGATCAATACCACGACAGCATATTCACCGCCCGCGCCCTGGCGGCCGCCATCCGGTCCGACGGCCGGCCGTGGATGGTATTCACCGGCAAGGAATCCATCGACAGTGAAGGCATGCAGACCCAGTTCCGCCTGGCCCAACACCTGGGCCTGCCCGTGGCCACCAACGTGATTAAAATCGATGCGGACAGCGGTGGCGTGACGGTGGAATGCGAGCGTGAAGCCGGTACCATCGACGTTTTCCGCATGTCCGCACCCTGCGTCATCGGCGCCGGCAAAGGGCTGAACAGCCCAAATTACCCGACATTCCCGGACATCGTGAAATCCCGCAAGAAGCCGGTGAAGCGGATCAACCTGACCGAACTGGCCATTGACCCGCCGGCGGCCGGCATGCAGATCCTGGAACTGGTGCCGGCTGTCGAGCAGCACACCCCAAAAGCCCTTACGGGCAGCGCCTCAGACATCGCCGCGCAGATTGTGGACATCCTCAAGAACGAAGCCAAGGTGATTTGACCATGCAGCCTATCGGATTGCTCATCGAGCTCAAGGACGGGCACGTCAAGGAAACCAATTTCGGTGTGGCCACCGCCGCCCGCGCAGAGAACCGGCAACTGGTCGCCCTGGTGGTGGACGCGCCGGCCGACGATGCGAAGGCCGCGCTGGAAGCATACGGGGTGACCCGCATCGTCAACATCCGCACCGGCAGCGACGGCTGGAATCCTGCCGTGCATGCCGCCGCGGTGGTTGCGGCCATGCAGGAAAATGAAATCACCACGCTGATCGGCCTGACCAGTCCCACCGGCCGGGAGCTGCTGCCGCGCGTCGCCGCCCGGCTGGATGCGCCCCTGATCATGGACTGCATCGACATCGACCTGGACGCCCACCGGGTGAAGACCTCCCAGTATTCGGGCAAGACCATCGCCACCATATCCATGACCGGCAGTCATTTCATCTACGGCATGCGCGCCAATGTCGTCGCCCCCCTGAAAGCGCCGGCAGTGGCGGAGGTCATCGATTTTGCCTTTGCGGCCGATCTCCGCGGCGGGTTCGAGGTGATGGAAACCCGCACCGACGGCGGAGGGTCCCAGTACCTGGCCGAATCGGATATTATCATCTCCGGCGGGCGGGGGCTGAAGAATGCCGAGAACTTCAAGCTGCTCTTTGACTGTGCCAGGCTCCTCAACGCCGCCGTGGGCGCCTCCCGAGTGGCCGTAGACAACGGTTGGGTGCCCTACGCCATGCAGGTGGGCCAGACCGGTGTCAAGGTGAACCCCAAAGTTTACCTGGCCGTGGGCATCTCCGGTTCCATCCAGCACTTTGCCGGCATGAAAACCGCCAAGACCATCATCGCCATCAACACCGATGCCAACGCCGCCATCATGGCCAATTGCGACTACTATGCGGTAGGGGATCTGTTCGACATCCTGCCGGCCCTGGAAGCGGCTTTAGGGTCGGTGAAGCGTTAAACCATGCCCAGGTGGATTAAACCGCTGCGCTTCATCCCAACGGGCGTAGCACAGAAACCATCTTCAGCATATGATGCAGGCACACGAATTACCTTTGCCCTTAGCCTTGTTTTTATCCCGCCGTGTGGTTAAAACCGGTTTATGAAGCGAACTGAAATCAACCGTCTCTTTCCGGACATCGATCCCGGGAGGATGTCCCTGCTGCCGGTGCTGGATCAATTTCACCAGGGGGTCATGATCACCGACATCCATGGCGTCATCCTTTACATGAATGACACCCAGGCCAGAATTGACGATCTGAGGATCGACGACGCCATCGGACGGACCGTCAGGGACCTTTACCGGGTCGACGAGGGAACCAGTCCAACCATGACCTGCCTGAAAATCGGCAAGGCCATCGAAAACCTGGCCTGTTATTACCGCACCCATTTGGGAAAAGTGGTCAACTCCGTCCACAACATCTATCCCCTTCGCGCAGACGGCCGCCTCATCGGCGCCATCTGCTATATCACCGACTACAAGAATATCGAACAAACCCTCGCCGCCATCAGCCAGGCCGGATTGCCGCGATCCGTTTCCACGTTTGGGGTATCTCCGGTGATAGGTATGAGGAAACCCGGAGAGAACGGCACCCGCTTTACGTTTGGCGACATCATCGGTGCCCATACGGATCTGCTGGCTGCATTGAAGGCCGCCCAACTGGCCTCCGATTCCCCCTCACCGATCATGGTTTTCGGCGAAACCGGCACCGGCAAAGAGATGGTCGCTCAATCCATCCATAACCACAGCTCGCGTAAAACCCAGCCTTACGTGGCCATCAATTGTGCGGCCATCCCCGAGAACCTGTTGGAGGGCATGCTCTTCGGCACGTCAAAAGGTGCCTTCACCGGCGCGATCGACAAAGCCGGGCTGTTTGAAACAGCCGACGGCGGCACCCTTTTCCTGGACGAAATCAATGCCATGTCGCCGGGCCTGCAGGCCAAACTGCTCCGTTTTCTCCAGGAACGCAAAGTCCGGCGGGTGGGGGCCATGCAGGAGATCGATGTGGAACTGAAGGTTATCAGTTCCGTCAACGTTCTCCCCCACACTGCCATCGAATCCGGTTCGATGCGCGCCGATCTGTTCTACCGCCTGGCGGTGGTGTTCATCAGTATTCCCCCTTTGCGTGAACGTATGGAGGATCTGGGTCGGCTGGTCAGCCATTTTCTGGCCAAGGCCAACGGTCACCTGGGCAGACAGGTCACCGGAATAGCCATGGATGTGATGGGTCGCTTCAACCGCTACACCTGGCCCGGCAATGTGCGCGAGCTGGAACATGTGATCGAAGGGGCCATGAATATGGTAGGTGCAGAAACAACCATCCAGATGCATCACCTGTCGGTTCCGTTTCTAATGGAGCATCCACGACAGGCAACCGCCCCGTCTCATGCCCGTTCAGCGAACCGCAGCGGTCGGTTCAACCCCGCCTTTTCCGCATCGTCAAAGGATCCTGCCTTCTCGGGTCTGACCCTCGCCGAGATGAAAACCAAGAGCGAAATCGCCAGCATTCAGGCCGCCCTGGCAGCTACACGGGGAAATGCCGCCGGCGCTGCCCACCGTCTGGGGATCTCCCCCCAGTTGATGCATTACAAACTGAAGCGATTGGGTATCGATCGCCGAGTCTTCAGAGAGACCGGGAGGACGAAGATGTGAATCAGTAGAAAATAAAATAAGGTCAAGATCGTGGGCCTGACGTTCCAGAAAAAAGCTATGGTTTTGCCTTTCCGGTGGGAAGCGATTATCGGGACAGGATCAATGTGGCCTTGTTGGAACTCATCGAAAACGGCGACTACCAGGCGATCAGGCAAAAATGGGTCGGGAAATGAGTATCCCATTTTTGCCTGACCCCTGACACGATAACAAGCGCGAATTCGCCATCGACTTTTTAGGGAACAGATTCATGGAAATAGAACTGTTTGAAATAAAGGACCACCTATCGCGCCACCGGCCGTTCAGTGATCTACCGCCGGCTATCCTCGACGGCCTCGTTTCACATATCGAAGTGGCCTATTTCAGAGCCAAGAGCACGATCCTTGCCTTGGGGCAGGACAATTACGCTTTATACTTTATCCGCAGCGGGGCCGTAGAGGTCAGCCGAAGCAGCGGAGAACTCTACAACCGCTTCGGTGAAGGGGACTGCTTCGGTCAGTTCGCCCTCATGCGAAGCAAGCGTGTGCGCTATCCGGTCAAGGCGATCGAAGATACACTGGTCTACCTCATCCCCAACGCTCAGTTTCAGCATTTGTGCGAACAATTCGACGGTTTTGCCGACTATATGGAAGAAAGCCACGGAGCCCGGCTGCATCAGGCAGTTAACAAGGTTAGAGAGGATGGCTACAACCCCTTGTTGGCTTCGCCGGTGCGCAAACTCATTCGCCGGGAGATCGTTACCGCATTACCATCCGCCAGCGTTCAGCAAGCGGCGGAAATTATGACTCGTGCACGGGTGTCCTCACTTCTCATCATGGAAGAAGCACCTTCGGTTGGCAGTCAGGGCGCCATCGCCGGTTTGATTACCGATCGCGACCTGCGGGCCCGCGCGTTATCCAAAGGGCTTTCCCTGTCGACACCGGTCCGGGATATCATGTCCAGGGAAGTCGTCTGTTGCCGATCTGAGGCTTACGCCTTCGAAGCCATGCTCACCATGATGCGCCACAACCTGCACCATCTGCCGGTGTTACACCAAGGCAATCCCATCGGCGTGATCACCGCTGCCGATATTGTCCAATATGAATCCCACGGCAGCGTCTATCTGGTGAGTGAAATCTTTAAGCAAACCGATGTGGCAGGACTTAAAGCGATCAGCGAGAAGGTCAAGCCATCCTTTGTCCATATGGTCAACGAGGATGCCAATTCGCACATGATCGGCAGCGCGCTGTCCTTCATCGGGAGCAGCATCTCCCAACGGCTGCTGCAGCTGGGTGAAACCAAGCTCGGCGAACCCCCGATCCCCTATTGCTACCTGTCACTCGGGTCAATGGCCCGGCAGGAGCAACTGATGGTGACCGATCAGGACAATGCCTTTATTCTTGACGATCAATTTATTCCGCAACAGCACGATGCATATTTTTCCGGCCTGGCCGCATTCGTCAGTGACGGTCTGGCCGCTTGCGGCTACAGTTACTGCGACGGTGAAATTATGGGCACCAATCCACGCTGGCGCCAGCCACTGAAAGCATGGCAAGAGATGTTCAGCAACTGGATCGATGACCCCGATCCGGAGGCGTTGCTGCACAGCTCGATTTTTTTTGACCTGGAGGGCATCTACGGCCATTTGAAATTTGCCGAGGCACTCAAGCGGCTGATCCGTGAGAAGGCACCCCAAAGCCGTAAATTTTTGGCCCACATCGCCCGCAATGCGCTCATGCGCAATCCACCCTTGGGGTTTTTCCGACATTTTGTCTTGGAGCCCAATGGAGAGCATATCAAAACCTTTAATCTAAAAGAGCGCGGCACCGCCCCCATCAGCGATCTGGTGAGAGTCCACGCACTGGCTTGCGGGTCTCGCTCATTAAATACCCTGGAAAGACTTGCCGATGTGAATGAGACGGACCTGCTCCCACAGGGTGTGGGCAGCGACCTGAACGATGCGCTCGAGTTCATTTCAATGGTGCGAATTCGCCACCAAGCCAAACAGATTGACACTGGCATCGAACCGGACAATGACGTCGAGCCCACGCGCCTATCGTCATTTGAACGCCGGCACCTTCGCAATGCCTTTCAAATTGTCGATAAGAGTCAATCTTTCTTACGCTATCGCTACACCGCTTCCGATGGTATGCGCGCAATCAGATGAGGATATCACCCGGGCCATGAAAACTTATTGTTCAGATCGACCTGGTGCAAGCCGCTTGGACAAAGACCGAGCAAACCGGCATGTTGACTGGCCAAGCCGATACATCGAGATGGCTGCCAAAACCCGTGATGCAAGACTTCACACCTATTACCGACAACCTCTGGCTCCCGCAGACACGCCCATTTCCCGGGTGCCCTTGTTAGCCTTAGACCTTGAAACCACGGGACTTGACGATCAGAATGATGCCATTATCAGCATCGGCCTCATCCCCTTTGATTATTACCGCATCCGGTGCAATGGGGCGGTAAACTGGATCGTCCGACCCAACCTGCCGATAGCGGAAATAGCGGTAACCATTCACGGCATTACCCACAGCGACGTGGAAGCCGCGCCAACCTTTGCCGATTATTTTTATGCGCTGCTTCAGGCCATGGCCGGCAAGGTGATCGTGGCCCACTGCCATGAAATCGAGCGTCGATTTTTGAAAGCGGCAACCATGCAACTGACCGGTGAACAGCTTCAATTTCCGATGATCGACACCATGACGATTGAAGAGGAAAAGCACCCATACAAACGACCCAACGCCATTCAGCGATGGTTTGGTGAAATAAACAGCCCCTCGCTGAGACTGGATGCCTCCAGGTCCCGCTATGGTCTGCCGCCCTACCACCCCCACCATGCCCTCACCGATGCCCTGGCAACGGCCGAACTGCTCCAGGCCCAACTTCAGGATCGCTATGATCCTCAAACGCCGGTTGCCCAACTTTGGCTATAGATTTCGATGGATTAAAACAGCATCCAGGAAACCGAAACCTGCGGGGCGGTCAAGGCGGCCACGTGGCCGTCGAACCAGAAGTGGGCAACCGGCCAGCAGGTCTCGTCGTAGGTCAGCGTCATGCGTGTATCATCGACGATCGCCACAACCCGACAGCGGGAAAGGCCGACCATGCCCTTCCCCACGGCCTTGAGTACGGCTTCCTTGGCAGTCCAGAATCGGAAAAAGGCCTTCTGTCGGTCCCCGCCCACCAACTGCCACTCATCGTCATTGGCGACCTTGGCCAGCAAGGCGTCGTTTACCGGCCGGATCGTCTCCAGATCCATACCCACCGGCAACAGGGACGCCACACCGCCAACCATGTCGGATTTATGGGTCAACGACCAGTGGACGCCGCCTACCGGAAGGGGGACGCCTTTTTCGTTCTTGGGAAAAGCATCCAGGTGAAGCCCGCTTTGTTCACATGATTTCATCAGGGCCGATCGGGCAAGACGGCTCAGGGCCTTGACCTTGTCACGCCCGTTAAGGCGTTTATCGGCGTCAGAGACCGGCAGGATCACCGGAAATATCTGAGTTGCGGCTTGCGTCATGGGACTCAGGCCGACACGTCGGATTCTTTTTGAATGGTCAGGGCCATTTCGTAAACCGTTTTCCGTGGCAGGTTGTATTGTTTGGCAAAGGCTTTGGAAAGTTCCGCAAGATGGGAGCCGGGCTGAGCCAGCGCTTGGCGAAGCGCTTGGGCCAGATCAGCATCGGAGATTGGAGCCATCGCCGCTGCGCCATTCACCAGCAGCGTACACTCTCCTTTGACTTCGGGGCGATCGGTCAGAACGATTAGAATCTCAGAAAGGGTGCCGCGGATGAACTCCTCGTGAAGTTTGGTCATCTCCCGGGCCAGTACCGCGGGCCGGTCACCCATCACCGAGCGGATCTCATCCAGAAAACCAACTACCCGCCGGGGGGATTCGTAAAAAACCAGCGTCCGGGGTTCAGCGCGCAGCGAAGCCAGCAGATCCATCCGTTTACCCTTCTTCTTGGGGGCGAACCCCAAAAATATGAAAGCATCGGTAGGCAGTCCCGATGCACACAGGCCCGTAATTGCCGCCGACACGCCCGGGATGGGAAAAACATTCAGGCCCTGTTCAGCGGCTGCGCGCACCAGCCGGTAGCCGGGATCGGACACCGACGGCGTGCCAGCATCGGAAACCAGGGCTACAGCTGCTCCGGACCGGATCTTGTCGATCAGTTCCGGGGTCCGCTGGTGTTCGTTGTGCTCATGGCAGGAGATCAGGGGTGTACGAATGCGGTAGTGGGACAACAGCCGGGCGGTGTGACGGGTATCCTCGGCGGCAATCAAATCCACCCCGTTCAGGGTCTTGATGGCGCGCAGGGTGATGTCTTCCAGATTGCCGATGGGTGTGGCCACCACATACAGGCCACCGGGGCATCGAACCGGTTCCAAGTCATCCGTAGGCAAGGGCAAAGGCATTTTTGATGACCTCGATCTCGATTTTCCCCGATGCGGTGTCGATGGCCACCACGTCGAAACGGGCGCTGGCTTCAGTCTGACCGGACCGTTTCAGGTAGTCCAGGGCAGCCATTGATATTTTACGCTGCTTGGCAGGGGTGACAGCCGCTTTGGGGCTGCCGAATCGGTTCGTGTTGCGGGCTTTCACCTCCACGAAAACAAGGGTGCCCTTCTCCTTGGCGATGATGTCGATCTCACCCAGCTTGGATCGATAGTTGGTCTCGAGGATACGATAACCTGTTCGTTTCAAAAAATCCGCGGCCAAACGTTCGCTCTTTTTGCCAAATTGTTGTTGCCGATTGAGCATGAATTAGTTTAATTGGTTGGTTTAATTGGTTGGATTGGTTATCTCAATCATCCAATTCCTAAATCCATTCACTATTCGATGATCGATGTTCATTTTCTCTTGTTTCCGCCCTCAGTCTTCTGACCGTCTACCTTCCAGCTTGACCTTTGAACTTCCAGCTTTGACTTTTCAGCTATCACACATACTCGCGCACCCCTTTGAAGGTCCGGCGGTGGATGGGGCTGCATCCGTGGCGCATGATCGCTGCCCGATGAGTTTGGGTGGGATAGCCCTTATGCCGGTAGAATCCGAATTCAGGAAACAGGGTGTCCACCTGGATCATGATCCGGTCCCGGGTAACTTTGGCCACGATGGAGGCTGCAGCAATGGAGATGCTCAGCGAATCCCCCTTTTTGATGGCCTGCTGGGGCAGGTTTGAAGCAATGGTAAAAATACCGTCGACCAGCAGATGGTCCGGGCGGGGCTGAAGGTTGGCCACCGCTATGGCCATGGAACGCAGCGTGGCCTGCAGGATGTTGATTCGGTCGATCTCGACCGTATCAACCACGCCGATCCCGATGGCGCGGGCAACGGTATACAATCGGTCGTAGAGGCGGTTGCGCTTGGCCGGCGTCAGCTTTTTCGAATCGTCGATGCCGGGAAGGTCAGCGCCGTCGGGCAGGATGACTGCGGCAGAAACAACGGGGCCGGCCAGGGGACCCCGGCCGGCCTCATCAATGCCTGCAATGATCGGATGGCCCATGTCACGGGCCTTTTTTTCAAATGCCCAAAGGTCTGATATCAACAGTTTCCAATCTATTTGAATCGTTTTTCCCGGATTCTGGCAGCTTTTCCGCGCAGTTTACGCAGGTAGTAGATCTTGGCCCGCCGCACCCGGCCGCGGGTGATGACTTCAACCCGGTCAATGATGGGCGAATTCGTCGGGAAGACTCTTTCGACCCCCACCCCGTAGGAGACTTTGCGGACAGTGAAGGTCGCGTTGGCCATCCCTTTTTTCCGGCTGATGACAACGCCCTGGAAAGCCTGGATCCGCTCTTTGTTGCCTTCGCGGATCTTCACATGAACGGTGACGGTGTCTCCCGGTTTGAAGTGAGGCAGATCCATGCGGAGCTGTTCTCTTTCGATGTTCTTGATGATTTCCATGATCACTCCCTGAAATTGGTTTATCCTTAAAAGTATCGCTTCGTAATCATTCGCTTTTCCGACGGTTTCGTAAGAAGTCCGAGATCAAGGCTTGCGAATCCCGAGGAAGGAGGTGTACGTGTCGTACTCCGCAGTGACGAGGGATGAAGCCTAACGCTGATATCGGCCTTCTTACGTAATCGTCAAATTTCTCCGCCCAGCACCCGGTCCAAGATGATCGACACCGCCGATCGCACCGACAGATGGTTGTATGTTCCCGCCCCGGTCAGCGGATCCAGAATGAAATCCGCGTCAGCCATGAACGTGTCGGAAAGTCCCCAGGCCGTTCCGAAGGCCAATACGAGCGGCGTCCCGTCGACCCGCAGCATTTCACGCAACCGTCGGTATGACAGGCCCCCCACGTGTCGTCTGGCCGTGGTGGCGACTGTTTTGGGCCGAAGCCCTTCCGCTTCGGCAATTTCACTGACCATCTCGGCGATGGTTGCCTTGACCCGGACCAGTTCCAGTGCCTGCTGTCGATTGGGGTTGTATGTGCTACCCACCCCGGTGATCCAGTGGCCAAGGATGCGGTTCACAAGCACCATCTGGTCTTTCAGCGGGGTGATGACATAGTAGCCTTTGACCCCATAGGTTCTGCTTGCCCTGGCAATGTCGTGCAGGTCCAGGTTGGTGACCGCCGAAGCGATCGTTTCCCCGTTCTTATCGATCACCGGATGGTGAATCAGGGCGACATAAAGCCGTTTACCCGATGAGCCTGTCAATGTCCCGGCGCCATTTTTCCAGTATGTCCTTCTCCTGCGGAGAAAAATCCCGCTGTGCCAACAGATCCGGTCGCTTCATTACCGTCCGCATCAAGGCGGTTTCCCGGCGCCACCGCTCGATCTCCTGGTGGTTACCGGACAACAACACATCGGGTACCGGCTCATCGTCGAAGATTGGCGGCCGCGTGTAGTGTGCGTGCTCCACCAGTCCGTCACAGAACGTATCGCTTCCGGCGGAGTCATCGTTTCCCAGTACACCGGGAATCAGACGAGCTACCGCATCGATCACCACCATGGCACCCAACTCGCCGCCGGTGAGAACGAAGTCGCCGATGGAAATCTCACCGTCCACATGTTGGTCGAAAAACCGTTCATCCACGCCTTCATAGCGACCGCAGACCAGAATGAGTCCATCCTCGGATGCCAGCGATTGAGCCAGGACCTGATCGAACCGCTTGCCCTGCGGGGAAAGTAGCAGCGTCGTTGCCGATGGCATCCCGATTTTGGCTTCCGCCAGGGCCGCAGTCAACGGTTCCGGTTTCATCACCATTCCGCAACCCCCGCCGTAAGGCCGGTCATCCGTGACCCGATGCCGCCCTTCGGCATGGTCGCGGATGTTGATGGTCATGGGGTTGATTTTCTGCCCCTGAACCGCACGCCGGATAATGCCGTGATTCCAGAACGGGTCGAACAGTTCAGGGAAAAGAGTCAGTACACAAACGTCCATGGTTCCATCAGCCACCCTATAGTCCTTCCGGCGGATCCACAATCATGGTCTTGCCTTCCAGGTCGATCTTCAGGACCACGTCGCCGATGGCGGGAATCAACATTTCTCTCGTCTGTCCGTCCTGCTTGCCCTTGACCACGTATATGTCATTGCCAGGAGTAGGAATGACTTCGTCGAGACGCCCCAGCAGGGATCCGCTGGTATCATAAACGCGCAGCCCCACCAGGTCGGACCAATAATAGGTGTCTTCCTCAAGCGGCGGCAAGCACACTTTGTCCACGAATAGTTCCGAGCCGATCAGGATTTCGGCCTGACTGCGGTCGGCCAACCCTTCAAGGGCCATCAGGAGCAAACGGCCGTGGGACTGCACCCACTCGACGGTCAGCGTCCGAACCGAGCCGTCGGGAAGCACTGCCAGGATCCCCTCCCCCGCTTCATAAACGGACAGGGATTCGGCATAGGAGTGAACCTTGAGGCTGCCCCGAACACCGTGAACGCCGACCACCCGGCCCACCAGGACCAGATCGTCCCTGTCGTTGAGGCTACTCGATGATTTCAAGAACCGAACGCTTTTTTATTTTGGCGGAGGCCGCACTCAACAGGGTTCGCATGGCACGTGCCGTACGCCCCTGCTTGCCGATCACCTTGCCCAGATCCGCTTTGGCCACTTTCAATTCAAGGACAGACGTCTGGTTGCCCTCGATCTCCTCAACGGAAACCTGGTCGGGAAAATCCACCAACTCCTGCGCAATGAACTTGATCAGCTCTTTCATAGCTCCATCTCCTTTGCTGCGGCGGAGAACCAGGTTCGGCGCAAACCGTGACGGATTCGTAAAAAGCCAGATATCTGCGTTACGCTTCATCCTTCGTCACTGCGGCGTACCGTAAGTAAGGCTCATTCCTCAGGATTCGCAAGCCTTGATCTCGGGCTTTTTACGAATCCGTCGGAAATGCGACTTTTTACGAGTTCGTCAAACCGTTATTCCGCAGTGGCGATAACACCTTCACGTTTGAGGATCGTTTTGACCGTATCGCTGGGGATCGCGCCCTGGCCGATCCAGTATTTGACACGATCCGTATCCAGAACCACCTGTGCCGGATCCTGCAGCGGATTATAGGTGCCGAGCTTTTCCAGAAAACGACCGTCCCTGGGGCTGTCACTGTCAGCGGCAACGATCCGGTAAAAGGGTCTCTTTTTTGCCCCATGCCGGGCCAGTCTGATTTTTACTGCCATTGTTGTTCTCCTTTAGAAGGGCAGCATGCCGCGGCCCAATCCGCGCATACCGCCTTTATTTATTTTTTTCATCATTTTCATCACCTGCGCATAATTTTTTAGCAGGCGGTTCACATCCTGGACCCGGGTTCCGCTTCCGGCGGCGATCCGCTTGCGGCGGCTGCCGTTGATAATTCCGTATTGATTCCGCTCGTGGGGGGTCATGGAATTGATGATCGCTTCGATGTGGACCAACTCCTTTTCGTCCACCTGCAGGTTTTTCATCTGTTTGATCTTGCCAATGCCGGGAATCATGCCAAGGATATCCGTCAAAGACCCCATTTTTCGAATCTGACGCATCTGGTCGCGGAAATCCTCCAGGGAGAACTGGTTTTTTCGCAGCTTCTTTTCAAGCTCGAGGGCTTTTTTTTCGTCCACCACCTCCTGGACCTTCTCGATCATGGTGAGGACATCACCCATGCCGAGAATCCGGGAAGCCATGCGATCCGGATGAAAGGCTTCCAGGTCGCTGAGCTTTTCGCCCACGCCAATGAACTTGATGGGCTTACCGGTGATCGACCGGATGGACAGGGCTGCACCGCCCCTGGCGTCACCGTCCATTTTGGAGAGTACCACGCCGCCGATGTCCAGACGTTCGTCAAAAGACTTGGCGATGTTCACCGCATCCTGGCCGGTCATGGCGTCGGCCACCAGCAGGATGTCCGTGGGCTTTAGCGCCGTGCGAATGCGCGACAGCTCATCCATCAGCGTTTCATCGATGTGCAGCCGTCCGGCGGTGTCCAGCAAAAGGGTGTCGCAGCCCGCCTTTTGGGCCGCCACCCGGGCATCCTGGCAGATCTTCACCGGATCCATGTCCGGCGTGGAATCGAAAACCGGCACGCCCAATTGGCCGCCCAGCTTTTTCAACTGGTCAATGGCAGCGGGGCGGTATACGTCTGCAGGCACCAGGAAGGGTTGTTTTCCGGTTTTTCGCAGCATCACCGAAAGTTTCCCCGCCGAGTGGTCTTACCCGAACCCTGAAGGCCCACCAGCATTACCGCAACCGGTTTTTCACCGGCCAGGCTCAGTCCCTGATGGGCTTCTCCCATGAGAAGGGTGAGCGACTCATTGACAATCTTCACCACCTGCTGGCCGGGGGTAAGGCTGCCCATTACCTCCTTGCCGAGCGCGCGTGCCTTGATATCGGCCACCAGCTGCTTGACCACCTGGTAGTGGACATCGGCCTCTAAAAGTGCCATCCGCACCGCTCGCAGGCCGTCGGCAATATTCTTTTCAGAAAGTTTGCCCTGCCCCTTGAGCTGCTTGAAGACCGAATTTAGCTTGTCGCTGAGTGTATCGAACATAACCTTTTACCGGCGTATCAACTAAAACCTTGAAAGTAGATTTTTTTAAATGGTATGTCAAGATATAAAAAAAAGGCCAAAAGGCCTCGTATGCTTATATAATCGAAGTGCATGGCAGGTCCGAGCCCCTGCATGACCAGACACCCCTTGACAACTCCGGACCGGCAAACCGAGCCCGGCACGTGGATCCCATATCATGGCCACAGAATCAAGTAAAATCGATATCAAAGATCTTTCCCGGCAGCAATTGGCCGATTGGCTGAAAGACCGTGGCAGGCGTCCCTTTCGCACCGACCAGATATTACGGTGGGTGTACCTGCGCCAGGCCGACCGGTTCGACGACATGACCGACATCGGAAAACCGCTGCGGGCGGACCTGCAAGCGGCCTTCGTCAATCCCCGCCTGCAGGTGGAAAGCGAGGCGGTCTCACAGGACGGGTCCCGCAAACTGCTGTTCAG
Organism: Desulfosarcina sp.; assembly: GCF_033791525.1. Taxonomy (GTDB): domain Bacteria; phylum Desulfobacterota; class Desulfobacteria; order Desulfobacterales; family Desulfosarcinaceae; genus Desulfosarcina. The sequence goes on from NZ_JASJGN010000157.1 coordinate 14,091, forward strand.
GCTCCGTGACGGCCTTCACATCGAAACGGTGATCATCCCCGAAAAGAACCATTTCACCCTGTGCATCTCAAGCCAGGTGGGGTGCAGGCATGGGTGCCGGTTCTGCATGACGGCCAGGGGAGGGTTTGCGCGCAACCTGTCCGCCGGAGAGATCATCTCGCAGGTGCGCGATGTCCTCCACCAGGTGAATGCCCAAGGCGGGATGCCCCTGACCAACATCGTCTTCATGGGCATGGGAGAACCGCTGGCCAACTATGAGAATGTGGTCCAAGCACTGGAGATAATTACCAACGGCGATTACGGCCTCAAGATCTCCACGCGGCGGGTCACCGTGTCCACCGCGGGACTGGTACCTGAAATGGCGGACCTGGGGCGCGACACCCGGGTGAACCTGGCCGTCTCCCTCAACGCCACTGACGACGAGACCCGCACCCGGCTGATGCCCATCAACCGCAAGTACCCCATTGCCGAACTAATGGCAGCCTGCCGACGCTATCCCCTGCCGCCCCGGCGCAAGATCACCTTCGAATACATCCTGATGAAAGGTGTCAACGACAGCATGGCCGACGCCGAACGACTGGTAAAACTGCTGCGCCCCATCAGGGCCAAGATAAACCTGATTCCTTTCAACGAGCACCCGGGCAGCCATTTCGAGCGCCCGGATCCGTCCCGAATCAGCCAGTTCCAGGAATTGCTGGCCGAGCATCAATACACCGTGATCGTCCGCCACAGCAAAGGTCAGGACATCGGGGCCGCATGCGGGCAACTGCGGGCGGAACGGGGGCTTGATGACTGAAATATGGAATTTTAAATCGTAAGGGCTGCGGATTTATTTCGACCAAGGGTAAAGCGCGACGACGCAACTGAAAATCAATCGGAAGGAAGCCCACAGATAGCTGAGGTATCGATATTCGATGCGGGAAAGCGTTGGATACCGATCCGGTTTTTTTCCGAGGCTATCCAAGACAGTTGCAGAATCTAATGGTGATGGCAAACAGGGAGTCAAAAGTCCTGGATATAATTTACTCGTAACGAGAAAAATGGTATAGCGTCGCAACAGGTAGACATTGCACGCAAAAAAGTTGAACCGCGATAGCGAGAGAACTGGAAATCGATCTTCATCCTTAAGGTGCTTGGCAACACCGCCGTTACAGGCAGAAGCCTCCCCGTGGCTTGCCGCGGGGAGGCTTCAACAGGGATTTAGCAGCTGTTAAAAAACGATTGCGCTTGGCCATGCGGCGTTAAAATTCGACTCAAAATGCTCATTGATCAGCCATAAACTGCGCTTTTTAGACGGATCTTGCTCTGTCTTGCCTGCACACATGACGTTTCTCAACAGCCTTGTAAATGAAAATAATTTATAATGGAGTATTCCGAACGGTCATGGCAGACCCAGACAAACTGGAGCGCATAAAAATATTCCTTACGACCTCCGGCTGGGTCGAGGGTCCCATGTCGGTAGCCTTCCTGGCAGCAGGTGAATACAATGCCAACTATCTAGTCAAAGGCGAAAAAGATCTTTCTGTGCTGCGCATCAATCACGGCAGCCAGCTGGGGTTAGGGCAGAACCAGATCGCATACGAGTTCAAGGTACTCCAGGCCCTGGCCGCCTCCGGTGTCACACCCCGACCGATTGCCTGCCATCCCCACCCCGAGCCTCTCGGAGGCGGGGCCCTGCTCATGACCTACCTGACCGGCAAGCCCCTGGTTTACCAGCGTGACCTGAACCGTGCCGCCCATATTTTTGCCCGGGTCCACAGGGTTCCCGTGCCCGATGGATTAGTGGTCCAGGCTGATCCGGTGATGGAAATTGCCCGGGAAAGCGAGGGCCTGTTCAACCGTTTTCCCGATCACCCCCTGGAAAAAGAGCGCAACCAGATCAGGGTCTATCACGACACCATCCTGGAACTGGCGGACCAGACCCGGACCCTTTTCACCGGTGAGGATCTCTGCCTGGTTAACACCGAGGTCAATTCAGGCAATTTTCTGGTCAGCGATGCCGGGGCCTACCTGGTGGACTGGGAGAAAGCCGTGGAATCCTATCGATACCAGGACCTGGGCCATTTCATGGTGCCCACCACCACCCTCTGGAAGAGCGACACGATGTTAACATCGAATGAGAAAAAAGGGTTTCTTGCGGCCTATCATCAAGAGGCCTGTCCGGGCATGGACATGGACGAACTGGTCCTTAAAACCCGGGTGATGGAGAAGACGATCCTGCTGCGGGCACTCTCCTGGTGTTTCATGGCCTGGTATGAATACACCCAGACCGACCGACCCCTGCAGAACCCGGACACCTTTACCAAAATCAAACAATTCCTGATGGATATCCCATGGATCTTAAAATCCGTCACATAGGCAAGCGGTTCAAGAACCGAACCGTGCTGGAAGATATCAGCTTTGATGTCGGGCCAAGGGAGCTGGTCTCGATTGTCGGCCCCTCAGGCGTGGGCAAAACCACCCTGCTCAAGATCATCGCCCGCCTGGACGCGCCCGATGCTGGAGCGGTGCGCTTTTCTGCGCCACCAACACGAACCCATCCGGTAATCATCGTTTTCCAGGATTACGTCCTGTTTCCCTCCATGACCGTAAGGGACAACATCGGCTTCGGCCTGCGGGCCCGGCGCATGGATAAACGCCTGATCGGCGACCAGGTGGATCGGATGCTCGATTATTTTCAGCTCATGGAAAAGGGCCACCACTATCCATCCCAGCTGTCGGCCGGGCAGAAACAGCGGGTAGCCATTGCCCGGGCCATGATTGTCAACCCGGCGGTGCTGCTGTTGGACGAGCCCTTTGCCAACCTGGACCGCAACCTGAAAATGGAAACCGCCCGGTTTATTCGCAAAACCCAGCAGGAATTCGGCATCCCAACGATCAGTGTGACCCACGACCTGGAAGAGGCCTTTGCCATGTCCGATCGCATCGGGGTCCTGCTGGACGGCCGCCTCCAGCAGTTCGACACCCCCAAACGGGTCTATTTCGACGCCGCCTCACCGGAGGTAGCCAAATTTCTGGGACCGGTGAACACGATACCGGAACGGCTGTTTCCCCTGTTTCGGATCAACGGCTATCCCGCCAGCCAACTCCTGTCCGGGCACATTCTGGCTCGACCCGAGAATCTGGCCATGACGCCTGACGAAGACGGTTCCGGCTGCATTGTAGAAAGGAGCTTTGCCGGCCATTACACCGCCTATACCGTCGAGCTCCAGGACACGGCCTACACCGTTTACAGCCAGGACGACCGGTTCCAAACCGGTCAGCGGGTGACACTGACACTCAAACCGTATTAAGGAGACACCATGACCAAAACAGTCGCTTTTCTCGCAGCCCTGTGTGCGATGCTTGTCCTGTCCGATCCGCTTCCGGCACAGCCAACGGATGCATCCCTGTTGGCCGGCCCCTTTGCCCAAATCGAGGGACAGGCCCGGGGCAGTCAGGTCAGGTGGTACATGTTCGGCGGCTGGGCCCATGTCAACACCTGGGTGGATACCTATGTGGCCGGAGAGATGAAAAAGCGCTACGACATCGATCTTGTGCGAGTCCCCATGGACGCCGGGGTCTTTATCAATAAACTGCTCAACGAAAAAGCGGCCGGGAAAAAAGTGGGCACGATCGACCTGCTCTGGATCAACGGGGAAAATTTTAAGAATGCGAAGGAGGCCGGCCTGCTCTTCGGTCCGTTTGCCCATAAGCTGCCCACCGTTGCACGGGTTGTGGATCCTGGCAGTGTGGCCCTGGATTTCGGCAATGCGGTGGACGGCTATGAAGCGCCATACGGCCGGGCCCAGTTCGTCTTCGAATACGACACCGCAACGGTCGACACACCGCCAAAAACGGTGGCTGCATTAAAGGAATGGATCCGCGCCAATCCCGGCCGCTTCACATATCCCCAACCTCCTGATTTTACGGGTTCCGCCTTTATCCGTCAGATCTTCTATGCGGTCACCGGCGGTCATGGGCAATACCTGGCAGGCTGGGATGCAGATCTATTCGCCCGCAACGCCCCCCTGCTCTGGGATTGGTTCAACGCCATCGAACCCTTCCTGTGGCAGAAAGGACGTACCTATCCTAAGGACAGTGCCTTTCTGGACACGCTCTTCTCAAGGGGTGAGGTGGCCTTTGGCATGTCCTACCACCCGGCCCACGCCCAGAACAAGATCATAGAAGGCAGCTATCCGGAAACCGTTCGGACTTTCGTGATGGAAGACGGCGCCATCTACAACACCCATTTCACGGCCATTCCCTTCAACGGCCCCAACAAGTCTGGAGCCATGGTTCTGGCCGACTTCCTCATTTCAGTCGACGCCCAGCTGTCCAAATACAGCCCCGACAATTGGGGGGACTTTCCGGCCCTGGATTTAAACCGGCTGAGCCCGCAGGACCGAAAACGATTCCAGGCCGTAGACCTGGGACCGGCTACCTTGGGATCGGAGCAATTGGATCCGGTGGCGGTTCCAGAAATTCCGTCTGCTTATCTGGAAGCCTTGGAGCAGGGCTGGAAAGAACATGTCCTGGACAAATAGCTTATTTCTGAGGCTCAGCCCTTTGGTCCTGCCGTATCTGGTTCTGTTTTGCGGTGGCGTGTTACTGACCATCTGCCAGTCCGTCGGCGTGCTGACCCCGCTGCCCCATGCGGGCGGGGCGCTGGACGCCTACGCCAGGATCCTGGTCGATCGATCCTTTTTTGCTTCGTTCGCGTTTTCCCTGGGGGTGGCAGCCGTATCGGCCTTCTTAGCCGTAACAGCCGGCACCATATTGGCCTACCGGGTCTGGCAACTGCCCGGGAAGCTGTCCACCGCCGCCCTGGTCTACAAGATTCCCCTGATCCTGCCCCATATTGCCGTCGCCTTTGTCATTCTGGTGTTTTGGGGCCAGTCCGGCATACTTGCCTCGGCAGCGCATTCAGTCGGTCTTATCCAATCCATGAACGAATTTCCCAACTTCCTCTATTCAGGCTGGGGAATCGGGATGGTTCTGGCCTACACACTCAAAGGCACCCCCTTTGCCATGATCCTGGCCATGGCGTTGCTGACCCGCTTCGATACCCGCCAGATCCAGACCGCATCCATGCTCGGGGCTTCCGGCCTGCGGATTTTTTACAGCATTGTACTGCCCCGCCTGGCTCCGGCCATGCACACCGGGTTTATCATCCTGTTTCTCTACAACTTCGGCGCCTTCGACATCCCCTTCATTTTAAGCGAAAGCCGGCCCGGAATGCTGAGCATCCATGTCTACAACCTTTACTTCAAGCATGACCTGGCCCGGCGGCCCGAAGCCATGGCCATTTTGACCATCATGTTCGGCTTTGCCGTCCTTTTCATCATTGTCTACTCAAGGGTTGTCCGCCGCCTGGAAAGCGGGGTCAGAAAACTATGAAGCCCATCATCACCCTGCTGGTCTTGGTCA
>NZ_JASJGN010000158.1:0-8487 GCF_033791525.1 Desulfosarcina sp.
GTGTGATTTAAGAGCATTATATCATACCGGAAATCAACGCAAAAAGAAACTGTCGGATCGGTTTGGGAATAACAATAACGGTTGTTTCTGGTGCCAAAGTTTGGTAAACTATTCGATACGTTACGATAATGATGGATCGTATTGCCCATCATGACCGTTTTTCGTTTGCCTTGAAGATGCGTGCTCCGGTTACGGATCAAGCCCCGGACACGCTTTTTACATAATAACACCTAAATTGAGCGTTTCACATGTTTACAGATTTAATATCACCCTGAATTCATTAAGAATGAATTTATTTCAGGATGTAGTATGTAAAACGCTTCGGGATTGCCGATCTCACCGCATCTAAGGCGTCAGAAGCCGTCCCGCATAGGCGACTATAGCGGAAAGACTTCTTTCTTGTATCTGCGGCAAGCTCGACAATCGCTCAATTTAGGTAACACAAACTGACGCTCCCGCTCCCTGTGAAATCATCGGGGATAAGGCTGACGTCACCGATAGACCCGATCAAAATGACCCAACGAACATCTCTGGACAATTCGGACGTCAACGCCCTGCTGCGGGTATGGCGCAGCGTATTCCCCTCCCCGGTGCGACCGCGCACCGAAAGGGACCGCAAACGCTTTTTACGCGGCAACCTGATTCTGCATTTTCGACCGCCGACCGTAAAAGAAAAAACATTGATGTTCACGCTTTCCTGGGGGCTGGGCGGCATGGCGGCCATACTGGTGCTGCTGCAAATGGCCACCGGAATGCTTCTGAAATTCATCTATGTCCCCACACCGGTAGATGCCTATGCATCGATTCAAACAATCATGGTCCAGGTCCCTTTTGGCCGGCTCGTGCGCAATCTCCACCACTGGTGCGCCAACCTTCTCGTGGTTGTGTTAATGCTGCATATGCTCAGGGTCTTTTTCACCGGTGCCTTTCACCATCCTCGGCAGTTTAACTGGATCGTCGGTATCTTCCTTTTTGCCATGGTGCTGGCAGCCAATCTGTCCGGCTACCTGCTGCCCTATGATCAACTGGCCTACTGGGCCGTCACCGTTTTCACGGCCATGATCGGATATATCCCCGGTATCGGGGGCGGGTTGCAGCAAGCCTTGGGAAATGGCTCCGAGTTGGGTCCCCAGACCCTGCCTTTTTTCTATTCCATGCACACGGCCGTCATTCCGCTGCTGCTGGCCGGCCTGATGGCATTTCATTTCTGGCGCATCCGCAAGGCCGGCGGCCTTGTCGTGCCGCGGAGGCCGTCTGAACCCATCGATGAGATGCCGGTCCGTGTGCCGGTGGTCCCCGGTCTGCTGGTTAGAGAAGTCTCCATGGCGCTGGCGTTGACGGCAACCGTATTGGTGTTCTCCATTTTATTCGACGCCGTGCTCTCGTCACCGGCCAATCCGGGATTGAGCCCCAACCCGGTGCGGGCACCGTGGTATTTCGCCGGGGTTCAGGAGCTCTTGCTGCATGTCCATCCTGTCGCGGCCGTATGCGTGATTCCCCTTCTGGCAGGGTTTTTCCTGTTGAGCATTCCCTACCTTGCCTATCCCCAATCCACCGAAGGGATCTGGTTCACTTCGTCCAGGGGCAGGATGCAGTCCATCTACGCAGCCCTTGCGGCGATGGCAGTTACCCCGGCCCTGATCGTGGTGGATGCACTTGTCGTCAAAACAGCGCCCTGGGCCATCGGCATGCCCCCTCTCCTCCGCGACGGCATCTTGCCGCTGCTGCTTATATCAGCCCTGACGGCTGGTGGGTTACTCGCCTTGAGAAAGCGATGGGGTGCCACATTGAACGAAACGACCCAGTCACTGTTCGTGGTGATGGTGACCGCCCTCGTCGTGCTGACCGTCGTGGGGGTGTTCTTTCGCGGACCCTTTATGCAACTGGTCTGGCCGATATGAGAAAGGGCGCAGGATGAGCAGTCAGAAAATCAAGCAAACGGTTGATAACACGCCACCCATTGAAAGCAAAGTGCGTCGCAGCCTGCTCAACGGTCTGTGGATGGCCTTAAGCGGCCTTGCCCTGGCAGAGATCGCCTGGCTGGTGGGCTCTTTCTTGAAGCCGCTGCAGTCAACGGATTCATCGGTTCAGGCCGCTGATATCATCGACGCCGGACCGGTAGATCGGTTTGCGCCCAACAGTGTGACCGCCTTTCCGCCGGGTCGATTTTACCTGGCCTGTCTTGAAGATGGGGGGTTTCTGGCCCTGTCCCGGCGCTGCACCCACCTGGGTTGCACGGTGCCGTGGGATCCGGAAAGAAAGCAGTTCGCCTGCCCCTGCCATGCCTCCGTGTTCGACATACGCGGCGAGGTGATCCAGTCTCCTGCCCCGCGGGCGCTGGACCGGTTTGCCGTGTCCATCGAGAACCGTCGCGTGAAGGTCGACGTTGGAACACCGATTCGCCGAAGCGCGTTTCGCAAAGATCAGGTGGCTCATAGGTAAAGGGTTCGAGGGGCCGAGGGGTCAAGGATCCGAGTGAAATGCAAAAGATTGATATCGCAGATAAACCCTTGAACCCTCGACTCCTTGAACCCTTTAAATTAATATCAACTCAACTGGTGATGTAACAAACACCGGATGAATTCCGTTAAGAACCAAGGAACCGCGCAATCGCCATGACCCGTTGGAAAATCACCGGCATCATCGCCACCCTGGTCATCATCTTCTCCATTCCGCTTTATGTGGTAAAGGAGAAATCCAGGAGAATGGCGACCCAGACCGACCGGCAGGCGCCCGCCGAATTCGTGGGGAGCGACGCCTGCCGGGACTGCCACCAGAGCGAGTACGACAAGTGGAAGGGCTCCCACCATCAACTGGCCATGGCCGCCGCTTCCGATGAAACAGTGCTAGGCGATTTCGCCGATGCCGAGTTTCGCCATTTCGGTGTGACCACCCGGTTTTATAAAAAGGACGATCGGTTCATGGTTACCACCCAGGGGCCGCAAGGCGAGATGGGAGACTTCGAAATCACCCATACCTTCGGCTGGTTCCCCCTCCAGCAATATTTGATCCCTTTTCCTGGCGGTCGGCTCCAGTGCCTTCCCATTGCCTGGGATTCGCGGGAAAAACGCTGGTACCACCTGTACCCGGACCGCCGCCTGGCTGCCGACGACTGGCTTTACTGGACCAACAACGGTCAGAACTGGAACGCCATGTGTGCCGAATGCCACTCCACGGACCTGCGCAAGAATTATGACCCGGACGACGAGACCTACCGGACGACCTGGTCTGAGATCAGCGTGGGCTGCGAAGCCTGCCACGGTCCGGGATCGGATCATGTGGCCTGGGCACAACTGCCGGAGATGGGGCGACCGGACGTGGTCAACACGGCCCTGGCAGTAAAGACCAGTGGACTGACCTCAACCAGGCAGGTCCAGCTGTGTGCGCCCTGCCACGCCCGTCGCATGTCCCTGGACGACAACATCCATGCCCACGCTGATTTTCTCGACTACGGCATTCCTCAACTGCTCGGCGAAGGCATGTACTTTCCGGACGGTCAGATTCTGGATGAAGTGTATGTTTACGGCTCCTTCATCCAGAGCAAGATGTACGCCCGCGGCGTGCGCTGCAGCGACTGCCACGACGTCCACAGCATCCGGCGCATCAAAGACGGCAACGACCTGTGCCTGCAGTGCCACCGGGCGGCGATTTACGACACCCGCGATCACCATTTTCATAAACAGGCGGGTGAAACCGGCGAACCCATCCGTGCCGCCACCGGAGAGGTGCTGTTCGACGTGGGCAGCGGTGCCCTTTGTGAGCAGTGTCACATGCCCGGCCGGAACTACATGGGTGTCGATTACCGGCCCGACCACAGCTTTCGCATCCCCCGGCCGGATTTGAGCCTTGCCCTGGATACGCCCAACGCCTGCAACCACTGCCATGTGGATAAGACCGTCCAGTGGTCGGTGGATGCCGTGGCCAAGTGGTATGGCAAGAAAATACGGCCGCACTATGGCACCATTCTGGCCGCCGGACGACGGCAGGATCCGAACGCCTTGGCTGAACTGGTCCGTTTGGCCGGAGATCGGCTCTACCCGGATATCGTCCGGGCAACCGCCCTGTCCCTGGCATCGACCTATCCCGATGAGACCGCGGCAGAAGCGCTCAAGCAGGCCCTTTCCGACGAGTCGGCCCTAATTCGCCACACCGCGGTCAATCGACTCCCCGTCCCGGACCCGGGGCAACGCAAAGCGCTCGTCGGACCGCTGCTCTACGACCCGGTGCGGGCCGTGCGCATCGAGGCGGCCCGGAGCCTGGTCGCTGCGGCGCAACAGGGATTGAGCCCATCCCTTCAACAACCATACGAAAAAGCCCTGGCCGAATACATCAGGGCCATGGAACGCACCGGCGATTTTGCAGCTTCCCGCCACAATTTGGGCAACATCTATGCCGACCAGGGGCAGACGGACCGGGCCATCGACCATTTCCGAAAAGCCATCGCCATCGACCGGCTCTTTTACCCGGCCAAGGTTAACCTGGCCATGCTATACAATGCCAAGGGGCAAAAAGATTCGGCCGAAGCGTTGTTGCGGGAAGTCGTGCAGGAACATCCGGACCTTTATGAAATCAAGTATTCATTAGGCCTGCTGCTGGCGGAAAAAAAGGACTACGACACAGCCGTTATTTACCTGGGCGATGCTGCCGCCGGCCTGCCCCAGCGTTCCCGTATCCATTACAACCTGGCGCTGTTGCTCAAACAACTCAACCGGAATGCACAAGCGGAGACCGCCCTTAATCAGGCCCTCTCCGTGGACCCGAATAACCCGGACTACCTTTACGCACTGGCGGTTCTGTATATTGAATGGGACCGGCCAGACGATGCCCTAAAGGCCGCATTGCAGCTGCGTGACGCCCATCCAGCACTTGCCATGGGCCGCGAACTGGTTAATTATATAGAAGGTTCCAGGGCTAACTAGTGTCCATTCAGAAATAGGCAAATTTGGTTGAGATCAAGGCATACGAAAAATTTTACCGCAGGCATATAGTTGATATTCCGAGGATAAAATTTTGAGCATAACGCAGATATCAGGCAAATTGGCCATTTGTGAATCGACACTAACTAATGATAAGCGCATTCCGAAAACCGATGCACACCTCATTTCAGAATTGAAGACACCAATATAAAAGGAGTCGCACATGAAACTCATGAAATGGATCGCCATCTCCCTGCTGGGCCTCTTGGCTGTAGGCGCTTTCACCCCGCTTCCGGCTGTGGATGAAGCGCGCCAGGCCTACAACAAAATGGTGGAAGAATCCACCCAAGAAGCCGACGAATATCTGCAGGAAAAAGAGAACACCAAAAAAGCGACCGAAGCAAAGGCCCAATCCAAGAAGGATTCGGCCCTGTCCGAGAAAATCGAGGCGGAGCGGACACGCATCGAGGCGCAGATGGACGAGATACGTAATCGCGGCATGGGCGGCGGGTTCACCGAGGGCATGAAAGACAACCTGTTGAAACCGTTGCAGGACAAGCTCGATCTACTGACCAGCGATCCGGAAGCCTACTTTGCGGGGCAATAGGCATCCTGGCACCGATCCGATCCTTTATCGATGCCGTCAAAGCGGTGCTTGGTGAATCGGCCGGGCCCGAAACCATCGAGAAGTGGCGCAGGTGCATCAGTGAGGCATTGGGTGTAACAACATTCAGCCTGATCGAGGTAGCGGTGACCAAAATGGGGTGGTCCCATTTTGGCGTTGCTACCATCAGGCCCGACGCATCGTCATCCGTCGACGGGTTCGATGAAATCAAGGACCGGATCAACCACACCGTCCAATCCATTCACTCTCCCAGCAGGATGGAGATTTATTTTACAGGAAACTATCCTTATGCCTGAATACGCCAACGCGAAAGGACTGTCTGCGCCTCGAATGTGGTTAACCCTATTATTTTTCTTTGGTCTGCTAGGCCCGCCGGTTCAAGCAGCGGCAGATGAAGATAGCGGGCCACTGAGCACGGTTTCTGCCGTCGACCTGAACCGCTATCTGGGAAAATGGTATGAAATCGCCAGCTATCCGGCCTGGTTCCAGAGGGGTTGCACCGGATCCACGGCGGACTATTCCCTGCTGCCGGACGGGCGGATCCGTGTGGTCAATCGCTGCTTCAAAAACAGCCTGGACGGTCCGCTGAAGGTATCCAAAGGCAAAGCGGAAGTGGTCGACACGGCCACCCATGCCCGGTTGAAAGTCTGGTTCTTCTGGCCCTTCAAAGGCGACTATTGGATCATCGACCTGGATGACGATTACCAGTGGGCCGTGGTGGGGGTGCCGTCGCGAAAGTACCTGTGGATCCTCAGCCGCACGCCGACGTTAGATGGGGCCGTGTACGACGGGATACTTCGCCGGGTTATCGAAAAAGGGTACGACCCGACACGGCTGCAATTGACACCTCAGCCGGAGTGAGTAGAGGGAGGGAGCTCAAATTCATATTAATTTCTGATGGATAGGAGGTATCCAATGCGTGCATTCACCCGGCAGCTATTGACCCTGCCACGGCAATGATGCTTTTAACCCTACCGCAGGTCGGTATTGCCGAAGAGTGGGACCTGGAAAAAAAACCCTGGGAAAAATTCGGTGCCAACTTCGGGGTGTTCATGTCCGCAACCGACAGCAATTTCCGTATCGGATCCGGGGTCGGCCTGGACATCGATGTGGAGGAGCTGTTGGATCTTGACACGACCAGTACGGTTTTTCGCACCGACGCCCTGTGGCGCTTTTCTAAAAACCGGCGCCACCGTCTGGATTTTAGCTGGTTTGCCTTCAGGCGCGACGGCACCCGGCAGATAAGCCAAGATATCACCATCGAGGATAAGAATGGCAATCCTATCACCATCGATGCCGGCACGACTGTCAATGCGTTTTTCGACCTGGACATCTACGAAGTGGCCTACAGCTACTCTTTCTTTCAGGACGACCGCATCGATCTGGCAGTCGGGCTTGGCTTGTACATCATGCCCATGGATTTCGGCCTTAACACCGCCGGACTGGTCAACGAGGAGGGCTCCGCCAGATTCACCGCCCCCTTGCCCGTACTGGGATTGCGCATGGATTTTGCCCTGACCCCCAAATGGTTCATCCGCACGGGCTCACAGATTTTCTACCTGGAGTATGAGGATTTCACCGGATCGGTCCTCGAGTTTCGGGCAGCCTTGGAATACAACCCCTGGAAGCATGTGGGCATCGGGTTGGGGTTCGATTCGTTTGGTGTAAAGGTAGAAGCAGACGGGCAGGACTACCCGGAGATCGATTTTAAAGGCAATGTCGAGTTCAACTATGTCGGCCTGCAGTTGTATCTGCGGGTCTTCTATTGATCCGTCAAATGCATGGACCCAGTCCGTTCTCTACTATGGCTGACTGTTTATCCCGCCTTTCCATGATGGTCCGTAAAAACACCGTGGCCCTCTGCCGTTGACGGTTATTGGTAACCGATCCGATCATCATGGCGCACCTGTTCGATTTGCAATAACACTCAGGAAGACTACAGCGCCACCAGCGTAAGGAGTGCTCATGACCCTGAAATTCAAACGCTATCCGTTCTATGTCGGCATTACCACCTTGGTTGTTTCCATCGTCGTCATATTGACCGGGATGTTCTTATGGATCAGCCACCGGGAAAGCAAGGCGGCTGCCATCCAGATGGCCGACCACCTTTTCTCGGAGATCAACGAGAAGACGCTGGAACGCTACGAGAGCACCCTGGAATCGGTGGCTGTTCTGGTCGGGACGGCCGCGCGCATGCCGGCAATGGCCACTTTGCCGGTGGGCGGTGGGATGTCGCATCCGGGATTGGCGTTGATGCTCGACGCCCTCTCGTTTTACGATTATCTGTTCTCACTTTACACCGGTTATGATGACGGCAGCTTTATCCAGATCGTTGCCGTCAGGGACAACGCAGAATTGCGCCGTCTATTCGATGCACCGGCGGGAACCGCCTATGTCCTGCGCAGCATTGCCGTCGATGCGGACGGCAACCTGAAACAGCGCTGGCATTTTTTAAATCAAGAACGGCAGGTTACCGGAGCAAGGGCCGACTTGGACCCAGGCTACGACCCCCGCACCAGGCCCTGGTTCGTCCGGGCCCAGGAGGAAGAAACGGCCTTTTACACGGATCCGTATCTCTTCAGTTCCACAAAGCTGCCGGGCATTACCTGCGCCGAGAAACTGATCTACGGTGACGGGGTTTTCGGTGCCGACATCACCCTGAACCGTTTCGCCATCTCACTCGAACGACAGAAGGTGTCGGACAACGGCATGCTGTTTCTCTTCGACCGCACGGGGCGGATCATCGCTCACCCGACCATAGACCCCATTCGAGTGGGCACAAATGAAACCTTGAGTTTTTTAACCGGCGCAGAATCCGACGATCCGCGGGTCCGATCGATCGTTGCCGAGTACCAGGACCATCCGGTGGACATACGCAACCGAACCCTGGAAATGCAGATCGACGGCTCCGCCTACCTGGTAAGATCGACGGGGTTGAAAGCCACG
>NZ_JASJGN010000159.1:0-11101 GCF_033791525.1 Desulfosarcina sp.
CATGTTGAACGTTGCCAGTACCGCGCTGTCCACCCAGCAAAAAGCACTGGACATCACGGCCAACAACATCGCCAATGTGAACACCGAAGGCTACTCTCGGCAACGGCTCAATATGGTGCAGAATGAACCGGTTCGTTACGATGGGGGGACCTTGAGCACCGGCGTTCGTGCCAACCGGACCATTCAGCGGATTCACGATCGGTTTCTGGCGGCTCAGATTGCCGGCGCCGCCTCGCAGCAGGGGCGCTGGGATGCCCAGCTTGAGACCCTGGAAAAGGCAGAGCTGATGTTCGATGAAGTCTCCGGTTACGGCCTGAACAATGCTATGAGCCAGTTCTGGGGTGCCTGGCAGCAGCTGTCCAACAATCCATCCGGATATACGGAGCGGGTGACCTTGGTTGGAGAGAGCCAGAACATGACTAATTTATTCAACAAATTGACCCGTGACCTTACTCAAGTTCAGCAAGACAGTGACATCAGTATCGACGGTGCAGTCGGTGATATTAACACGCTGACTCGTGAAATCGCCGATATCAATGTGAAGATCGCGGAAATCGAAGCCGGAAACGACCACAGCGCAAATGAATTCAGGGATCATCGGGATCTCAAGCTGAAGGAGCTCTCCAGCCTCGTCAACGTCAACAGTTTCGAGGATGCCGATGGGTATTTAACGGTCGTCACGGCCAACGGTCACACTTTGGTCGATCGCATCAATTCCTGGAATTTGACCACCGGCCTGAATGCCAACGGATTCAACGACGTATTCTGGGAGAGCAGCAGCGGCGTCCTGCAGAATATTACCAGCGATATCTCAGACGGAAAACTAAAAGGGTGGATCGAGGCGCGGGATATCACCATGCCGGATTATCTGTCCCGGTTGGACGATATAGCACAGACCATGATCACCGCGGTCAACACGCTACACAGCAGCGGTCTTACCCTGGAGGCACCGCCGGATGACACTGGCATTGACTTTTTTACCGGTACGGATGCCTCGGATATCGGTGTGAATACCGCCGTTGTCAACAATTCAAACCTGCTGGCGGCCGCCTTGAATACTGAAGGGGTACCAGGCGGAAACGGGAATGCCATCGCCATCAGTGAACTTCGGAACAGCCTGTCCATGTCCGGTGGAACGGCAACCTTCGATGAATTTTACGATTCACTGGTCAGTGACGTGGGCAGAAATGTCTCCCAGGCCAGGGTGAACACCGATCATCAATCCATGATATCCTTACAGTTGTCCACATACCGCGAGCAGGTGTCGGGTGTCTCCATGGATGAAGAGATGGTAAACATGGTGCAGTTCCAGAGTGCTTACACGGCTGCTGCCAAACTCGTGAATACCGTCGATGAAATGCTCCAAACCCTCATAGACATGGTGTAACCGCCGCCAGGAGGAAACGATGCGAATCAGTGCCAAAATCATGGCAGACAACATAAAAGCCAATCTGGCGAAGCAGAGCACCCGGTTGATGAAGACTCAATTGAAGCTGGCGTCCGGGAAACGGATCAACCGACCTTCCGATGATCACATCGGCATCGGAAAAGTTCTTGGCTACCGGAGCACCCTGAGTACCATCGACCAGTATCGGGGAAACATCACCGATGCTCAAACGCGTGTGAAATACACGGAGACCATTTTGGGGCAGATTCATGATTTTTTGCGTGAAGCCAAGGGCATTGCGTCATACCCGGGCACAGATGATAAAATGCCCCTCGCCGAAGCAGTCAAGGATATCCGCGATCAGGCCCTGGGTCTGGCCAACAGCAAGTATGGTAAGAATTACCTTTTTTCCGGCCACCTGAGCGACACGCCGGCCTTCGATTCGGCCACCTACGCCTACAATGGTGATGGCGGTTTACATCGGGTCACAATAGGGGAGGGGATTACCGTAGAGCTCGAAGCCGACGGCAGCCAGATGTTTATCGAGACCGGCGACAACCTGTTTCAGGTGCTCGACGACCTGGAAGCGGCATTAACTGCCGACGACCCGGTGGCTATTCGGGCAGCCGTCGACCCGCTGGAACGGATCGGGGACCGGATTCAAATTGCAAGAAGTGGGTTTGCCTCGGATTACAAGCGCATGGAAGCCACGAACGATTATTGGATCAGTTTTGGCAATTCAGTGGAAACCATGCGGTCGGGTGTGGAAGATGCCGACATCACCAAGACAGCCATTGATATGCAGGTCCAGCAGACCGCTTACGAAGTCCTGCTGGCCACCGCTGCCCAGGTCGTTCAACCCACCCTGGTGGATTTTCTCAGATAGGTCATGCCGTGTCTCAATAAAACGAGACCGTCCAGTCGATAACTAGAATGAATACGTGAACCGCGATAGCGAGCGCATTCCCCGCCGCTTGTCGAAGCGAAGCGGAGATCCCGCCATCGGGGTCGGCGCGAAGCAAAGATCCCGCTCATCGGGGCCGCGGGGAGGGTTCAATCTTTCCGACCGTCCTCCCCCAATTTCCTTCGGCACCCTTAAGTAGTAAAACGGTCTGTTACGGCTGGGGATTGTTCTCGTAAGTCGCCATGCCTTGACGACGGGGCATGGTGCCGACGATGATTTCCACCCGTCTGTTCTTCCGTCTGCCCAATTCGGTGGTATTGTCTGCGATGGGGCGAAATTCTCCGAAACCCATGGTGGAGATCCGTTTGGGGTCGATGGATGTCTGGTCCAAAAGGAACTGGGCGACAGTGGCGGCCCGGGCGATGGACAGTTTGAGATTGGATTGAAACGGGCCGCCAGTGACAGGCACATTATCGGTATGGCCGGCAATGATGATGTCACCGGCGGTTTCGCTTGTCAGAATCTGCCCGATTCGCAGGATCAAGGGCTTGAGTTCGGTTTTGATTTCTGCTTTTCCCGAGTCAAATGTGCTTTCCCCCATCATGCGAATGACCAGTTGGTCTTTCTTGGCTTCAATTTCAATGTCGTCTTCAATTTTACGGTAAAGCGCATCGAAATTCTCTTCCAACTCTTTACCAATAAATTCCTTTACCCGCGTAGCGATAGCTTCCTGGTCAAAGTCCTTGGCAATCATCTTCAGGCCATGGCGAGGCGAATCGGCAACATTCCTTTTCCGTTGCATGCCAAAGGCTTTTTCCATGGATCCGGCGACCTGTTTGTACTTCTGGCGATCGATTTCGGAAAAGGAGAGCAGCAGCACGAAAAAACAGAGCAGCAGGCTCATCAGATCACCGAAGGTGGTCACCCATCTGGGGGCGCCTTTATCACATGGCGGGCATTGCTGGACGTCGCTACTCATCGTTCACCTGCTACTCGGCCTTGCTGTTTTCGGTTTCGGACAGTTGCCGCTCTTTGGGGGAGAGGAAAATCTTCAGGGATTCTTCCAGCACCATGGGGGAGACGCCCCGGTTGATGGCTATGGCCGCTTCCACGATGATGCTTTTGTTCAACCGCTCCTGCTCACTTCGCAGGGCCAGCTTGTCGGCGATGGGCAGGGCGATGAGATTGGCGATGACCGCGCCGTACAAGGTGGTCAACAGCGCCACAGCCATGGACGGTCCGATGCTGGACGGGTCCGCCATGGTGGACAGCATCTGGACCAGACCGATGAGGGTGCCGACCATGCCGAATGCCGGTGCGGAATCGCCCATGCCTTTAAACACATTCTGGCCGGTGGCGTGCCGTTGCCCCATCAATCGGATATCCTTGTGGAGCATATCGGCGATCAGCCCTTCGTCATAACCGTCAGACAGGTATCGCAGCGCTTTGACGGAAAAGGCATCCGATGGATTCTCCTTCTCCAGGGCAATCAATCCTTCTTTTTTGGCGATGCGGGTGAAGTCCACCATCTCCTTGATGATATTTTCCGGCGCTTCCATTTTTACCAGAAAGGCTTTCATGGCCACACTGATGGATCCGATGACATCGGACATCGTGAATTTGATGAAGGTGGCTGCCAGGGTTCCGCCGACAACGATCAGCAGGCCGGGGATGTTGATGAAAACCAAGGCGCTGCCGCCGATGACGATGGAGACCAGAATCAGAACACTTCCGCTGACAAGGCCGATGATGGTTGCAAGATCCATTTAGCGCCTCACGGTAGATTTGCGAATCAGCACCTTGTTGGTAATGGCGCCAATATTATTGAAATGTTTGAGTTTGTCGATACTGTGGTCGTCCAGTTCGGTGTCGGCAGCCATAACAAAAGCGCCAGTGTTCATGTGTACGTTTGCCGCGATCACCATCCCGGCCTTCAATTCATCCAGTTGCCGTTCCTCTGCCCTCTTTCGTGCGAGATCATGCTGCTGCGCCACATTGATTTCAAGCAACAACTCCACCACAAACGGCGACAACTGGTAGCCCCGGATCCGCTGCAGGCTTTCAGCGATGCTGTCCAGGGAGATCTTGCCTTTGTGTATCATGTTGTCATAAATGGAGGCCGCCGAAATAAGTTGTGCCCCAACAGGGATGTCATCACCGGCCAGTCCATCGGGGAAACCCTTGCCATTGTACTGTTCGTGGTGCTGCCGCACCAGCAGGGCTGCCGGCTTCATGATCTCTATCTCACCAATGATGCGTGCGCCCATAGCTGCGTGGGATTGGTATAACTGCCGTTCGTTTTCAACCATTTCCGTGCGGCGTTTGTTTAAGATGGATTTGGGAATGCCTACCATGCCGATGTCGTGGAGCAGGGCTGCCGTTTCGATGATGGGAATGTCGGCGTCGCTCACACCGGGGTGCGAACCGGCCAAGTTAACGGCCAGGTCGGCAGTCCGGCGGCAGTGTCCCCCCAGTTCATCATCAACAACTTCCATCATTCGGGAGAACATGCGGATGGTCTGGATGTGATTTACGGTGATGATCTCAATTTTGCGGTTGAGCGTACGCTCCAGGTTGACGATGCGCGCGCCGATTTCAATTCTGGCGTGCAAGGCGTCCATGTCAATGGGTTTGGTGATATAGTCGTCAACGCCGCTTTCCAGACCGCGCACGATCTCCGTCTTCGAATCCTGGGCACTGATCAGTATCAGGTAAATATAGCCGGGTTCGTTGTGCTCTCGGATTCGGCGGCACAATTCAAGCCCGTCCATTCCAGGCATCATCCAGTCGCTGATGACCATATCCACGGGAGTGCTGCGAATGGTTTCCCAGGCCGTATTTCCATCGGCAGCCTGATGCACCGTGTGGCCCCACGCACAAAGGCGTGATGACAATAGTTTCAAGGTGACGGGATCGTCGTCTGCAATCAGGATGTTCATGGTTTTGTATACTTCAATTCACATCGCATGGGTATGTTGCAAAAATAGGCCTCAATTCAGATCGGATGCCTTGCCTGTGGCGTGCTGAGAAGCATGACTGAAAGCCCGCTTTGCTGTAAGTTCATATCGGCAGCCCCAATTAAAACTTAAATAATGAATTTCAGGGATTTTGATCACATTTGCAGATCGGCTGTCCGCTGAAGAATCGGTGGATCTTCAGCGCTAAATGTCTGCTTGACAAGGTTGCTGTTGAACCGGTAGGAACAGACATTTTTAAACTCGATTTCCACCCACCGATTATTTCCATTGCTTGAAGTGACAGGCGATGGGAGATCCTCAGGAGGCGCCGTCCATGGAAAAAGATTGCCTTTTCTGCAAAATTTCACACGGCCAGATGGGTACCGATTTTCTGTTCGAGAACGACAACCTAGTGGTTTTTCGTGACATCAACCCTCACGCCCCCGTCCATCTGTTGATCGTTCCCAAACGGCATATCCGCAGCATCAACGACCTTACCGAATCGGACAATGACATTCTGGCCGAAATGATCATGACCGCCAGGCAGATGGCCAAAAAGGAGAAGGTCAATACCTCCGGATACAAGCTGCTCTTCAATGTCGAGAAAGGCGGCGGACAGGTGATCTTTCATCTCCACCTGCACCTGATAGGAGGATGGGACAAATAAAGGATAGGTAAAATGCGGGTAGTCGTAATCATTCCATCGCGCTACGGTTCCATTCGATTTGATGGTAAACCGTTAGCCAACATCTGTGGCAAACCGATGATCCAGTGGGTCTGTCTGCGCGCCATGCAAGCCAAATGTATCGAATCCGTTCATGTGGCCACCGACGACAGCCGGATACGGGACGCCGTTAACCGTTTTGGCGGCAACGTCGTCATGACTTCCTCCAAATGCCGGTCCGGAACCGACCGGGTGGCCGAAGCCGCCGAACGCCTCGGTCTGGATTCGGCGGACGTGGTAGTCAACATCCAGGGGGACCAGCCACTGGTGGATCCACGATGCTTTGACGCCGTGGTAAAGCCCTTTTACGAAGATCCGGCGGTAAAGATGAGCACGCTGGCCTTTGCCATTGTTGACACGCGTGAGATCACCGATCCGAAGGATGTCAAGGTCACCTTCGACAACAATGGTGATGCGCTCTACTTCTCCAGGGCAACCATTCCCCACGGCCGGGACGGGTTGAACGGTTACGAAACCTTTAAACACCTGGGCGTCTACGCCTACACTAAAAAATTTCTGGAGTGCTTTCGAGGTCTGTCGGCCGGACGGCTGGAAGAGATCGAAAAGCTCGAACAGCTTCGCGCCATGGAGCACGGCCACCGTATTCGGGTGGTGGTGACGCCTTATGATTCTCCCGAGGTTGACCTGCCGGTGGACATCCAGCGCATTGAAGAGAAAATGGCGGGCATGGGGTTGTGCTGACAAGCTGCTTTGTGTTTTGGGCCAGAACCTATCTCTGCGTTAAGTTGTTGCCTTCCTCGCCCTGAACCCTGATCCTTATCTCTGAGATGCGTTGTAAATAAGCCAGTGATGCAAAGCCCGCTGCAAGTCAATTGATCGTCTGTTCCACCATGTTTGTGGAGCCGGAATTGGGATCGGCCGGGAGGGGCGGCATCGGTGTGGGCCCCGGGGCTGTGCCTGCCGACGACGAAGGGGATGGTTTCTGCGCCTGCGCATCCAGTCGCTGGTTCAATGCATCGATCTGCTTGGTTACGGCAGCCAATTTTTTCTCAACTTCACGAATTCGATCCTTGACCATCTCCTGAAGACCCAGCCGCTCAAGGCCCAGCGCAAGTCCCATGGAATCCCTGCTCAACTTTTCCGAGTCGAGCTGCTGGATTTTCTTTTCGATGTCGGCAAGCGGCTGGACTTTCTTTTCGATGTCGGCAAGCCGCCCCTGGTCCTTTTTCAGGCCCTGAGCCATGAGCAGAATTTGGGCGGCCAGTTCCTCGTCGAACTTGCCGAACTCAGTGTTGAGGTCTGCCATGTCCTTTTGCAAGGCGGCGACGGACGCTTCTGTTTTGTTGGATATGGCGGCCATCGCTGATCGGTCCGCCTTGTCGTCAGTGATTCGTTTTAATTCGGTGGTGGCTTTTTTAAGGTTGACCTGCAGAGCGGCGGTGGCGGTTTCCAGGGTTTTGGACGTCTCGGCGAGTTGTTCCTCCATCTTGGCCTGTTTAAGGGAGAGGTTTGAAAAACGGGATTCAAGATCCTTGGATAAGTTTTGGACGCCCATGGAGCCGGAATGTTGTGTGTTGACGACCCGGTTTTTTATATCCAGATAGGCAATGGCCAGAACAACCACCAGCAGGCAGGGGATGAGCACGGCCACCAGTGTGACCCGGGTGCCCAGCTTCTCGATACGCAGGTTTTCTGCATCCGCAATATACATGGCATCTGGCTCCGCGTCTCCATCGCGGATGGTGAACCGGGATGCATCGCCTTTATCATTCATTGTGTGGCTATTCCCATTCGATGGTGCTAGGTGGCTTGGAACTGATGTCGTATACGACGCGGTTGACGCCCCGGACTTCGTTGATGATCCGGTTGGAAATTTTACCCAGCAGCCGATGGGGGAGCTTGGCCCAGTCTGCGGTCATGGCGTCTTTGCTGGTGACCGCCCGAATAGCCACGATGTTCTCATACGTCCGGCCGTCCCCCATGATACCGACGCTTTTAATGGGCAGCAGAACGGCGAAGGACTGCCAGAGTTTGCGGTAATATCCGGCGGCGCGAATTTCTTCCTGGAGTACCGAATCCACTTCCCGCAGCACATCCAGACGTTTTTTGGTGATCTTGCCGATGACCCGGATGGCCAGCCCCGGTCCGGGAAACGGCTGTCGCCAAACCAGGTCGGCGTCCAGCCCCAGGGTTTTACCCAGCTTGCGCACTTCATCCTTAAACAGATACTTTAAGGGCTCCACCAGCTTGAGTTTCATCTTTTTCGGCAGTCCTCCCACATTGTGGTGGGATTTGATCACCGCCGTGGGGCCGCCAAAGGCCGATTGGGATTCGATGATATCCGGGTATAGCGTGCCCTGGGCCAGAAAATCGGCATCCTTGATTTTCAACGCTTCAGCCTCGAACACATCCATAAACTCCTTGCCGATGATCTTGCGTTTTCGTTCCGGGTCGGACACGTTGGTGAGGGCCCGGAGGAATCGGGAGGCGGCTTTGACAAAGCGGATGTTGATCTTCAGGTGGCTTTTGAGTTTCTCTTTCAGCTGGGTGGCCTCGTCTTTTCGCAACAGGCCGTTGTCCACGAATATGCAGGTCAAATTCTTGCCGATGGCGCTGTGAATTAAAAGGGCCGTCACCGAGGAGTCCACCCCGCCGGAAAGGCCGAGAATCACTTTTTTGTCCCCCACTGTTTTCCTGATCTGGCTGACGGTTTCCCGGGCAAAGGATTTCATGGTCCACGATGCTTTGCATCCGCAGATGTCAAAAAGAAAGTTGTGGATTATTATCCGTCCTTTGGCGGTATGTTCCACCTCAGGATGAAACTGAACGCCGAAGAACTTTTTGCGGTTGTTGGCCATTGCGGCCACTTTGGTGTTGGCAGTTGACGCGCTGATGGAGAAGCCTTTAGGCAGGCCGTCGATGGAATCACCGTGGCTCATCCAGGTGATCGTTTCTTTGCCGATGCCTGAAAAAAGCCCTTTTGGCTGCCTGGCGGTCAGAGAGGCAAAACCGTATTCACGTTTGTCGGCTTTCTTGACTTTGCCACCGAGGGTGTCCACCATAAAATGCATGCCATAGCAGATGCCCAGCACCGGAATGCCGAGGTCGAAAATGCCGGCGTCCACCCGAGGGCTGTTCTTCTCATAGATGCTGGATGGTCCGCCGGAAAGGATGATGCCGTCGGGCGACCAGGACCGAATCTGTTCTGCGGTGACAGTCGGTGGTTCGATCTGGCAGTATACGCGGCATTCACGCACCCGCCGGGCGATGAGTTGGTTGAATTGGGATCCAAAATCGATGATGATAATCATGAGTGGTCTCCGGGCTAATACGTCGCAAATACGCTACAATTCAACGGATTGGTAGATTTCGGCGGTCATACCATTATCAATTGAAAAAGGCAACCAGGCACTACTGCTTGTCACTGCCCAAAGTGCAGGGGCAAACCGGCGGCCGGTTAGTCCATGGGTGCGGGGTGCCGGTTGGACCGGGGTGGAAGAAGGCGGGGCTCGGGTTGATAAATTCGAGATCTCGGACTATAAATCACGAGGTCACGGTGTCTTCGACTTGATACGGGCGACCACCAGACTCACTGGCGCTCAGATACAAACCATGAAATCGTTTGGCTGAATAGGCGGATTGGCATGCTGCGAACAATTTGGTGCGATCTGGTTATGCTGTTGGTGCTCAGCGTGATTGCGGGATGCGATTCCCCTCTGACACAAAATGATCTTGAGGCGCTGTTGTCCCGGGGCGAATTAGTGCTGATTACGCGCAACAATTCCGCATGCTATTATGAGGGCCCCCATGGCCCCGTTGGATTTGAATACGATCTGGCAAAGGCCTTTGCCGAGCATCTGGGCGTGGACCTCCGCATATCGATCATTGAGGAGGAAGTCGATATGATTGCCGCCCTCAAAGCCGGTGAGGGGGATATCATCGCCCCCGGCGTTCCCTTTGGCAGCCAGTCGGCCCGATTGCTTTCTCTGGGGCCGGGTTATCTGGAGGTGGAACAGCAGGTGGTGGGCCGTCGCGGCGGGCCGGACATCCAAAGTAAGAAGGCTCTCGAGGCATACACGCTCTGGATAACCGGCAGCAGCGCCCGTATCGAATATCTGGAGGAACTGCGCCGCATGTATCCAGGTGTCAACTGGCAGATCCTGACTGCTTACAGCGCCGAGGATCTGCTCCAGATGGTGTGGACCCGCTCCTTGCCGCTTACGGTCGTGGATTCTAACATCATGTCCATGAACCACCACTATTTCCCGGAACTGACTGTCATGCTGACCCTTGGCAGTCCCCAGAAACTGACATGGGCAACCGATCCACGCAACCGCCGATTGCAGGAGGCCGTCGCCGGTTGGTTTGACCTAAAAAAAACCCGGGAGACGATCAAGGGCCTGGTCGAGCATTATTACAGCCACCTGGAATCCTTCGATTACGTAGACCTGGCCAGGTACCGTCGCCGAATCAAAGTCCGGCTTCCCAAATATCGGGCTTTTTTCGAAGCGGCGGCCAAAAAATACAAACTGGACTGGAAGCTTGTCGCTGCGCAGGCGTATCAGGAGTCGCATTGGAATCCTCGTGCAAGAAGCTATACGGGTGTTCGTGGAATCATGATGCTCACCCGCGAAACGGCGGCATCCATGGATCTGGAAAATCGGATGGACGTTGAGGCGTCAATATTTGCCGGTACCCGCTATCTGGCTCGTCTGCATCGCCAGGTCGGCAAGTCAGTGCCCGAACCCGATCGTACGCTCATGGCATTGGCTGCCTACAATATTGGATTCGGCCACCTGCAGGACGCCAGAGGATTGGCCCGCCGGCTGGGCAAGCCGGAAAACAGCTGGCACGGTGTCCGATCGGTATTCCCGCTGTTGCAGCAGAAAAAATATTACCGTACCCTTGAGCATCGTTATGCGCGTGGAAATGAAGTGGTCATGTATGTAGACCGCATCCGGACCTATTATAAAATGCTCCAGCCGAATTTAGACGCGCTGACGCCCGGTTCGAGCGCTGAAGACGCACCACCGCAGTTTCCTTGAGAATGCCTCCATACGCCTTTTCCCGCCTATCAATTCCCGGCGATTGGCGACCGGTGATACGATTTGCACAAAGGCCATGGATGTGATAGGGACGGCCACCGGCGGCACACGACTTGGACATTT
>NZ_JASJGN010000160.1:0-3273 GCF_033791525.1 Desulfosarcina sp.
TGCATCGCCAAATATCTTCGCCATCTATCTCGGTTAAACCAAAAGTGGCTTCCCGGATAATTTTGCGAATGCTGAATTGCCTGACCCGGTTCCATGGGCAGACTGTATCGCACAATCCGCACTGAAAGCAGAATCTGAGGGCGTCTCCACCGGCATCTTTTATCTCGTCGATGACTTCTTTGAAGGGAGCGACTGTTTCCACTGTCTGTATCAATCCTCTTTTTTCGCCTTGTTTATTTAATCTTTCTTCGATATCCGGGCAACCGCGTCTTTGATCTTTTCCAGTCCGTATTTGTCGGCCAGCGCTTCCAATCCGATCTCTATATCTTCCTGCTCTTCCTGTGGATCCTGCTCGTCGCCTTCCTCTTCCCTTTGCTCTAAAATCAAGGCATCATGCGGGCACCACTTCACACACAAGGGTTCATCTTCACCCTCACACATATCGCATTTCAAAGGGAGGCCGGAATCGGGCTCTTTGAATTCGTCCCTGGATGGGCACGAGGCCCGGCAGAAGGAACACTCGTCATATTCCTTACCGTCAATGGTGTATTTGTCCCTGCCGGCACATTCGGCCACCGCATATTCACCCGCGTACACAGGAACGTACAGGTCTCTTAAGGGTTCACGGATGATTCGAATGCGGGACCTGGCTGGATTGTTGCTGCTATATTTCGGTTCCGCGTGAAAGGCGGAGCAGATCATCTCACAAGCCCGGCAGCCGTTGCATTTATCGACATTAATTTTTATCGTTTTAATGGTTTTTTTCTCTTTATTACCTTTCAAGGTTCACGCCCTCCACGCTAATTTGTCTCTTGTTGAGCGGCAGCCGCCTCGGCAGGGACATCCTCGCCATCCGTCAGAATCCCCCTCTTGACCAAGTCCTCGCTAACGTAATCCAAACCCAGTTCATGCAGCGATTCTTTAGTGGGAATACCGTCATTGTTCCACCCCTTGAACCGGTAATAGGTATCCAAAAGCTCCTTTTCAAGTTCGGGGAACCGCTTCTTCCAATGGTCCGCTGGCGGCTTCTCGTCTTTTCTCCGCATGCCCCTTCTTATATTGATGGCTCTGACCAACGTCCGGTATCTCTTGGCAGCCTGGCTGAGTGAGGCTTCATCCATATCAAACCCGGTCCCTGCTGAGATAAATTTCGGATAGTTGTGGATGTGGTAGGGCGGTTTCAGGGGGAAGGAGGACAAACCGGCACACATGCCGAGGGCGTCATCGATGTAGTGCATCTTCTCCTGCCAGTCGACAATGTCACAACACATGTCAACCGTCGGATAAAAGGGCATCGATTTTTCTCCACGCGGTTCCCAGTCCAGAAAATATTGTTTGAATTTTTCATCGGGAACATGGTGCCAGTCCTTTACAAACGCCTCCCTGTGCTCCCTCTTGGGATAAGGAGCCTGGGGGAACTGACCTTCTATCTGGGTGATATTCATCTTCTCGCCGGTACTGTACATTAAAAAATAGATCGGATTGAGCATGGATAGCTTAAGCGGCAGCTGTTCATGCTTCTTGATATTGTTGTGTGCATATTCCTCCGCGCCATTGCCAATCTCCCTGGCCGCCCAGTAGGTACCATTGGCCAGGACGTCGCCGATCCCTTCACGCCGGACGATTTTATCCAGCAGATAGTAGAATCTGCCCTCGTTGTCTTCCGGCATATCCGGAAAGTCCTCCTTGGCCAATATGCCGTTTTCGAGAAGCTCAAGGCCAAAGGCCATCACCTGCGGGGCTGAGAATCCGTCCACGCCGTACTCGGTGGCACGCTGTGCGATTTTTAACCCAAAATCCAGGTTGGAAAAGGCCCCCATGGTATAGGTCAGTTTCGTGAAGCATTTCATCATGTAGGTCGGCAGACCCGGCATGGAAATGGTTGCCCCGCATGTCATCGGACAGTTGTAGCAACTGATCAGTCTCGTGCGGGATTTATCCAAGGTCTCCATCCACTCCCCGGCGATCTCATCGTTCCAGAAACCTTTTCGCCGGACGCGTGAATTCCCCCACATGAAATTTTCGGTATGCCATTTCTCGTCATGAACCTTCATCTCCTGGGGGGATCCCAACCCGGCCAGAATCGGCATGACCCCTGGAATCGGGTTGTCATTGCGAAATTTGATATATTGCATGACTTCGTTGCAAAGGTCCATGTATTCGGCCGGCTTGGCGACATGGATGTCCTGCGTGCCGCGAACGACGATCGCCTTTACCCCCTTGTCTCCCATGACAGCCCCGATGCCACCGCGACTGGCGCTGGATCGTCCCTGCTCGATGGAGGCAAAAAAAACCCTGTTTTCACCGGCCATACCGATGGCGGCGACCTGGGCTTTGGGCTGCTTAAGCTCCTTGCGTATGATTTCTGCCGTCTCGATGGCGCCTTTTCCCTTTATATGAGAGGCGTCCCGTATTTCGACCTTGCCGTTGTTGATCCACAAATAGACCAGATCCGGTGACTTGCCGCGAAGGATCACTTTGTCATAACCGGCATACTTCAATTCAGGTGCAAAGAACCCCCCCATCATTGAAAAAGCCATCAACTTAGTCTGGGGAGAAATGGTGGTCACAATGGTGCGATTACACCCGGTTGCGGGTGTTCCGCACAACAGACCGGCGCTGAAGATCAATAGATTTTCAGGAGAAAACGGCTCAACTTCAGGGGGAACGCGATCCCACAAAATCTTTGCATTCGTGCCCAGACCACCCAGGTAAAGCTCGGTGTCTTTTGGGTTTGTGGCAACCTTTTCGATGTTTCCCCGGGTTAGATCGACTTCTAAATTAAACCCCGTTTCTGCGTACCTCATTTTTTAGCCCCTTTAAAATAATGCTTTATGTCACCATATTTTTTTCAACGAGTTCGGCGATATCCATGGTTTGGATCTCCTCTTCCCTGCCCAGCTCCTTCATCCCGTCCTCGATCATGGTCAGGCAAAAGGGACAACCTACCGCTACGTTCGATACCCCGCAATCGACGATTTCTTCCGAACGCGCCAGATTGATTCGTTTACCGATGGTCTCCTCCATCCACATTCTTCCGCCACCGGCGCCACAGCAAAAGCTTTCCCGTCCGTGTCGGTCGAGTTCTTTGACGCCGCCTTTGGCAACGGATCGCAGGATCGATCGGGGTTGATCGTAAATGTTACTGTAGCGCCCGAGATAACAAGGGTCATGATAGGTCAGCGCGCCGTCGAGCGACTGTTTCAGTTTTATTTTTCCGGCTTGGACGAGGCCATCGATGAACTCGGTATGATGGATCACCTCGTAATTTCC
>NZ_JASJGN010000161.1:0-2952 GCF_033791525.1 Desulfosarcina sp.
CAAACTGGTGGAACAGGGCCATGCTGCTGAACAGACAGCCGAACAGGCCAAGGGGGGCCTCGTCGGCGGCGCGGCCAGGGGTGCCCTGGTCGGTGTAGCCGTGGGTGCCATCGCCGGTGATGCCGGTAAAGGGGCTGCAATCGGTGCGACCGCCGGCGGCCTGGCCGGAGGCATGCGATCCCGGAGGACGCAACGTGGTGCCGAAGCCACCAAAGAGCAGGCCATCGAGGCCTTCAACGGGCAGTTTGCCCAATGGGACAAGAACTACGTCGCGGCCATGGAGGGGAAAGGGTACACAATAAAATAAACGTCAAACGTCGAATACCCGGCGTTTAGGAAGGAATGCTGGGGTTTTAAAGCTTGGCGCGCTGGAGTGTTGGAGTGTTGAGATAAGCGCTCTTTTTGTACCCAATATTCCATTACTCCATCACTCCATTTCATTCCTATTACCCTGAACACTGAAACTGTCCCCCCCCTTTCCATCCGTTACCCATAAAAACCCTCTTTTTCCCCCCTTTTCGGGGGTCGTGTAAATCGATCGACCAGTCTAATTTCAGTATACACCGGTTGGTGATTCCATCAGGCATCGAAAAACAACAAGGATGATGGCATATGGCTCCTATTCAAAAGATTGGAAAAATAAATTTCGAAAAGCCGGGCAAATACCGCATCAATGTCAAGGGGCGGTTGGACGACTGCTGGTCCGACCGGCTGGCGGGTATGCGAATCACCACATCCGGTTCCGACGATGAGGCGCTGGTTACCACGCTGATGGGCCATCTGCGCGATCAGGCCCAGCTCAGTGGCGTGCTGAACAGCCTCTACGAACTGCACCTGCCAATTCTGCTGGTCGAGTTCCTCCAGGACAAAAATGGGGCGGAGCAGGTCCTGGATTGATCAATGGCAACGGGGCATACGAGGCTGGTAACCAGTCAATGACCACCGCAACCAATTATGTATATGGGAGGAGACAGGAATGAAGACGTTCAACTTAACCATACGATTGCTTGCAGCAATCGTTGTTCTCAGCCTCACCGCATTTCACGGCGATGTCCGTGCGGACGACCAGGCCGCCCTGGCCCAGGCCGCCCAGAACCCGGTGGCCAACATGATCAGCCTTCCGCTGCAGAACAACACCAACTTCGGCGTCGGGCCGGGCGACGACACCCAGAACATCCTCAACATCCAGCCGGTCATCCCCGTCAGCCTCAGCGATAACTGGAACCTGATCACCCGAACCATCGCCCCGGTCATCTACCAGCCGGAAATGGTCCCCGGAACCGGCAGCGAGTTCGGCCTGGGGGACATCAATGCGACCCTGTTCTTCTCTCCGGCCAAGCCGGGCAAGCTCATCTGGGGCCTGGGGCCGGCGTTCTCCTTTCCCACGGCCACCGACGACGTGCTGGGCACCGACAAGTGGAGCGCGGGACCATCGGTTGTGGCCCTGACCATCAATGGTCCCTGGGTGATCGGCGGCCTGGCCAGCAACCTGTGGTCCTATGCCGGCGACGACGACCGGGCGGATGTCAACCAGTTCCTGTTCCAGTACTTCATCAACTACAACATGGCCGACGGCTGGTATCTCTCGTCGGCACCGATCATTACAGCCAACTGGGAGGCCGACAGCGGCAACCAGTGGACCATCCCCTTCGGCGGGGGTGTGGGCAAGATCTTCAAAATCGGCAAACAGGCCATGAATGCCCAGATGCAGGCCTTCTACAATGTGGAAAAGCCGGATGGCGGCGCCGACTGGAGCTTGCGGCTACAGCTGCAGTTCTTGTTTCCGAAGTGAGTTTCAGGTTTCAGGTGCCAGTGTTCAGGTTTCAGTAGCTCCCTCTTCCCTCACTAACACCCAACACCCGACACCTGAGACCTGAAACCACATAATGGTCATCGCTATGAATCCTTTTGGTAACTCAACCCCTTATTTTTAAAAGGCAACTAAATGAAATCATTGATAAAAATGGGCATTACCGGATTGATGGCGGCCAGCCTATGTGTTCCGGTTTACGCCGAACAGGGAAAGAGCCTCTTCGTGCAAGCTGGAACAGAAGCCAAGCAGGGCTGGAAGGACTTCAAACCGGCGCCCGACAAGATGGAGACCCGGTTCGGGAAGCTGGAATTTCCCGGTGGCTACCCGACTGAGAAAACGGTGCAAGATGTCTACGATGAGCTCGATCTGCAGCGTGCAACACAGCTGTACCTCGATATGTATCCCGCCCTGTCCATGCGCGGAATGATGATCGGCACCGTACGCGATTACGGCGCAAAGAGCAGCTCGGATATTTCTGTCACTGCCGACCGCCTGGATTCCAAGGCTATGTGGCTGACCGGTAATACGGAAAGTATCTATGCCATGATTGTGTTTGACCTTAAAGTAGACGGACCTACGGTTTTTGAAGCCCCCGAAGGATTGATGGGACCTGTAGATGACGCGAACTTCCTGTTTGCTTTCGATATTGGCCCCACAGGCATGGACAAAGGTAAGGGCGGAAAAGACCTGATTCTTCCTCCCGGTGACAAAGGAGATGTGCCGGACGGCTATTTTGTATTTAAATCGCCAACCTACCGTCTATTTACTTTTGTTCGCGCCAACGCGGAGGTGGTCGGAACCGGCGAAAAAGCGATGGAATTCTTTCGCAAGAACGCCAAGGTCTATCCATTAAAAACCGGACCGCGCAAGAACACGTTCACCAATGTTTCAGGGGTGCCGATCAATACCCTGGTTCCCGAAGATGCCAGCGCGTTCGAATGGATGCATGACATCATCAACTACGAGCCGGCCGAAGCCTTTGGCAAAGAAAAGCTGGGACGTCTGGCGTCCATCGGCATTATCAAAGGCAAGCCATTCAATCCCGACGATCGCATGAAAAAGATTATGGAGCAGGCGGCGAAAGAAGGCGTGGCTATGTCGCGCGTAATTGCGTTTGATTCGCGAGTCGAAAACGCGAA
>NZ_JASJGN010000162.1:0-9738 GCF_033791525.1 Desulfosarcina sp.
GCTACGGACGCCGATACGAAATCCGAGTCGAAATCCGAGTAAAGCCAATTAACGCGCATGCCGAGGTGGTGGAATCTGGTAGACACGCTATCTTGAGGGGGTAGTGACCTACGGTCGTGCGGGTTCAAGTCCCGCCCTCGGCACCACACATACTTTTTTATAGCGATTTCAGTATGTTATTGAAGTCGCTTTGTTATATGCGATTTTAGGCCCGGTTTTCGCACCACGGAAACAGGATAATAGTCGCCTTTCAGGATTTCTCATCCTCGATATTATAACCTATTGACCGATAGCCTTTAATTCGCCGATTGTACATTCTTGCCAAAACCGGCACATCTAAATCTGCGTAATCGTAAATCACTACCTCCTTTTTGCTGTCGTGGATTCTGTGCAAACGACCGGCGTATTGATTTAGAGTACCTCTCCAGGAAATTGGCAACGTTAAAAATAAGGTATCAAGCCTTTTGTCATCGAATCCTTCTCCTAAGTACCGGCCGGTAGCGAGGACCGCTTGTTCAGAACCATCTGGAAGAGATGCAAGTGCGTTTAAAGCGGCCTTTCGCTGCTTTTTCCCCATTCCACCTTTCATGACAATTAGATTTTTGATTTTGTTTTCGAGCAGACTTTTTAGTGTTTCAAGATGCTCCTTACGTTCGGTTAGGATAACCGGAAAACGCTTGTTTTTAATGGCGTTCATTACGTCAGCGACAATGACTTGGTTGCGTTCATCGCTTTGTAATAAGGCTTTATAAATTTCATGGATAGCAGTGTATTGGTCTGCCTCAAATGAGGCGGGCATCCTAAAGTCTGTCTCTCTGACAATGACCTTATGGGCAAATGGTCTTGTTGCCGCCTGTTTCTTATCATCAACTTTGTACCGGACCGGTCCGCAACTCATAAAAATTATCGGATGGTGACCATCTTTTCGGGTAACTGTCGCTGAAAGTCCGGTCACGTATCTGGCTTTGCACTGGCGGGAAACAATCTCAAAGCTTCTTGCAGAAATATGATGGCATTCGTCTACGACGAGATGACCGTATTTGGCGACAATATCGTCAACTACACCCTTTCGACCTAAGCTCTGAATCGTTGCGACATCAATAATACCGGTTGGTTTGCGTTTTCCTCCACCAATTTGTCCTATTTCATTGGCGGAAATATCGAGGAACGCATTCAATCGTGCGATCCACTGATAGAGAAGCTCTTTTAAATGCACCAAGACCAAAGTGTTTACAGATCGTTTCGCAATCAAATAAGCTGCGACCACCGTCTTCCCAAAGGCAGTAGATGCGGCTAACACACCGGTATCGTGTTCCAGGAGAGCATCGGCAGCTGACTGCTGTTCCGGCCTTAGTGATCCAGAAAATTCAGCTTTTACTCGGTCACCAACAAACCTCTCGTCGATGATTCTTGTCTGGATACCCAAAGAATTGAGCAACTCGATTGTGTCTTCAAGACATCCCCTCGGCAGGCCGATATATTTTGGGAAATCTTCACAACAATGAACAATGCGGGGTTTGTCAAATGTCGGGAAACGCATTGCCTGTGCTTTATAAAACTCTGGGTTTTGGAAAGCTGATAGACGGATCAATTTGTTTTTCAAAACCGGCGGTAGACCTTCTTTCCCGATATAAATTTGATTTGCAAGCACCAAATCAACGCTGTCGGGCAAAGGCTCCACGATCTTGATTTCGGGCTTTTTGCCGGATGGACTGTAGAGCCAAGGCGAAATATCGTCTTCATCGGTGCTGACAAACCTAACCCCAAGCACTCCACCTCGATAGGCAGCATTATCTACAACGGATTGAACTTCTTTGAAGCTCATATGTTTGATTTCAGAGAGAAAACTCCATTGGTCAGGATATGGAATAAAGTCTGCATCGATAAAAAGACTATTACCCTTTTCTCTCGGTTTAGCCTGCAATGGAAGGGCAATCAGATTTCCAAATCCGCCCCGCGGCAGAGTGTCCTGACTGGGGAAAATTCGATCGTAGGAATCGAATCCCATTTCAGGTCGAGATTCCATTGCCTGGGTCAACATAAAAGCGCCCAATTGACGCGCGAGTTTTGCCGGTATCGTTTCGGAAAAAAAGATCCAGATGTGACCGCCATTTCCAGATCTTGATCTTTCGAGTACAGCTGGCACATTAAAAGCTCCGCAGGTTTCTATATAAGCCCTGGAATCTTTTTTCCATGTCTCCTTGTCAAAATCTACTGCCAGAAACCAGCACGTTTCATCAAGAAGCAGAGGGTACATACCGACCACAAATTCACGCCGGTATCGATCAGTCGGATCATTGCCAATCAGGTGATTTCGAATGACATCGTCTGAAATCGGAGTAAAATCCCTGTTTTCACAATTTCCACATTTGATTTTGGGTTTTTGACAAAAAGGCCTGATCCACTCTTTCCGGCAGGCCGGTTGATAACCGCTTTTTCCAGTGCGACTACTTTCAAAGCGCCTTGGGTAGACATCCTCCCTGCCTCGGAACAAGGATCGAAAAAGAGCAATCTTTTGTTCATCCGTTGATTCGTTTGTTACGTTGGATTCAGATCGTTGGCTAAACGGAAGCTGTTCATCGGCAATGCATTGCTTCAGACCCTGAAGCCTCCGGATTCTATCTTGCAGCGTCGCTCTTTTTACATCAAGAGCAGCCAGTTCCTGCTCTGCAATCCGAATTTGTTCTTTAATTGTTTCTTGATCCTTCAAAACATACTCTTAGATTGTATCGTTTTGATTGGCAGCGGAACACCAAAAAATTACTCTCCGAATTTTCGGATGGCAAACCGTATTACTGCCATGGCCCATTAGGCGACCAAGTCATATTGAACGATTTCGATTTTTGAATTGATTCAAGTGGCGGTAAAAGGAAAACCTTTAATAAATCGATAGTCTTTCCAAAATCCTTTTCTACCTTGACAAATCGGGTCTTGCGCATAAATGCTTGCCATTGGGCCTGCTTCACTGGGTTTTGAATGAAGGTCGCTTTGAAAGCCTCGGGAGTTCCTGTAGGAAAATGAGTGCGTCTTCGGTTAAATGTATTTTCAATGGCCATGGCAAAAATGGCCCCGGAGAAAGAGAAATCACACCCCAGCGCCCAAAGGTCATAAAAGTCTTTCATACGGCTGTTCGCCTCACCAAGCTTCACAATAGCTTCGAATTTCTCAGCGACCACTGTTTCTTTGGGGTACATTCCAAGTTTGGGTGCCGGGAAGTCAAGTAAAGTCGGAAAATCATGGACAGAAACCTCAGGTGTGATTGCATCGCCAAATCCACAGTCAACTTGCAAATGAATTTTCGCTTTTCCAAGTATTGCGGTTAGCGTTACGCGATAGCCTCCATATTGTTGATCTTCACGAATTTCTTGTACATTCACTGTATCAGGTAAATAGGTCAACCCATCATCAATAAACGAAATTTGGCAGAGATTCTGAAAAATTGTCCTCAGGGAAGCGATACTTTGTGACTTAAAAGCGAGGATATCAATGTCGCGGGTCTGACGGTAAAAATCTCCGGTCCAAAGCTTAAAAAGCAATGCTCCTTTTAAAACGAAGTTATCAACGTACGGAGAACGGCTTAGACGAAAGAGCAAGCGCTCCATGGCAAACGTTCGCAGAACAAAAATAAAATCCTGACCGCGTGACCGGGCATGATTGAGCAGGCGTTGGCGAACTGATGCAGCATGATTCTTGGTTTTCGAAAGACTCATGCGACGATAGCCTCCATATAGGGCTGCATGATATTTCGGACTCGACATATCCGCGCATAGTGAACAAGTTCATCGATTGTGCACCGCCGTGATCGCCAACAATCTTTTAGGGCCTCAATGGCAACATCAATGCCCACTTTGTTGCGATACTTAAAACAATCTGCTACGGTTTTAGCCGGATTGTAGACTCGGACCGATACGCCTTCGATCTTTTTTTCTTCAATACCCTCTTTCAGTGATGGACCGGAGAAACGAAAAATCCAGATTGGCGGATAATCAACTTTGGGTTTTCGCATGGCCCGATCAATGGCCATCCAAATCTGGTGTGGATGTTGGGTGCCGATTTCGTGGTAACTCAGGGCGCTGAGGAGACAAATAATTCCGTGAGGTACCCGTTTGCAGGCCTCGGCGAGACTGTGGTGTTCAGTAAAATCTCCGTCAGCAAGAACATATAGTCCGCGCCCGGTACGAATCAGTTTCCCGCTTTTGCAAAGTTTTCGCAGATATTCTGGATGTAGACCAGCTTTTCTGATTTCACGAGCACGCACCACACCAGTTTTGTGAGCCATTTTTAGAATGGCATTTTCTGAATTGTTTGAAGCTGTTTTCATGTCAAAACGTTATCACTTATAATTATCTATATACATTTTGACAAAATAACATTTTTACTTAAAAGTCAATGGATTTTGTTGGATTTGAATTAACAGCTTCCGGAGAAGATATGCGATGAATATGCGATTGTGCAACCGGGACCGTTTTAAAACTCGTTTAAACTCACATAAACTAACATTAAAATCAGTAAGTTACTGTAAGTATTCATCATCAGGCCATTCCCGCCCTCGGCACCATCGATTTCAATAAGCTGTAATCCTAACGGGTTACAGCTTTCTTACTTTCGTGGGTGCGCGTTGGGTGCGTCATGGATTTGAGGATGGTGCTCCCAATACCCGAAGTAGTTCACGCGGAACGTTAGTCGTCGAATGAACTAATGGAGGTGCTCATTCTGGCAGCCATCGATTTGACAGATTACGGGGACGAGCAACACCGCAAAGCGTAGAAGGTTGTTCGTAATCAGTAGTTCTCGAAGAATCCAGATTGCCGGCTGTCCATAACAACCTTGAGCTTAGCGCGGCCCGCCTGTTTGATAAGTTTCCAAAGTAGATTGAGCTCTGCAGCTGGCATTACAACATCCCTGGCTGCCAATGGGGCCTCTGCCGTGAATAAGCATTTTGTTAGGCGTTCCCATAAGGACCCGGAACTTGGGTTCAAACCAAATGCATTTCAATATCTATCCGCTTCGTGTGGTGTCTTTCGACTGCATTGCGTGTATGTTCGGTGGAATCGGTCCCCCGGTGCAGCGTCTTTCGATCATGCAGGATACGGAGGTCCCTGCACCCATTTAAATGTGCTTTGTGTTGTTCGCCCGCTCGTAGTCGGTTGCTCCCGGGGTAGTCGTCCCTGAACGTCCGACGCTGACCGTAGCATATGTGTCGAACGACCTGCCCTTGATTCTGCCATGGAGCCTTCCCTGCGAGATGTTGTATGTCAAATCTGTGGGCCTATTGCTTCGCTCCTTTCTTAGTGCTGCGCGAACCATTGACTACCGAGTCGATTAGCCAATATATTCTTATCAATGGGCTAATTGGTCAAAATTGCCCTATGAGCCTTTGAATGATTATCATTCACGAATAAACTCCACTCGCCGATTCAGTGACCTGCCTTTGGGAGTCTGATTGTCGGCAATGGGCGTTGCCTCACCATAGCCTTGAACCACCAGCCGAGCCTCCGAGATATGATGCCGGTCACTCAGATATTCCGCCACAGCCTTTGCTCTCCTCACAGACAGCATATTGTTATATTCATCGGTCCCGCTGCTGTCCGTGTGGCCGGCCACGATAATGACAGCATCCGACAGGCCGCCTTTGAGTGCACTGCCGAAACTGTCAAGCAGGTCGTACGATTCCGGCTTGATGATGTCAGAATCATAATCAAAATTGATCAATGCCCCCGCCTTCAGCGGCGTCGATGGTTCGGTAATGCCACCAAGGCCTCTTGTATCAAGTCCCCGGGTCAAGCCACGGGTGTTGGCTGGAAGTCCCGCAGGTTTTTTGATGCTCAGCGCATCAACGAATTCCGCTTCGGATTTCGGGAATTTCATTTCCTCAGCAAAGATGCCTTGAGATGCAAAACCGAAAATCGCGATAACGACAATTAGGGTTTTTTTCTTCATAGTTGTCCCCTTATTTGCTTATGAATTGATTATCTATGAAAAAATTCTACCTCGTGAAAGCTATCTTTCTCCATGCTTTTAATAAGATATCCAAGGACAGGAGAGGTGGTATCGTTGGCTTGCCAAGCGACCGGTGAAGTCAGTGTTTTGATAATTCCGCTATTGACTCTGGTCGTTAGGTAATCGGCCATGTTTTTCTTGGCTCTTGAGATCTGGGTTTTATTCTTGGACCTCACCGATTTTTTCAATGTGTTATCCAATACCTCGAGTTCTATATTTCGCTGAACGGAAGCGACAAAAAGAATCTTCTCTTTACCGATGATATCGTCTAAATAGAAGAAGCGATCCTTGGAAGGAAGCACGACATCGGCTTCGGCTTTTACCGGGTTGTTGTGGTTCAGCATCACGCCGTCAAATTGCTTTAACGGGAACAACCTAAAAATCTGCCCGGTGGCATCGGTCTGATAAACGTAGACATAACAGTCTTGGTTGGCTTTAAAGTAAATTTTGTAGTGATCGCCGGAATTCAGTTCACCACCACTGGTGATCGGCATCAGGGGGCCGGTGCCGCCGGCCCGATACACATAGGATGCCTGGATGGACAACGGCTGTACTATTGGCGATTCCGGCGACTCGCCTCCGTGGACAACCTTCACGGGAGATTCAGGAACGAGTGCAACTGTCGGTCCGTTCGGCGTTGCCTTGGCATTGTGCACATCAATGTCAGGTGAAGCGGATGCTTGTGATATGTCGAAAGCTTCTATCTTCTGCATTAAATCATTATAGCGCGGATCCTTTTTAAACTGAATGCTGTCATTGATCCGATTGTTTTCTACAAAATAATAGTTTTCCAGGTTGAATGGCTGAGTGTTAGGTTCAACATAATAAAAACCGCTGATCAAATAAATCGCCAGTAAATTGTCGCCCGACAGACCAATAGTTGAATGCCTGAATTCCTCTGAAGGGTTAATCTTCTTATGGAAAAATGGGTGGTCACGGCTTTCGGAGCCTAGTATGGCGTATGCAGTAATATCGTCTATCACCGAATCATATCGATAAACCTTAACATCCCAGTATATCGAAATAGCCTTTACGGGCCCATCGTTACGAAAGACAACCTCAGGATTGTGATCCTCGGTCTCAGTCGGAAACACCAACGCGCAGGTGATATTTGGTTCTGCATAAACGCTTTGTTTTGATAATAAGTCGCGTAGGCTGTATCCGGAAAATCCTGAAATCGCTAATAGTAATATAGTTACAGCAACAGCTGCAGCAACAACGACTAAGAGCAACTGCCAGGCGTGTTGCCAGCAAAAAAGGAATAAGGTCTGTTGATTGCATCTTTTGTAAAAATTAGATGCTTTGGTTCGTCCAAGACATCTCATTTCTTCAGGAACAATGCCTTGAGACACAAAACCGGGAACCACTATACAAACGCTTACGGCTATTTATTTTCATGGAGACTCCACATCATTCTACAAATTGTTTTTACCGATGCATAAAATCGAGCGTATGGACGTTTTCTTCCTTCAGACTTTCAAACAGGTAACCCGTGATGGGAAAAGTGGCGTCGCCATCATTCCATGCAACCATTACGGTCTGTGTTTTCGAGATGGCTCCCATGCCCCGTTTTGTCAAATACGCGTTAATTGCCTGCCTGGATTCTGATATCTGCCTTTCATCTTCAGCCTGCAGCGCGTTAACCATCCTTCCCTCGAGTGTTTCCAGATCACTATTTCGTTGAAGAGAGGCTATAAAATAGATTTTCTCTTTGCCGATGGTATTGTCCAAATAGAAAAAACGGTCATCTGAGGGGAGTACGACATCAGCTTCGGCTTTTACCGGGTTGTTGTGGTTCAGCATCACCCCATCAAATTGCTTTAACGGGAACAGTCGGAAAACCTGCCCGGTGGCATCGGTCTGATAAACGTAGACATAACAGTCTTGGTTGGCTTTAAAGTAGGACTTGTAGTGATCTCCGGAACTCAGTTCAACACCACTTGTGATTGGCAGCAGGGGACCGGTGCCGCCGGCCCGATACACATAGGATGCCTGAATGGACAGAGGCTTGTCGTCGTCCGGCCATATTTTATGGAGTATAGACGTGCACCCAAAAAGAGTGCCGGCAATAAAGGTCACGAAGGCAACCCAACCCAAAGGGGACATCCCATTCTTCATTTTTTTCTCCGTCCAAATTATTGTTGGTCATGAACCCTTGATCGTCACCACGCCAATGGGAAAGTCCGTGCCGACCATGTGAACTTGAGGAATCTGTTCGAAATTGAAGGCATTCATCGTGATGGAGGGGACCTGATCACTCACAAAGGCGGCAAGTTCAAAAAGGCCCGTGTAGCCGTCGCGGTTGCCAAACCTCGCATCCGCGTGCCGCAGACCTTCAAGGAGCACATACGTGAAAACACCGTGTCCCTGGTAGCCTTCAAAGGCCGGCTGCTCATCGGTGGAGGCCACAATGGTGGCCCGGCCGGTTGCCCGCGTGAGCTTGGCAATAGCGGTTTTGGCCGCCATGCCACGCATGGCGACCATTGACTGTGTAAAAGAACCGCTTTCACACGTGTCAATCAAAACCAGGCTCTTGCGGGCAGGAATGAGGGCCAGCCAGTTCTGGAGGTGATCCTGATTGACGGCGTTTCTCTGAATGGCCTCATCGCTGTAGTAGCGAAAGTCATAGGGCAGGAAATAATAGCGGCCATTGCGCGTAACGCCATGGCCGGCAAGGTAGAACATGAAAACATCCTGCGGGGCGATGGTTGCCTTTACTTGACGAAATGCCTTGTCGATCCCCTCCATGGTTACCTGATCGTCAAATAACAGGGTCACCCTCACATCACGAAACAGGGAAGCGCCTGTCTCACGGATGATTTCAGCGATGGCCCGGCCGTCCTGCACGGCATATTTCAGCCGCAAGGCCTTGTCACGATAGCGGTTGATACCCACCACCAGCAAATGCAACGCCGGTTGCATCAGATCAGCATGTTTCTCGTGAGGTACCTGCAGGCTTAGCGTGAGGGACGCCGTGGTTGCTGTTGCGTCGCCGGGCGCGGCCATGTCGTATGGCGCTGGCGGCGCGAGGGCCGGGGCTGTTGCTGCCGGCTCGGAAAGCGGCTTCTGTTCCGTGGCCAAAACGGTCGGTTCGGTCAGCGATGGCAAGTCGGGTGGCGCTGCGGTTTGTTGGGAAACGTCTGGTGGCGGCAGTTCCACCCAGGAAAGGGCGGTAATCGGGGGCGCCGCAGCAGGCGGTGTGACGGTCAGCGTGAGGATTGCGGGAGACGATGCAATCTCATTGCGCTGATTATAGGCAACCAGTTCGACGGTGTTGTACCCAGGCAGGAGTGTGAGCTGCTGTTGGAGGGTTATCAAGTCGGTTTTCAACGATGTTTGGCCGGCGGTGACCAGGCGCGAGGTAGAACTGTCGGCATAGGAATCGGTGGCCACGGTGGTCTCATTGATCCGCCAGACGACTTTACCGATGCCGCCGCCTTGATTCATGACATTCGCGTGCACATCAACGACCTGTCGGTCAACCGCCGTGTCGGCCGTCGGATTGATGAATGCGACTTGCGGTGCAAGTCCCCCGGCAATAACCTCCTTGACGCCGATGGAAGCCTCCTTTTGCTGCCAGAGTTTTTGAGGGTCGCCATGCAGCCTGGCATGAACCAGATCCGGACGATAGAAGCGATCGTACAGCTGGTCAACGGACACGAACGTTGCAGTTCGATCGAGCCCCTGGTTTACGCTGTAGCCGATTTGACGCGCCCCTTTTTCAGATGCCGCGAAATA
>NZ_JASJGN010000163.1:0-6143 GCF_033791525.1 Desulfosarcina sp.
AGCATCATGACGTTGGCGGAGAGCAGGCCGGCGATGATCAGGCGAATCAACTCCTTGCGCTGGGCGCGCTGCCCGACCTTTGCGGCACCGCTTTCGCGGAGGCCATAACCCAGGTGTGTGACCGACTTGCGGATCTGGTCGGGGGCCACGCGGTCCGGACGATAACGGCAGCGCAGGCGATCCGTGGAAAAATGACAGCTTGCCGCCTGTACCCCGTTCAACCGGGAGACCGTCTTTTCGATGACCCAGGCGCAGGCCTTACACCACATGCCCTCGACCATCAGGTCCAACGCCAGGGTGCCGGATGGGTCCGGCACTGCTTGCTCATCTTCAATCGGTTTGGCGCTGGCCTGGGTCTCCTGCTTTTCGCGTGCGTTGATGCGTTTTAGATCGTCCTCGCTGGCGGGGATTACCCCGGCAGCCACACACTGACGGTATAAATCGGTCTCCTTGAAATGCGTCGGATCGTCTACCTCGGCCGATTCCAGCAGCATGCTGTAGACCATCCGGCAGCCCTGGCAGCAGAACCGTAACGGTTGATCGTCGACGGAATGGGAAACGGCACCGTAGCGCAGTGGTAGGCTGCAGAGATGGCAGGTGGATTCATCCATGATTGTTCGCCGGTTGTGCAAAGGCGGGAAAAGAAGTGTTAGCTACCTGTTGCCGGATCAGTTGCGCAGACCCAGGCTCTTGACGTAGGCGATGGCATGCCACCGATCGTTCACCGCCACGGTCGTGGCCAGGGCCGGCTGCCGGCCGCCGGGAATGCCGTAACTGATCTCTTTGAACAGCACGCCCACAGGCATGGACTGGACTTTGGTACTGCGAAGGTCGCCGGGCGGCGGGGCAAAACTCTGGCCAACGGTTCCGTAGCCGTCGAAGTTCTTGCCGTGGCAGTGAATGCAGTAATACTGGTAGGCGGTTTTGCCTGAAGCGATGGCTGTGGTGTCGGCGAGCGAGAAGGGGGGCGTGATCGCTTCGGCAGTCGCGGCACGGAAAAGTGCCTCACCACCGTTAATGGGGACACTACCCGCCGCCATGACCGGAATGGGTTTTTCGTGGGGCTTGATCGCCGGGGTTTCCCACATGCGCCCAACGGATAGTACTTCGTCGTAACCGGTGATTATGCCCCAGGCCACCAGGGCGACGGTTGAAACGATCAGGCCGACTGACAGTATGCGAACCATTTATTCTCCTCCGGCCCCTCTGACGTGCTGCGGGTTGGGCAGCCCCTGGTATACGGCATAGGGCGACGATGCCGGTACATCTTTCACCGGGCGATAGGCCCAGGTGGGCTGGCCCATGTCCGAGACCACATAAAAGGAAAGAAAGCCCTTGAACAGGATGATGCCCAGCATGACGCCGAGCCAGAGCCAGGTTCTGAGCAGGGATTCGTGATGGTTTTCGTCTTTCATATCAGATTTTTACTCCCAATAGGCCGTGCATGACAATGTATAAAAAACCCCAGATGAAGGTCCCGGCGATGATCAGCATCATGATCAGCGGGTAGGGCGCGTCGCGTTCTTCGAGGCCGTCGACATAGCGGCCGGTGATTGTTTTCTTGCGCGCTTCACTGTCCTTGCCGTGCAGATGGGCAAAGGCCAAGCCCACGCCGAAGACCACCATAAAGATCAGGGTGGGAAACAGCCAGGCCATGGTGTGCTGGAAATTCAGCAGTTCATAGAATCTCATGGGTTGTACCTCTTATTCAGTGCCCATCCATAAAGGATTATTTTGCCCGATATCTGCGTTATGTTCAAAATTTCATCCTCGGAATATCAACTATATGCCTACGGTGAAAGATTTCGCATGCCTTGTTCTCGAACAAAATCCTTCTTTTCTGGACGGACACTATTTACTGAAATACAAGGCATAGGCCAACACTGCTGCCGTTGCGCCCAGGCCCGCCGTTGCCAGGAAAAAGAGCCCGTATATCTCGAGCCGATTGAATCGGGTGGCCTTCAGCGGCGGCTGATCGGTATCGTCCCGCAGAGGCAGAAAGCGCGCCCGCTGCTGATCGTTGAACTGACCGGTCCTGAAGGCCCAATAGAACACCACCAGGCTGATGGTCAGGCCGATGCCGATATAGGCGATGAAGTAAGGATAGTACATTCGGTTTTTAGGCTGAAGGCTGAAGGTTACTAGTCTATTTAACCGATCGAATCAAGCCGTTCAGCACTTTCTCCGTTTCAACGATAAAGGGTTCACTTTTTAATGCATCCTGTTCTTCTTGAAAACCTAACTGCTTTTATAGAAGCTTAGTTTCTTTGGCTAAAGGAAATCGTGGCTGCAGCTTTAATCAAAATATGTTCCTTTTTTCTTCCTGCTAATCGTTTTCGGCCTATTAACCTATCCTTCAGCCTAAACCCCTTCCGTCTGTCCACCTCGTATGAGCCTAAGGCTCATATGCGGCATCGATTCCCTTCGGTTCGGTGTTGGCGTCGCTGTCGTTGATGAAATAGACGGCCACATAGTTGCCGACGTCCCAGATTTTCTCCGACTCCAGCTCGCGCTTGAAATAGGGCATGGCCGTGCCGGTGATGCCGTTCATGATCTGGTAGTAAAGAATCCCACCGCTGATCTCCCGGTTTTTCAAAATGGTGAAATTGAGTGGTGGCGGATAGATCCACGGCTGGGCCGGGCCCATGCCGTCGCCCACCGGACCGTGGCAGCCGAGGCAGAAGTCCTGGTAGATTTTGTGACCCCGCGCCAGCCCCGCCTCGGTCGTGGGATAGGGGTTGGGCACGTCACGCCAGCCCTGGGGGATGTTGTCGTTGAGCCACTGAACATTGGCATCCGGGCCGGCCTCATAGGCTTTGATGGCTTCCGCCTTCCAGAAAGTTTGGCGTGCCATGCGCTTGTCAGCGTCCTTCATGCCCAGGCTCTGCACATAACGGGTAAGGTTGTTGATATTCGGTTCACCCAGCCATTTGAAGGCCGGCATGATGGACAGCGGCCGCGTGTAACGGGGATTCGTGAAGTGGGCGACGTGCCAGTCGTCCGGGTGCTCGCCGCCGTCCTGGGACAGGTCCGGTCCGGTGCGCTGGGAGCCCAGCAAAATGGGATAATCGGCCACATAGTCACCGGCCTGGGCGATGCGTTCAGCACCCAACCCCCAGTCGATGGTGCGGATGGACTGGCTATGGCAGTAGACGCAGCCATTGGCGATATAGAGTTTTCTCCCGGCGGCTTCTTCGGGCGACCGCTGGC
The DNA here is from genome assembly GCF_033791525.1 of Desulfosarcina sp. Lineage (GTDB taxonomy): Bacteria > Desulfobacterota > Desulfobacteria > Desulfobacterales > Desulfosarcinaceae > Desulfosarcina. Next base: position 3,211 of record NZ_JASJGN010000163.1, read on the forward strand.
GAAAGATTTCAGAGGGCGTGGTCTGGTTGGTGTGGACATAGGGCAGCAGCACCACCACGAATACGATGGTGGCCAGGATCAAGAGTGAGCCGGTGACCACGGCAAGGGGGGTCATTTTCATGATGACGCTCCGGATTTTCCGAACAATGTGCGGACGATGTTATAGAATCCAAGAACAGCGCTGGAGAAGATCAACAGACCCAGGCCAGCGCGCACGACGTAGTACACGTGGATTTCCGGCAGTACCCGGTAGACGGTTTCGCCGTTGATCCAGGCGTTGCCCTGGATCAGTCCGGCGATGGTCAGCACCACAGTAAATCCGACCATGCCGATAAGGATCATCCAGTATTGAAAATCGGCCAGAAATCGGCTGAACAGGGGTTTTCCTGACAGCTTCGGAACCGTGTAGTAAAGCCCGCCCAGGGAAATCATGCCGGCAAAACCCAGTACACCGAGGTGGGCGTGAGCCACTACCCAGTTGTTGAAATGGGTCACACGCTGGACGTCGGGCAGGGCCATGAGTGATCCCTGGATGCTGACGAAGAAGTACATGATGGTGCCGGTGAAGACGAATTTGGCACCGATATCGGCGTGGATTTCACCCAGGCGGCCCTTGGCCGTGTACCAGATGTTAACCAGAAAGGCCATGACCGGGATCACCATGGCCACACTGTCCACGATGGCTACCACCTTGAGCCAGGTGGGCACCGGTACCTGCAGCAGATGATGGGTGCCGATGTGGGTGTAGACCACGATCAATGCCCAGAATCCCAGGAGGGAGAGGGTGTGGCTGTAAAGGGGGGCCCGACAGGCCCGCGGGATCACGTAGTAGGCCACCGCAGCGCTCAGAGGCGTCAGCAGCAGGCCGAAGACGTTGTGGCCATAAAACCAGAGCAGGATGGCATCGGGGATACCCACCAGTGCGCCAGTATCTGGTTTCCAGATCACGTTGCCCAGGGCATAGGTGCAGGCGGTGAGAATGGTGCCGGCCAGCACGTACCACACGGAGACATAGAGGATCGGCTCCTGGCGGTGCTTCACCGTCATGATGAAATTGAAGAAGATCGAGCTGAAGGCGGCCACCACCATGATGTCCAGGGGCCAGATCAACTCGGCATATTCACGACCCTGGGTAAACCCGGCGGCCAGGCTGGCCACCACGCCGACCAGGGCAATATTCCAGGCCACCACGGTAATGACCCCCAGCCGTTCACTGAACAGCCGGGTGCGCAACAAGCGGGGGATGAAATAGAAGGCTGCCGAGAGGAGCCCCGGGGTGACAAATCCGAAGAGCACCAGGTTGACGTGGGTGGGTCGCACGCGTCCGAAGACGATGCCACCCATGTTTTCGGCCAGATCCGGGGCCACCAGTTCCGTGGCCCCCAACAGCCCGTAAAAAGTGGCGATCATCATCCAGAAGGCTGAGGTCAGGGCAAACCCCTTGGAGGTGGTGTTCGTGGATTCAAGCGATTGGGTGTCAGCGGCCAATGGCGACTCCTTGTAATTTTTAATTTTGAATTATGAATGTTGAATGAATGTATGCCATCCATTTATAAACGATAGAATGCCTTCATTCAAAATTAAAAATTTAACATTCATCATTAACTGTGACAGGCCAGCCAGCAGCCCAGGTTGGCCTTTTTCTCCCGATGGCACTCGATACAAAACCCCATCTTGAACCGTTCGCCTTTCAACCGATCCATCTCCTTGACTTCACCGTGGCACGATTCGCAGGCGATTTCCTTTTTGATATGCCTTTCGTGATTAAACAGCACGTGTTCGGCCAGTTCGTAAACTTTTACCCATGGTGTGGGGGTGTTGCTGTTGAAGTAGTCGTGTTCTTTCTTGATCTCCGGATGGTTGGCGATGATGTAGGTGTGGCAGAACAGGCATTTTTCCACTGCCGGCAACCCCGGATGTATGGATTTGTCCACGTATGAGTGGCAGAAGCGGCATTCGATGGCCTTGTGCCCGGCGTGCAGCCGATGGCTGAAGGGGATGGGTTGAGTGGCGCCGATGCGGGTGGCCGGCGACGCATAGAAAAAGAAAAGGAATCCCAACACAAGCACCACACAGGCAGACACCCAGAACATGGGGCCTCGGTTTTGCCAGACGCGCTCCAGCGTCTCGCCGAAGGCAGTGAAAAAGCGCATAGGCCGTCCACGCGTGCCGATCAGGATGACGACCACCGCAAGGGTGAGCAGAGAAAAGGAGGTAATCAGAATTTCCATTATTAATGCTCAGGGATATAGGGTTTTAGACTTAAGGCTAAAGGTATCTGGACCGAGACTGACCACCTATATTCAAGAGCGGTTCTTTTCCCGGATGTAAGTATGATTTTCATCGTTATGGGGTGACCCATTGTCTGTCCCTAACCACTTTCAACCTCCAGGCTATTGATCTTTTTGCCCTGCAGCAGTTCGGGGAATTGTTTAAAATAAACGGTGACGGCAGCGGCCAGCAGGCCGAAAAAACCGACGGCTACGGCGGCTTCCACCCAGCCCAAGGGAATGTGTTGGGCATGGTGATGGAAGGAGGGGCCCAAGAGCAGGTAGTGCTCCAGCCAGATACCGGTCATGACCGCCAGACAGATCACCGTCATGGCCCTGGGCATGGTTTTGATCCGCCGGTTGAGCAGGATCAGAAACGGGGCCAGGAAACAGCCGATGAAAACGGTCCAGGCCAGCACGTTCCAGGGGGCGGCCATGGTGCGCTCGATCACATAGGCGGTCTCTTCGGGGATGTTGCCGTACCAGATCACCACGAACTGGGCATAGAAGAAATCGGCCCACACCAGGCAGAACGCGAAAAAGAGTTTGCCGATATCGTGAAACTGGTTCTCCTCGACATGGTAGCCGTTTCTACTGCTCAGGTTTAAAATTGAAATCAGTACGATCCGGGCCCCGAAGCCGATGAAAACGGCTTTAACAAAG
>NZ_JASJGN010000164.1:0-4986 GCF_033791525.1 Desulfosarcina sp.
CGTTCGAGCTTGCCTGCCATTTCCTGGTAATTCTTGTTGATCTTCAGGACCCAGGGCATTCGACCGGACCGGTATGGGTCCGGAGGTGAAAGGCGATCCAGATCCGAGGGTGTCCCAATCAGTGGTCGGGTGCGATCCGTATCGGGTATCCCGCCAGGATGATAAACAACCTTTTGTCCCAACGCTTCGGCCTCAATATTATAAACATCCCAGAAATTGCTGAGAACATCGAGTTTGTAGTATTCGGTGACCAGGAGTTGAACCCGGACGAACGTGTCGGCATCCGTGAAAAAACGGCTGGTTGAAACACCGGCCAGATGAGCAGAATGATCGTTGCTCTGGGCACCGACGGCTACCTGGCATGCCGATTCGGAAGTGTTCGGTTCTGTCTCCATCTCTATTGACATCTCGGGCCTCATCTACGCTTTTTTGTGGTGGTTGGACGGGATGACCAGTTCCCGGATTGCATTGAGATGGCCGGTCATCAATTTCCTTGCGGTCCTTGAATCTTTATTTCCTACTGCCTTTAAGATTTCCTGGTGACCTTTCAGCGACAGTCGATTTCTCTGTAGACTTTGCGAATAGGCATGTCGGCTTTTCAGAAAAATGTGATCCAGCAGTTCAACAACCTGCAACAGGACGGAATTGCCGGTGGCCCTGGCCAGCGCGCGATGAAAATCCTGATCAAGATCCTTTGATGCGGCGATATCGTCCAGTTCTTTTTGTTGGCGCTGAAGAATGTCCTGCAGGATTGAGAGATCTTCTGCGGTCGCGCTTTGTGCGGCCAGTCCGGCGATCTGAGGTTCAAGCAGTTCTCTGAATTGAAATATTTCAGAAATAGTGTTTTTTTCATGGTTTATCGCTCTGGCCAGAAAATCGACCACAGACGACTCGTCTTCCAAAATAATGTAGGTTCCGCTCCCCGGTCTGCTTTTCAAAATTCTTTTCTGTTCCAGTATCCGTATGGCTTCGCGCACAGAATGGCGGGAAACCTTGAAGATCGTTGCCAGTTCTCTTTCAGGCGGGAGCTGGTCGCCATGTTTCAGTCGACCTTTATCGATCAGTGCCTGTATCTGGATGACGATCTGCTCATGAAGTTTGGTTTTGGTAACCGCTTTCAGGGTATTCGTCAGGTTTTTAACCGGTTTTTTAAGCATCGGACGCCTCTTGACCCTTTCACGGACTGAGCGGTCAGCCGTTTTTCATGACAAACAGCATGTTGACGATAAAAATTGCCATAAGCAGTTTTACCTGGAGGATCGAGCCATGAAGAGCAGCCGCATAAAGCATAAAAGGTAGTGCCAGCATTAAAATCAATGCCGTGTTTTTCAGGGCGTTACCGTGTTTTTTTAGCAAACTGTCCATAAATGTCATTCCTGTTTAGCGGATAAAGGAAAACAGCATGGTAATCACTCCAACGACACCGGTTATTATAAGCCCGTATTGAAGGGTTGCCTTGAGCACCGGGCCCTCTTTCCCCGAGAGGCCGACGGTAGAGCACCCCACAAGGATCTTTGCCGGCGCGATCATGCTTCCAAGCGCGCCGCCGGTTGTCTGGGCGGCGAGAATCAAGCCCGCACTGAGCCCCGCCAGCTGGGCGGTCTCTTGCTGGAGAACCCCAAAAACAACATTGGAGTTGGTATTGCTGCCGGTCATAAAGGCGCCAAGCAGACCGATCCATGGCGAAACCAGGGGATAAATCGAGCCGAAAACCCGGCTTATCCCTTCTGCAAGGACGGTTATCATCTGGCAGTGATCCATGATCATGGCAAAACATACCATACTGACGATACCCAGGCTTGTCGGCACACCGCTCTTAATCGTCTTCTGGACGATTGTTTTCAAGGCATGAGATTGATAAAAACCCCTGGAACGATAAACTAAGAAACCGATGATGGTTGCATATAAGAGCAGTGCGCCGCCATGGCCGAATATGTTGATGGCCTTGCCTTTGCCGGCCTGGGTGACCCATCCTTTCATCGATATGATTTCCGGAAATACCAACGTCAGGTTGATCTGCCCGAGAAAGGCCTCGACAGGGGGAACCATGACGCCGGAAGAGACAATGACGACCAGAATAAAATAGGCTGACAACGCCCACCCCAGTCCCATCTCCGATTGCGTTTGTGAAGGCGGCACCTGATTGTAGATTTTCAGTTTTGCAACCACAAGGCCGCTGCACAGCCCCACCAGGCTCGCCCCGAAACCGCCCAGCGTCCACATCCCGGAAACCGCAAGTATGTATTGCGTACCCGCCATTGCCATCCCAATGACAAGAATCGCCAACGCACTGTGTTTGACCATTTTCCAGCCGCCATACACATGCACGGCACAGATTCCGCAAAGGAAGGTGGTAATCCCTAATAGTGTGGCCGACCATGGCGCAAGATAGGGGGCACCCAAACCGGATACGGCCATGAGCGCCTGGAAGGACGCTCCCATCGAACCGAAGGTGACCGACCATGAATGACCGATCGCCGGTACGGCGACGGCAACCACGGGCGAAAAACCAAGACCCACCAAAAGCGGCGCCACCACCGCTATCGGAACACCGTAACCGGCAACACCTTGAAGGAATGAAGCAAAAATCCATCCGAAGATGAGGATCTGGATGGATTTGTCTCCGCTGAATCGTTGGATGCCGATGCCGATTGCCTTGATGGCCCCGGTTTCATTGACAACGTTGTATAAAAGCAGCGCCGCCCAGATAATATAGAGGACATTGAGGGACAGCAAGGCGCCTTTCGCCTGGGAATGGGCGATGAGTACCGGGTGGGCGCCAAAAGCAAAGGTTGCCGTGATCAGTGCGACAAACCAGCCGGCGGCGCCGGCTCGCGAGCCGCTCCAGTTTCTAAAAATCATTAAAACCAGAACGGTCAAAATCGGGGAGAGCGCCAGAATCCATTTTACGAAAAATAAATCAGTCATATCACAGCCAGACATCATTCAGGATTAATGAACGTACCAATTTAAATTGGTTGAACCAATTTGGATCAAATCAGTCAATTTGTCAAAGCATAAAAAAGAGGGCTTTATGATCTCGCTATCGCGGTTCAACGATGACGGACAGTCGAGATAATGGGGTCAGCCGTTCACCAAATTGAAAAAGGGGCGTGGTTGGAGGTGAAAAAAGGCGGATCGTTGTTCAGAATCGCCCGGATGGCGGCAGGTCGTTTAAAGGCCGTGGACAAAAAGCGCCGCACCCGGTCCCGGCTCCAGCCTTGCGGATGGACAAACTCACGATACAGGGAAAGGTCGCCTTCGTAGAAATCCACCGTATCCAATCCACCGGCTTCCTGGCTGTAGGCGGGAAGATTGAAGATGGCCAGATTGAGAAAATCGATGGACGGTGCATGGGCAAGGGTGAATTCCAGCGTTTTGGCGGCGCTGCGCTCGTCCTCCGCCGGTGTGCCGAAGAGCAGATACACGTAAGTGGCGATGCCCGCTTGGTGAATCGTGTCGAGCGCTTTTGATACCGTGCCGATGTCGATCCCTTTGCCAAGGGCATCCAAAACATCCTGATCCCCGGATTCCACACCCAGCTTGAGCATGACACACCCGGATGCTTTCAGTCCCCTTGCAAAGTCAGGGTCGGTGAGGTGCCGGGTGACCCGGGCGAATCCATACCAGGGAAGGCCGGGAGGATGCTTGATCAGATACCCGAGCAGCCGGGGGGAGAGGGCATTGTCCAGAAAATGGACCAGCCCGGTCGACTGGTGGGCGGCCGCCTGCCTCAGATCTTCCAACAATGCCTGCGGAGTTTCGGTCGAGTAGGGCGCATCTTCGGCGGTTTCAGGGCAGAAGGCGCATTTCTTCCAGTAGCACCCCCTTGAGGTCGCGTAGGGCAACACCCGCACCGGAGAGAGATAGCGGTCCATATTTAAGGAAGAGAAGTCATATCCGGTGACCGTGGGTTGGATCTCATCTTTACCCGTGCACAGCGCGATCAACCGGTTTTCCCCAGGCCCACAGACCATTTCGTCAATCAGCCCACCAAAAGGGTTACCAAGGTTCGGGATATTCATCCAGGAGGTAACCAGCCCACCGCCGCAGATGATCCTGGTCTGGGGCAAATGCCTGCGGATAAAACCGATCATGGAAAAGGCACACAGGGCCTGGCTCATGAAATTGATCGACATGCCGACGATCGCCGGTTCCCGTTGGTCGAAAAGATCCAGTAGTTTTTTAGAAAAGATAGAATAAAACGGGTTGGATTCGAATACTTCGGCCGCCCGTATTAAATCCGCGCTGCGAACCGGTGAAAGGGCTGAAGATCCAAAATTAGACAGGGAAAGGGCGGCACCGAATTCAAGGCCCGCCATGTGAAGGATTCGATTGACGTCCATGACGGCCCGTTTGTAACGATCCCGGTTGCGATAAAGGTCCAGGGACCGCAGGGCATCGATGTTGGCCGTCCGTCCGGCCAGTGCCCGCCGGGACCAGGTGTCATCAGCCGCTATCGGCCGGTGGAGCAGGTCCAGTATGCCATCGATACCGGCATCATAGATGCGGCAGTCGACCTTTTGGGCACGTAGCGCCCAGGCCAGTTTGGCAAGGCCAGCCGGAGGCTCGCAGGGCTTGGAAACCGGCGGAGAGATGAGAAGGATGGATCGGTCTGCCATTGGAACACTTATCCCCAGAATGCGTTTGTGTCAGCGGGCTGACCATCGACATCGACAAGGCTGCCATTCGAAGGCAGAATACCGAATTGAAAAATTCAGGGATTATGGAATTGGTTGGAGCGGCTTCCAGCCGCGATATGTTTTCTGACCTCTGCCTCCAGGCCGCCGACCCCTGAAATCAAGTTTCCAATTCCGCCAGGCGTTTTTCAAATTTCTTCTCCAGCCGCTGCCGCTGTTCATCCATCTGCTCCATTTCAGCGAACCGGGTCTCGATGATCTCCTGGCAGGTGCGGATTTTCTGGGAAAGGGGGCCGATCCGGGCACCATCGCCCTGCTCGGATGCCTCGACCATCTCCTGGTTCAA
>NZ_JASJGN010000165.1:0-12855 GCF_033791525.1 Desulfosarcina sp.
GATGAAATCGGCGATATGAGCCAGGACCTTCAGGTGAAGATCCTGAAGGTGCTCGAAGAACGCTGCTTTGAACCGGTCGGTAGCTGTAAGACGGTAACGGTGAATGTTCGCATTGTTGCCGCCACGCACCGGGATCTGGAAGAGGAAGTGCAGAAGGGCAATTTTCGCGAGGATCTTTTTTACCGCCTTTTTGTGATCCCGATCAACCTTCCTTCATTGCGGGAACGGCGATCGGACATCCCCCATTTTGTAGCCCATTTTTTAGATTGTCTCAACACTACCAAAAAGACCCAGGTCACATCCATTTCCGAGGACGCGCTGAATGTAATGATGCAGCATGCCTGGCCCGGCAATGTGCGGGAACTGGCCAACCTGCTGGAACGGATGGTGGTAATTAAAGGGGAAGGGGAGATCGACATCCATGATCTGCCTTATAAAATGAAACATGCAACGCCTAAAAACAGTTTTTGCGCACCGGAAATTACGGGTGATGGGCTCTGCTTGAATACGGCGGTCAGCGAATTCGAAAAACGGCTGATCTACCAGTCCCTGGAAAAAACCAAGTGGGTAAAAAACAGAGCCGCCCAGTTGCTTCAGGTGAAGCGCACCACGCTTGTGGAAAAAATCAAGCGCTATGAACTCCAGAAATGTGCATAACCAACATTTACGGCTTCGAAAAAAGTCCGATATCTGCGTTACGCTTCATCCCTCGTCGCTGCGGAGTACCGTAAGTACACCTCATTCCTCGGGATGGAACATAAATGTTCGCCGTAATGATCTTGATCGATTTGCCATTCGCTCGCCTAAGCTCGCTTTCGCGGCCCGCAAGCCTTGATCTCGAACCTTTTACGAATCCGTCGGAAATGCGACTTTTTACAAATCCATCAACATTGATTCTAAATAATCCAATACCCCCGTTCCCGCTGTTTTGAACCACATGGGCCGGATAAACCAGCCTCTCCTCGGGCTAATGTCAACCGCCTGACATCCGTCGAAAAAATTGACGCCTGATTAACCATCTATTCTAAGCTTCCTGGACGTCCTCCACATCATTTTAAAAGGCAATAAAATAAAAAATAACAATATATTAGACATCGTTCCCACATGAACCAATGCGTCTTGCCTCCCGTGGCAACCAATTTGCAGTCAAAGCTGAAGCGATTGTCATATCGACAGGGTTTCAATCACCCAGTTGCATCGGACCGCGGCCAGAAACCGCACCGATATGAACCCATAAATGGAATGAAATGGCTCAGCGCCTGGTTCTACCCAAAGAAACATGATGAATTCTATCTCTGCATTGCTTGTGGTTAAAGATTCGAATCTGCGCAGACATCTGGCTGGTGTGCTCGAAAAAAACAGCGTGCTGCAGTTCGAATCATGCGCATACGCACAAGAGGCGTTGCAGATCCTCCACACCCGGCCATTTCAGATTGTATACGCTGACTTGGAGCTGGATGACATGTCCGGCATTGACTTGACTCAACAGGTAAAGCAGCACTTTCCCGCCATCCATATCCTGATCGGCTCGTCGGTGGGTACGGCCCAGGATGTGATTTCCGTCATGCAGGCGGGTGCGTCCGATTTTATCATCGATCCAATGGAAATCGAACTGATCGAAAATGCATTCGAGAAGTCAGCCCGGGATATCCTGAAACAGCAGGCGTCCAACTCAATCCATCCAGTCAAGACCAAATCATTCATCACCCAGGATGACGCGCTTCTCGGTGTCCTTGACATGGCCAGAAAAGTTGCACCCAGCACGGCAACCATACTGGTAACCGGTGAAAGCGGTACCGGTAAAGAATTGCTGGCTTCTTTCATCCATGCCAACAGCAACCGCGCAAGTGAACCCTATGTAGCCATCAACTGTGCCGCCCTGCCGGAACAACTGGCAGAAGGCGAACTGTTCGGCCACGAAAAAGGGGCATTCACCGGGGCCATTTCCAGAAAGATCGGAAAATTCGAAGGCGCTGGAAAAGGAACACTGGTCCTGGATGAAATTACGGAAATGGCATTGCCGCTTCAAGCCAAATTGTTACGCGCGTTGCAGGAAAGAGAAATCGTGAGGCTGGGAAACAACCGGCCGATTGCTATTGATGCACGGGTGGTTGCCATCAGCAACCAGAATCTGAAAAGGGCGGTCAAATCCAATGCATTTCGCGAGGACCTCTTTTATCGGCTAAACGTCATTCCTTTGACGATTCCACCGCTGCGGGAACGGAAAAACGACATCCCCCTGCTTGCCGACTATTTTTTTAAACGCTTTTGCAGCCGCAATGCCAAAGCGATGCAGGGTATCTCCGACCAGGCCATGGACGTGCTGGTCAGGCAACCCTGGCCGGGAAATGTTCGTGAGCTGGAAAATTCCATCGAGCGCGGTGTCCTCATCGGCAGTGGCGAAGAACTCCTGCCGGAGCATTTGATAGTGGAAGCGAGCTTTGCGGAAAGTTCCCGACAGCCTTCATTGACCGCGGGGATGACCGTTCGGGAAATGGAAAAAGAGCTGATTATAAACACCTTGACTGAAGTGGGCGAAAACCGGACGCATGCCGCCAAAATGTTGGGAATCAGTATCCGAACCCTTCGAAACAAGTTGAATGAATACCGTGAAGAAATGGACATGTCTGTCGAATGATGACTGCATCTTACCAATCGAAATCCGTTGTGTTCAATAGGCAGTATTGTGAAGGTTGCCGGCGCCTTTCGTGCATGAAGCCTGAAATGAATGCAAAGCAGATGTGTGTGATGGTACATAATTTGCTCATCTAAAAAAATAGATTCAAAAAAGTGAGGACTATCATGGACGATCATCCAGTCAATTTATTCAGCGGCACGATTTCTACCTTGTCCAGGTCATTGGATTTGCGGGCACGCAACCATGAGCTGATCCTCAACAATGTGGCCAACGCGGACACACCGAACTTCAAGCCATTTTCGATGAATGTCGAAGAAGCGCTGCAAAGGGATTTGCCGACGACTGCGTCGGCGCGGTTAAAACAGACAGATGGACAGCACCTGCCAGGCGCGCCAAAGCCCGATGACCCATCAGCCGTTGCACAGCGGTCCGCCGATGATCCGCTCTTGCTTCGCGGGGATCGAAACGGTGTCGACATCGACCTTGAAATGACGGCCCTGGCCAAAAACAGCCTGCTTTACAAAGCGTCTGCACAGCTTGTCGCTTCGAAGTTCAGTAGGCTGAAACACGCGATCACAGGAGGAAACAGATAAGATGAATTTTCTCGACAGCCTGGCCATCAGTTCGACCGGATTGAGCGCCCAGCGACTTAGAATGAATCTCATTTCGAGCAACATGGCCAATGTGAACACGACACGGACGGAATCCGGAGAGCCATACAAGCGCAAGGATGTCATTTTCGAAGCGGTTCAAACGGGCGGTTTCAAGGACGTGCTGGAAGAGCGAATGGGTGAAGCGGGAGGCGGTGTCAAGGTGGCTCGAGTCATCGAAGACAACAAGCCATTTGTGGAAAAATATGATCCCGGTCATCCGGATGCCGACGAAAACGGTTATATCCGGCTGCCGAATGTCAATATTGTCGAAGAGATGGTCAATATGATTTCCGCCAGCAGAAGCTTCGAGGCCAATGCCACAGCGGTGCGCGCCACGAAGGACATGACGGCGATCGCACTGGAGATAGGGAAAAACACATGAACGATCTGACGATTTCGAAGTTGCAGTCCATCCTGCCGGAAATTGATGCGTCAAATAAACAGACACCTGAAGCGTCGCCATCACCGTTCAGTGACTATGTCAAACGCTCGCTGACTGAGGTCAACGGGCAAATGCTGAATGCGGATCAGGCCATCAACGATCTGGCCACCGGCAAGAACCAGGATATTCACAACACGATGATCTCCATGAAAAAAGCGGAGATTTCCTTTGAATTGGTGTTGCAGATCCGCAACAAGCTCATGACCGCCTTCGACGAAATTCGTCGAATGTCCATATGATAGGCTGAAAGTTCAAAGCTCAAAGCTGAACCCAGAACCCGGAACCCTGAACCCAGAATTTCTGAACCGTCAATCGGAGTAATGATGGCCTTTTCATTGTCCACACTGCCGCAACAACTAAAAATGGCTTTCAAGGGACTCTCCACGGGAAAGCTGGTGGCCATGGCCATCCTGGTCGGCGGCACCGTTGCCGGGCTCTCCTTTTTATTGACCTGGTCGGAAAGCGGCGACTTGCACCCCCTGTACAGCAATTTGGCGCCGGAAGATGCGGCTGAAATCTTGAGCCAGCTGAAAGAAAAACAGATCCCATATCAGCTTACCATGGATGGCACGGGTGTGCGCATCCCCTATGAGAAGATCTATGAAACGCGGTTAGAACTGGCTTCTCAGGGATTGCCGCGGGGCACTGGCATCGGATTCGAGGTTTTTGACGACACGCAATTGGGAATGACCGAATTCGTCCAGAATGTAAATTACCAGCGGGCGCTTCAGGGGGAATTGAGCAGATCCATCAATACATTGATGGAGGTGGAAAGCTCCCGGGTGCATATCGTCATGCCAGCCCGGTCCCTGTTTATCGAAGAAGAGGACCCGGCAACAGCCTCGGTCATTCTCAAGCTGAGGCGCGGCAAGTATCTGAGCAAAGACCAGGTCCAGGGCATCGTTCACCTGATTTCCTCCAGTGTTTCGCGATTGAGTCCGGAGGATGTCACAATTATTGACAACAGCGGGAAAATGCTGGCCGGTTTCAAGGAAAAATCCACTGTCAGCCAGGTTACGTCGAACCAACTGGCCTTTCAGGAGAAAAAAGAACGGCTTTTGGAAAACCGCGTCAAAACCATGCTGGAGAGTGTTCTGGGGCAGGACAATGCCATCGTCCGGGTATCGTGCCTGCTCAATTTCATCCAGCAGGAAAAAACAGAAGAGCTTTTCCTGCCGGATAATTCGGTGATTCGGAGCGAGCAGGCATCCAGCTCGGTTTCAAATGATACCGCCGGAACTGCATCCGGCGTTCCCGGTTTTCAGGCCAACGTGACTCCCAGCAACACGGGGACGGGGGCGGTGGGCGGTACCGGTAAAAATCAAAAACAGCAGTTTACGAAAAATTATGAAGTGGGCAAGCTGACCAATCGCCAGATTATGCCCATTGGAAGCATTCAGCGCCTTTCCGTGGCCGTGGTGGTAGACGGCACCTACCAGCAGCCTGAAGAGGGCGCTGAAGGGGAGCAGGCGTTATACGTTCCCCGAGCAACAGAGGAAATGGCCAAGCTTGAGAATATCGTCAAAAGTGCCGTTGATTACGATGCGGACAGAGGCGATAAAATAGAAGTGGTGAATATCCCCTTTGAAGTGGAGCTGGCGTCCGATATGACATCTGTTCCGGAACCTCCCGGATGGATGGAGACCATCAAGACCCACCAGAGCTTGATCAAGTATGCGGCAGCGGCCATTTTTTTCCTCTTGTCCTTTATGATGATCATCAAACCGCTGGCCCGCTGGCTGACATCAACTCCCATTGAGGAAATCCAGATGCTGGAGCAGCTTCCGCAAACAATCAAGGAGTTGGAGCGACGCTATGCAGAGTCGGATAAGGAAAACAGTTACACACGGCAAATAAAAAATGCAATCAATGATAATCGCTCCGGTTCCACCCAGCTCATGAAGGAATGGCTCAAAGAAACGTAAAGAAAGCAAATAGCTCAACGCTGAAAGCGAGACGCGCAAAGATAGAGGCAACGAACTCAACGAACTCAACGAACTCAACGAACCCAACGAACCCAGCCCTATGGACCCCAGAAATCTAATCGGATCGATAAAAGCAGCTATCCTTGTTCAGGCATTGGGATGGGACACCATCTCCCCGGTGATGGATCAGCTCAGCAAAGTGGAGCGAAATTTCATAATCAAACTCCAGTCCAAGCTGGGTTCGGTTTCCCCTGCGCTGGTTGAAGGCGTTGCCCGGGAATTTCTCGAGAAAGCACAGCCACCCGAGCAAATTGAAAGTAGAGAGGCGGGGGAGGGGGCCGAAACAGCCGGTGACGGTTTAGAACACCGGCGGGGGAACAATCTTAAAGCCATTCAATCCATTGCGCCTGAGCTGTTGATTCAGCTGATTCAAAATGAACATCCGCAGACGATTTGCCTTATCATTGCTCACCTGAAACCCCAAGTTGCCAGCGAAGTGATGGCCCTTCTGCCCGACGAATTGAGACCCGATGTCGCCTACCGCATCGCCAGTTTAGATAAGGTGGCCGCCGGTATGTTAGAGGAGATCGACCACACGTTTGAAGAAATCCTTTCCAACAAGGAAACCGCATCCACGCAAAAAGCCGGCGGTGTGCCGCGCCTGGCTGAAATATTGAACATGATCGATGGAACGGCTGCGGAGGAGATTATCGAGGAGATCGAAGAGAACGATCCCGGTCTGGCTGAGGAGATCCGTCAGAACATGTTCATTTTCGACGATATCGTTCTCGTCGATGATCGGGGCCTGCAGAAAGTATTGCGTTCCGTCGAATCTCAGGAACTGGCCATTGCGCTCAAGGCGGCGACGGACGAAGTAAAAGAGAAAATTTTCCACAATATGTCGGACCGGGCAGCTGGGATACTCAAGGAGGAAATGGACGTGTCCGGTGCGGTCAGGATCAAAGAGGTTACGGATGCGCAGCAGAAAATTACCAGAATCGTCCAGGATATGGAAAGAAAGGGCGAATTGGTCATCAGCGGGCGGGGAGGGGAGGAATTTGTTGGCTAACTCACCCAAAGATAACCCACTGTCTTCGCCCGAGTCATGTGCACTCTACTATTTCCCTGAAATTCCCGGCAGTCAGGAAAAAGGCTGTGCAACGGCATCCACCCACGGGCAATTTGTCAGTGACGCCCTGGACCGAAGGGATGACCGCTTTCCCGTGGGAGGGCAACCTCAGGAAAAAGAACAGATTCAACATCTGGCTGAAGAGGCCTTCGAAAAAGGCAGGGGTCAGGGCCGTGCCGAGGCAATTGCCGCACAGCAGGAAAAGATCGATCACGGTGCAGCTGCGCTCAAGTGCGCGGTGGAAGAGATGGTCCGTATCCGGCAGCAGGATGTTGATCGAATGGAAACGGAAACGGTTCGGCTGGCACTGGCTATCGCCAAAAAAGTCATTGGTCATGAAACCGAGCATGGCCCGGTAATTAACCACGTGCTCAAAACGGCGATGAAAAAGGTGGTTGATCCCCGTCATCTGACCGTAAGACTGAATCCAAAGGACATCGACACGGTCAATGGGTTTAAACAGGAATTACTCCTGGCCGAAGACTTTGGCGCCGTTTTGCGTCTAGAAGCGGATGAAATGATCCAACGGGGCGGCTGTATGATCGAGACCAAACTCGGGGATCTGGATGCACGGATCGATCAACAGATCAAGATCATCGAAGAACTGCTGAAAGACCAACTTCCCAAACCTTATTCTGAAGGCTGAGCCCACCATCATGTTCCAGCCCTTTTCCATCGACAAATACCATGACGTGATGGCGTCCGTGATCCCCATACGGGCCAATGGACGTGTACAAAAGATCGTCGGCATGGTGATCGAAGCCAGCGGACCGGCGTCCCAGATCGGGAGTGTATGCGATATTACCACCGAGGGTGGAACCGGCACGGTCAGCGCTGAAGTGCTGGGATTCAGGGAAGACTCGGTATTGTTGATGCCGTTGGAAGATATTCGAACCTTAGGTCCCGGGTGCAAGGTTGAGGCGCGAAAAGAAAAGGCGCATGTGGGTGTGGGCAAGGCGCTGCTAGGCAGGGTGATCGACGGGCTGGGCAATCCCATCGACGGAAAAGGGCCGATCGAGACTGATGACGAGTATCCCATATACGCCAATCCGATGAACCCCCTGCTCAGAAACCGCATTCAGCAGCCACTGGACCTGGGTGTTCGAGCCATCAATGGTTTGCTGACGATGGGTTGCGGCCAGCGGATGGGGATTTTTTCGGGTTCCGGGGTCGGCAAAAGTGTCCTGCTGGGAATGATTGCCCGGCATACCTCGGCGGATGTGAACATCATTGCGCTGATCGGTGAGCGGGGCAGGGAACTCAACGAGTTTATCCAGAAGGATCTTGGGGAGGAAGGACTGAAAAAATCCGTGGTCGTTGTAGCCACTTCCGATCATCTGCCATTGGTACGGTTGCGCGGGGGATTCATCGCCACCACCATTGCCGAGTACTTTCGGGACCAGGGCAACCACGTCAACCTGATGATGGATTCGGTTACCCGACTGGCTATGGCTCAACGGGAAATTGGCCTGTCTCTGGGTGAACCCCCCACCACCAAGGGCTATACGCCCTCGGTATTTTCACTGCTTCCCAAATTGCTGGAACGGGCAGGCACATCTTCACATCGGGGCACGATTACCGGGCTTTACACCGTCCTGGTGGAAGGCGACGACATGAACGAGCCCATCGCCGATGCGGTGCGTTCCATTCTCGACGGCCACATCGTGCTCACCCGGGATCTGGCCAACCAGAACCACTATCCGGCAATCGACATTTTAAAAAGCATCAGCCGTGTGATGGAAGATATCACCGATCTTGATCACAAACACCACGCCGCTCGGATCAAGGACGTTCTGGCGACCTACCGCAAGGCCGAAGACCTCATCAACATCGGCGCTTATGCGGCAGGCAGCAATCCCCAAATCGACTATGCCATCCAGATGATCGAACCCATCAACCATTATCTTCGACAGGATATTCACGAAGCATCGACTTTTGAAGAAAGTACCGATGCCTTGAAATGCATGATGGAATAATGGCCTTCTCTCCCAACAGCCTGCTAAAGTGGTTCTAACAACCCTGTTCATAGCAACACACCTCCGGAGACGGGGGCTTCGGTTTCCAAGGCCATTTGCAGAAGGTGGGGCAGCCGGTATTTTATAACAGGGCTTCTGACGGCCGCAGCATCCATCGGGCCCGGGAAAAAAACTCCAGCGGCGGTAATTGTTGCCCACTCTATGACTCACGCAAAAAAAGCAGCCACGCAAAGGATGTCGATAAATTAAAGTAAAAACAAATAGATGCAAACTTTATAATAACTGGCATAGTGGTTGCTAATGAAGTTGTTGATCAACGTGATAGCGGTGTGGAAAGACCACCGGTTCGATCTTCACCGAGACAAGCTTAGATAGCAGGATAACCATGTACACATTCAACATGCAAACGGTTCTCGATCATCGGCAATTTATCGAAGACCAACTGAAAAAAGATCTTGCCGAGATCCGTCAACTGGCAATGGCTGCCCACCAACAGATGACATCGCTGAAAAGCAAAGAAATGGATACACGCGCGGCATTGAAACTGGAACAGGCAAAAGGCGTTTCCAGTGATCAGGTGGTGGCTTACCACGCTTATCTCCAGCGGCTTTCCGACGGCATTGCCAGGCAGGTGGCGATAATCAGTGAGATCAAGGACCGGGAATCAAAAAACCAGGAAGAATTGATCGAAGCCATGAAGAAACGGCAAATTCTGGAAAAACTCAAGGATCAAGGCCTCGATCGATATAATCAGATGATGTTGAAAAAAGAAATGAAATTCATCGATGAGATAGCGGTCAATCGGTTTGTCAGAAAAACCATCCAAAAAAGCGGAGAGGGCCAATGAACGCATTCAGCGGGCTCATGCAGGCGGTTTCCGGATTAGTTTCCGGTTTCGGGGACAAAACCGGAAACATCGGGAAAGGCTTTCACGGCCTGCCAGTAAGTGACGACACCATTTTGTTTGCCGATGACAACACCCGTTCTTTCCTGGCATGGGTGCAGAATTTTATGGATAACGCTGCGACTGCGGACGCTGACGGGCATAGCGGTTTGAATTTCCAACCCAGCGACCCTGACTCAGATCTGCCCGCCCTCAATCAATTGCAGGCCCTGCTTGCCGACGCAAGGGAACAATTCTCGGCAGATCGGCAGGCCCCCCACCCCTTGCATGGCGAAAGCCTCGACAATGGGCAAGTTCCGCTTCCACAGGGGATTATCAATGCCATCATCGCTCATCATGAGCGCACCTATCCCGCCGGCCAACACACCCCTGAAGCGCTGACCGACGTTCCAGTGAAGATGGCCGCAGAGGGAAACATGCAGTCAGACGGGCAAATCCAAGCCGTCGGCAAAGACCCACTGTTTCATGCGGCCGCTTCAGGCATTCCCAATCTGTCCAACCAGGCAGATGGGCGCCAGATTAAAGAGAACACCCCGGCAGGCGGGCATACTCAAGCCGCCGGCAAAGGCCCACTGTTTCAAACGGCAGCCTCAGGCATTCCCAACCCGTCCAACCAGGCAGATGAGCGCCAGATTAAAGAGAACACCCCGGCAGGCGGGCATACCCAAGCCGCCGGCAAAGGCCCGCTGTTTCAGACGGCTGCCTCAGGCGTTCCCACCCAGGCCGTGCAGGCAGATGAGGGGCACCCTAAAGAAAATCCGCCTGATTGGGTCGTGAAAAAAAATCCGCCGGAAGAAGGGTTAGAAAAGAGAGAAGCCCGTTCCTTGTCAAAACCACAGGCGCCAGCCGGTGATGGGGGACAAACCCACGCCAACCGATTGATTCAGGAGCGGTTGCCGACCGGCCTTGGAATCGCTGGAAAAGCGGCCGATCCCGCAACTCCCCACTTACAGCCCATTGCCGGCCAGACCAAGGATCCAGATTCCAAGGTGACGGGATTGGCGGGTCAACCATCGGCTTCCTCAGAGGACGATACTGCCAATTTTCAGGGCAAAGACAAGCATGATCCGGCACCGCGGGTCGAGTTGGCAACTGTCAAAGAAGAGGAGTGGCAAAAAGGTCAGTCCTCGGATGCTGTGAAGCGCACCGGTTCTGGACAGACCCAAGCGCACCCTTTTCAGGACACGGCAAAAGTCCTGGCAGTGGAACAAGCGACGAATATGGCCGCCAAGCCAACCACCGGCCAGGCAGCCGCATTGACCCGGACGGAAGACTCGGCCGTAAACACGTTCCAGAGCACGGTGATGGATCAAATCGTAGACAAAGCCGCCATGCGTTCTATCCATGGGCGCTCCGAAATCCAGATCCGACTGAAGCCTGAATTTCTCGGCAATGTACAGATGAACATCGCCGTGGACAAGGAACAACTGATGGTGCGCATCATGACGGACCGGCCAGTGGTGAAGGAAATCATAGAAACCCATCTGCACCATTTGAAAACGGAACTGCAGAACCAGGGTCTGGCCATCGACAAGTTCGAGGTCATGGTTAACCCGGATGCGAATCAACAGCACAGTCGCGAGCAATTCGCCCAGATGTTTAAGCACCATTCTTCTCAGAACGGTCGGCAACAGGCCAAGGAGCAGGATCCGGAAACCTTGAATCGGGATGGCGGCAATCACCCCGACGATGTTCAGCACAACCGTGATGGGATCAACTATTTTGCCTGATTCAAGCGCAGGTGACCCTCACGACGACACGCATACTTGCAGAGGTGAAGAACAATGACAGTCATGAGTGTATCCGATGTCTACAGTCAAGCCAGCACCCCGAAAACGCAGGAAAACAGCGTGATGGGGAAAGATGATTTTCTGACACTGCTGGTGGCCCAACTGCAGCACCAGGACCCGCTGAACCCAGCGGAAAGTACCGAGTTCACTGCGCAACTGGCCCAGTTCAGCTCCCTCGAACAGCTTCAGAACATCGAGTCCACACTCAGCGGGTTTGAAGTCTATCAATCCACATTGAACAACATTCAGTCTTCCGGATTCATCGGTAAAACGGTCACCGCCACCGGCAGCATGTTCGGCGTCAACGGCGGAAACCCGGATCCCATACGCTTTGATCTGGTTAACGACGCGGACAGTGTTTACATCCAGATTTATGACAATTTCGGGGGGTTCGTGACCGATATCCAGGCGGGCGCCCGACAGGCCGGCGAACAGCAGATGGCGTGGGATGGGCGGGATTCAAATGGAACGGTAGTTGCCGATGGCTCCTACACGTTTACCGTCATGGCCATGAATGCCGATGGCGCTATCGTCAGTTCCAACAGCTACACCACCGGTGTCGTCACCGGTGTCGATTATAAAACCGGTGCCACGAATCTATTAATCAATGACCGTGAAGTTCCCATTTCCTCGGTGATCCGCATCGAGGAAACGGGGAACCAAAGCGAATAGTTAATCAATAAAACCGTCAAAAAAGGAGAACACCCATGATCGGTTCACTGTATTCCGGTATCTCAGGATTAAAGGCCAACACCAGCGCCATGGCAGTTATCGGCGACAACATCGCCAATGTCGACACCACCGGGTTCAAATCATCGCGCGTATCTTTTGCAAACATCTTCAGCGCTTCAGTGAGTCAGACCGGTCTCCAGATCGGACGCGGTGTGACACTAAACGGGGTGAATCCCCAGTGGCAGCCGGGCTCCCTGGAAAACACCAATAGTGCAACGGATCTTTCCATCAACGGTGCAGGACTTTTCATGGTTAACGACCCCAGCAGCCAAATTTCATATTTCTCGCGGGCCGGCCAGTTCGAGTGGGATAAGGATGGGAACCTGGTCACCCCGGACGGCTTCATCGCCCAGGGCTATTCTATGGATCCCGCCACCGGGGCTATCGGCGGGATTGGCAATATTACGCTGCCCAACGGCACCAGTGCCCCCAATCCCACCCAAAATATTACCTTTGGAATGAACCTGAACAGCGATGCTGCTGTCGGAGATACGTTCACGAGTTCCATCACCGCTTTCGACTCATTGGGGTCGGAAGCGGTGACGGATGTCAATTTCACACGCACGGCGACCGGATGGGACTGGGACGTGGCCGTAAGCCACGACAATCCGCTGGCTGCATCTGCATCCACCGGGTCCATTGTATTTGACGCGAGCGGCAATCTGG
>NZ_JASJGN010000166.1:0-4741 GCF_033791525.1 Desulfosarcina sp.
ATCCTACATGATGTAGCGGTTTTTCCCGACCTTTTCCTGTCATCAGCCATCTGCTGGAGCCTGACGACGAATAAGGAAGACCTCTGGGGTAGGAGGTATAATAATAAGGGGCGTGCAGGTAGTTTTGAATTCAGTTAATAATATGAATTAGGCAACAGCCGCAATAGAAATTAAAAAGGGATTCTAAAATTTAATCGCTGGAAAAAGAAGGAGGACCCGGGATTTGATGCATCCAGGCGAACGCCATCAGCACCCAAAACTAGAAAAGGGATTAAGTGACCTGCTTAACCCCTTTATTTTACTGGTGGGCCGTGAAGGAATCGAACCTTCAACCTACTGATTAAGAGTCAGGTGCTCTGCCTAGTTGAGCTAACGGCCCTTTTGGTGTCGCAAAACAAGGGCGTTTAGTAACAGCCAAGACGGTGGATGTCAATGCGTTTTTTTGCCGTTAGGGCCAAATAGACGGACCGCTAATCATCCGGCCATCCTTTGACCTTGTTCCGACTGCTTCGTTTTCGATCCCGCTTCCATTCATTCTTGCGTTGACGCGATCTTTTTTTCGGCTGATCTTTATGGGTTGAATCAATGGTCAGGTCCAGATAGTAACTTCCGGGTGTCTTTGGCGCTGCCTGCGATATGGGCATTTCCACCTGCTTCGCCTCTGGTCGTTTTTTGGGAAGTGGTGGGCCGCTGAAACTTCCAAGCGGTAAACCATCCGACAGGAACAATCGATTGCCAAAACGCCATACCGTGGCCCCGTTTTTCCGGGCATTCTCCGAGTTTACTGTCAGAATTACCGGGGACGGATCGATCCGCCGGCCAAGCCGTTGAGCCATGGCGATATCGCTGGCCAGGATGATCCGATTTCCGGAGGCAGCAGCGGTCAGGCCTTTTTCCAGCAATACGGGGTACGCGCGTTGGCGAACGGCGTAATAGATCAGTTTGGGGAAGGACTCCGGGATCTCCGGTAAAAAAAGACGGGTTCGGTCTGTGGCCCGGATCAGGTTATTCTCAATCTCAACTGCTGGCGAACCGGTTGAATAGATCACTTCACGAATTTGATTCAATCGCACATGGCGCCAGCCGGATTCTTCACCCAGGGACTTCATCAGGTTTTTGATTTTCACGTAGCCATTTTCGTCGGGAAGCAGGCCGAATTCATCAGGCTGCCGGCCAAGAATATATATCAGCAATTTTGAAAGTTTATCTACTGCCTGGCGGTGTTTCATCGGTCGTCGTAAGCGCCTGCCGGAGTTGAACCGCGATAGTGAGCGCATTCCTCGCCGCTTGCGGCGGGGTTAGCGAGCGAACTGAAAATCGATTTTTTATCCTTACGGTGCTGTGCAGCACTGCCGTTACAGGCAGAACATTCCCCGCGGCTATGCCGCGGGGAGGGTTAAAAAAAACTTAGCTCTCATGGAAAATGGCCGGCCAGCTTTCAGCCCTCCAGTTATCGCCATCTCTCCCCCGTGTCGCTCCGGCTTGACCTGACTGCCCGTGTTTGGTAGTTTCCTCATCCAGCAACCTAAAAGTCAACCCGTTTTATTCTGTTCAATCAGAAAGGATACCCATCCATGAATAAGAAGAGATCCACTGCATTATACAAAAGGGCACAGGAATTGATCCCCGGCGGCGTGAACAGCCCGGTCAGGGCCTGCCGTTCCGTGGGAATGGATCCATTGTTTATCGACCGTGCCGACGGGTGTTGGCTCTTCGATGCCGACGGCAACGCATATATTGATTATATCGGATCATGGGGCCCGATGATCCTGGGCCACCGGCATCCATCGGTGATCGCTGCCATTTCGTCCGCCTTGGAGAAAGGAACCAGTTTTGGGGCGCCCACCGAACTGGAAATTGAGCTGGCAGAATTGATTGTCAAGGCCATTCCCTCGATGGAGATGGTGCGAATGGTTAATTCGGGCACGGAAGCCACCATGAGCGCCATTCGGTTGGCACGGGGTTACACCGGTCGGGATAAGATCATCAAATTTGATGGCTGCTACCATGGGCATGCCGATTCTCTGCTGGTGGAAGCCGGTTCCGGTGTCGCTACCCTGCAAATTCCCGGAAGTTCAGGAGTCCCCGCCACGTTTGTAGAGCATACGTTATCGCTTCCCTACAATGACATTGATACGCTGAATAAGGTGATGACGGAAAAAGGGGACCAGATTGCCTGCATCATTGTTGAGCCGGTAGCTGGAAACATGGGTTTGGTGCTGCCGGATGACCAGTTTCTTGAAACCCTTCGTGAAACATCTGAAAAATATGGCGCATTGCTCATTTTCGATGAGGTTATGACCGGCTTTAGGGTCGCTTTTGGCGGGGCTCAGGAACGTTATGGCATAACCCCGGACCTGTCCTGCTTCGGTAAAATTATCGGCGGCGGCCTGCCGGTGGGTGCATACGGCGGACGTTGTGAGATTATGGCGCACATTGCTCCCAGGGGATCCGTTTACCAAGCCGGTACCCTGTCAGGAAACCCTTTGGCCATGGCCGCGGGGATTGCAACGCTGAAGCAATTGAAAACACCCGGTTTTTATGAAAGCCTGGATGCCCAGGCGGAAAGGCTGATCAGCGGATTGCAGTCAGTGGCCGAAAAGGCCAATATCCCGGTTGCCTGCGCCCGGTCAGGCGCGATGCTGGGCCTGTTTTTTGCCGATCAACCAGTGAACAGTTTTGCCGACGCCAAAAAATCCAATTTAGAGCGATTCTCATCCTATTATAAAGGGATGCTGGAAAACGGCATCTACCTGGCACCCTCTCAATTTGAAGCGTTTTTTTTATCTGCCGCCCACGATGACGAGGCCATCCAGAAAACCCTGTCTGCGGCTGAAAAGGTTTTTGCCACGCTTTAAAAAAGTGCGTTAACACATAAAAAACCCTTGCCGGCAGTTGGGCTGGCAAGGGTTTTTTATGTTCCTTAATGATTGTCAGCTGCGGATCAAAAGGAATAATTCAAGCGGACCCATGGATTCAGAAAGTCGCTTTGCTCTTCTGCCGGGTCGAAGCTGGCGTCTCCCTGGACATACTCGAGAATGCATTCGACATTGATGTTCAGGGATGATTGGGCGTTAATCAACATGCAGACCCCGCGATCATGAGCTACCTTGGGCGTAGGGTCTGCATGGGTATTGATCAACGCATTTCCGGGGCTCGCGGTTCTCATCAATCCAATACCGGAACCCGTGCTGCATCCACACAATAAAATTGTCATCGCTGATAAGATCAAGAAAACTGTCTTTTTCATTTTTTAGCCTTCTTTTTTTTACCGACGGTGCCGTGTCGTCTGATTCTTCTGTGTACTTTTGTATCGCCCGAACAAATGTCATGTCTGGTTTTGTGCAACCTTTCCTGTCTATCAATTAAAGAAATAATTCATTGGATTGACGGCCACCCCATTTAAGCGGACTTCGTAGTGAAGGTGAGGACCGGTACTCCGACCCGTATTGCCCACTAAGGCGATGGTTTCACCGCGTTTTACGCGGTTACCCTTTTTCTTGAGTAGTTTCTTGGTATGACCGTACCGGGTTACCATGCCGAATCCGTGTTCAATGGTTATCATATTGCCCATCAGCCCCTTTCTTCCGGAATAGGTCACCAGGCCGTCCGCCGGTGCAATGATCGGCGATCCGGCATGCGTGGCGATGTCGAGTCCGCGGTGGAATTCACGCCGGCCGGTGAAGGGTGACTCCCGGTATCCGAAACGCGATGATATCCACCCTTTTAATGGCCGGATGGAGGGGGTGGCGGCCAATAAGTTCCGCTTTCCTTCCAGCTGGCTGAAGATCGACGAAAATGACTGTTGCTGGTTATGGGAAGCCTGATCGATTTCACTGATTTCAACGTGCATGTCCCGGACAAGCTCCTGGTAATCCTGTACCATCATCGTTGTGGGGTCCAGGTCTTCCGGATCAGAACCACCCACACCAAAGATACTTGATCCGTCATTGTTGGGTTCAAGATTGGCAATGATCCGGATTTTTTGCTCAAAATTGTCAAGTTCTGCCAATTTTGTGTTCAAGGAATTTATTTTGTTTGAAAAAGCGACAATTTGACTCTGGTGCTGAACAACCCGTTCTTCCTGCATTTGCAGGGATGAGCGAAGGCTATGGACATCCTTCACTTCAGTTTTCATGCGTAGATAGTCGGAGATGCCCAAGTACAGGGCAATTGCTCCAGCCATAAAAAACATGAAGGCCATCGGAAGCAGCATTCTGGGAATGGTTGTCTGTTTGACCGGGGTACCGGTAGCGTCAAATATCAACAAAGTCAGTTTTTTCTTCATCATTACCATCATTGGGTTGGCCTGTATGGGCTTTAATTCTAATTGGTTGCTTGGTTAACCGGAACCAGGTCGATTGTGCAATGCCCCTGGAAACGACCTTGCCGTTCACTGCAAATATGCCCTATACGCGTTTCGATCTGCTTTTTGGGGCAATGCGCGTCACTGCTGTAGTAGGTCATGTTCAAAACATTGCCGGCCTTGAGTTTAGGAAGAACGGCAGAATTCTCCTTGACCACAACGAACATGGGGCTGGATTCGCTGCGCCATATCTTGAATTGATAGACCGGATGAGGCTCGTTTACAGCAAACTCCACACTGTAAAACCCTTCAGGTTTGAATGAATTATTAATTTTACTCACGGTGCTGGTGTTCATTTCGATGGCTGGCATGGCAAATCCTCCGGGCTACAGTAGTGTGCTAAATACCAATTGTTGAATGCAACTAAGGAATCTT
>NZ_JASJGN010000167.1:0-3507 GCF_033791525.1 Desulfosarcina sp.
TATCCGTTCGCCCGGCGACCGGTACGAAAAGTTTTACAACAAGATCAAAGAAGATGAGAACGTCATCCTGATCAAGGGGAAAGTTGCCGAAGTCAGCGAAGATCCGGCCACCAAGAACATCACCGTGGTTGCCGAAAATGCAGTCACCGGGGAAAAGATCCACCAGACGGTGGAGATGGCCGTTTTGGCCACGGGTATGCAACCCACTGCCGCCAACGCCAACCTGCCTGCCGATCTGAAGTTCAACGAAGACGGATTCATCATCAATGACTTTGAAACGGGCGGCATGTTTGGCGCCGGATGCGCCACCAAGCCGGCAGACGTGGTCTCATCCAACCAGAATGCGACCGGCATGGCCCTGAAAGCCATTCAAACCCTGGTGAAAAGGTAGGAGGTAACCCATGGATAAAAAGTATGGTGTATATATCTGCGAAGGTTGTGGCATCGGGGAATCCCTCGATGTGAAGGCCCTGTGCGGGGTTCCGGAAGAAGAGGGCGTGCCAGTCAAAACCCATCCTTTTCTTTGCGGCAAGGACGGGGTCGAAATTCTGAAGAAAGATATTGCCGGCGGCTCCAACACCCTGGTCATTGCGGCCTGCTCCCGCCGGGTAAACTTCGATATCTTCCGCTTCGACGGCTGCATCGTCGACCGGGTCAACCTGCGTGAGGGGGTGGTTTGGTCGCACCCGCGCAGCGCGTTTCCGGCGCTGACCGAGGAAGAGAAGGAAGACGAGGACAAGTTCGACCGCGTCCAGATGATGGCCGAGGACTACATTCGGATGGGCATGATTCGTGTGGAGAAGATCACCTTGCCCGAGCCCTACGAGGTGGAAAACCTGTCCAGGAAGATTCTGGTCCTGGGCGGCGGCATTACCGGTATGTCCGCAGCGATTGATGCAGCCAAGACCGGATACGATGTCACCATCGTCGAGAAAACCACAGCCCTGGGCGGATATGCCGCCAAGGTGAGACAACAGATCCCGGTTCACGCACCCTATGATGCGCTGATTCCCCCGGTGGTGGAGGCCAAGATCGCAGAGGTGGAAGCCCTTGACAACATCACTGTAAAAACCGAGACCGAAGTTGCCCGGATCGCCGGGCAGCCCGGTGAATTCACTGTCACCCTCAAAAAACCCGGAGAGAAGATTCCCTTCGATGTGCCCTTTCCGCTGCCTGACGAGATGAAAGTGGATGAAAACGGCAAGGACTTGGATGTCGAAAAGCAGCACGAAGCCTATCTGGCTTACAACGAAGGGAGAGAAGACATCCTGCAGCTCGACCCGGACGGTGAACTGTTCGGCGCTGTGATCCTGGCCGCCGGCTGGCGACCGGATGACCTTAAGGGCGACGAATACGCCCATCTGGGTTACGGCGATCTGCCCGACGTGATCACCAACCATCACTTCGAAGAGATTGCCAAGGCCGGCAAGATCATACGTCCCTCCGACGGCAAACCCGCCAAGTCAGTGGTTTTCGTCCAGAGCCCGGGCAAGGATGAATCCGACAGCGACTTTGCCTATGCCGGTGCGGTCACCAGCATGGTTTCGCTGAAACAGGCCAAATACGTCCGCGAAGACTATGATGACGGCAAGGCCTTTATTTTTTACCAGCACATGCGCACCCCCGGATTTTCCGAGCTGTTCTACAAGGGGCTGCAGCAGGATCCCGGCATCTTCATGACCAAGGGTGCCGTGATGGGCGTGGCCAAGAACGGCAACGGCATGATCGTGGATGCCGAGAATACCCTGCTGGGCGAAAAGCTCCAAGTCAAAGCGGACCTGGTGGTCCTGGGTGCCGGCATGGTGCCCGTAACCAAGGACGACCCAGTGATCAACCTGGCTTACCGCCAGGGTCCGGGTTTCCGCGATATCGGCCTGTTCAACGGCTATGTGGATTCGAATTTTATCTGCTTTCCCTATGAAACCCAGCGGACCGGCATTTATGCCGCCGGTGCGATCCGTCGTTCAATGACCATGGAAGAGGCCATGGAAGATGCCTCCGGTGCAGCGCTGAAGGCCATCCAGTGCCTGGAGTCGGTCAACCGCGGTGTCAGCGTGCATCCGCGCTCCGGCGACATGACCTTTCCGGACTTCTTCTTCCAGCGCTGCACCCAGTGCAAGCGTTGCACGGAAGAGTGCCCCTTCGGGGCCCTTGACGACGATGAAAAGGGTACGCCCAAGCCTAATCCCACGCGCTGCCGCCGGTGCGGCACCTGTATGGGGGCTTGCCCCGAGCGCATCATCGGCTTTGCCGACTACAATATCGACAGCGTCGGCTCCATGGTCAAGGCCGTGGGTGTGCCGTCCGAAGACGACTACACCGAGCCGCCCTACCGCATCCTGGGCCTGGTCTGTGAAAACGACGCCTACCCGGCATTGGACATGGCCGGTCTTAACCGGATGTCTTACTCGGCGGATGTTCGCCTGATTCCGATCCGTTGCCTGGGTTCCATGAACGTGATCTGGATCAAGGATGCTCTGTCCAAGGGCATGGACGGTGTCTTCCTGCTGGGCTGCAAGCACGGCGACGACTACCAGTGCCACTTTGTCAAAGGCTCCGAGCTGGCCGAGGTCCGCATGAAAAAGATCGGTGAGGCACTGGCCAGCCTGGCTCTGGAAAACGAGCGGGTTGCTCAGTTTGAAGTGGCTATCGACGACTACGACAAGGTTCCGCAGATCATCAACGATTTCGTTGAATCCATCGAGGCGCTCGGACCGAATCCGTTCAAGGGTTTCTAATTGTCATGAACCAATGGCAAGGCGGCTGTGGCCGCCTTGTTTACCTAATTTTTGCCTAGTGAGGAGGTACCCAATGGCAGATTCATATTTGGTCGATCCCGATGTGGGATTTATCAACGAAGTGAGCAGATTGGGCGGTGCCGACGTCAAAAAGTGCTATCAATGCGCCACCTGCGCTGTGGCCTGCCCCATCTCCCCGGATACCAAGCCATTTCCCAGAAAGGAAATGATCGCCACATCCTGGGGGTTGAAGGACCGGTTGATCGGCAACGGCGACGTCTGGCTGTGCCACAACTGCGGCGATTGCTCCACCCTGTGCCCCCGCGGTGCCCAACCCGGCGACGTACTGGCGGCGGTGCGTGCCGCTACGATCATCGAGTATGCAACCCCCTCGGCGTTGGCCAAAATGGTCAGTGATCCCAAGAAGCTGCCCATCCTGCTGGCCATCCCGGCCGTGATTTTTCTCGTTCTTGGCTTTATTTCAAACCTGGTGGGGTTGCACTGGTTGAATTTTTCACCATCTGGCGACACCGTTTGGCAGGGGCATTTCATCAATAACTTCCTGGTGGACATCATCATGATTCCCACCTTTTTCAGTGCCGTCGCTGTCTTTGCCCTGGGCCTGAAACGGTTTTTGGCCGATATCCATAAAAACGCACTAAGAGAAGGCAAGACCGACAAGGAGACCATTGATCCGCGGGGGTTTGTCGAGGCGCTGATCCGGGCCATCCCCGGTATTATCAAGCATAACAAGTTCAATGAGTGCGGG
>NZ_JASJGN010000168.1:0-28092 GCF_033791525.1 Desulfosarcina sp.
GGTACCCAGCCGTGATCGTTACCAATCGACCTTCTTCGAGAAAAGTGAATCGTTCAGTTTGGGTAGATGTAACCTTGGCCACGATTAAGGCTCAAATTTAGAAACGCGCAAAAAGGGCTTACGGGTTTGAAACCTGTATGAGACGAACGACAGACAACACCTAACAAAGGCAATGAAACCATCGTGAAAATGCGAAAGATCACTTCCTTGACGGCCGGACTCTCATTTCTTCTGATGCTCTTGACCAGTGTAATTCTGTACATCGTACCTCAGGGGCGGGTGGCCTATTGGGCGGACTGGCGGCTGTGGGGGTTATCCAAGTCCGATTGGGGCAACATTCATATCAATATGGGTTTTGTTTTCCTTGCCGCTCTGTGTTTACACATCTATTACAACTGGAAAGCGATCACCTCTTACCTCAAGGACAGGACGCGCCGGATGAAGGTGTTCACCCCTGATTTCAACGTTGCGCTGATCGTTACGGTGATTGCTGCCCTGGGCACCTATTTTATGGTACCGCCCTTCAGCTGGGTGATCACACTGAGTGAAAAAATTAAAGACGGGGCCGCTGTGAAATACGGCGAGCCCCCCTACGGTCATGCCGAACTGTCATCGCTGAAGACGTTCACCCAGAAACTGGACCTGGATCTTGCCAAAAGCATGCATCTGCTCGACTTGGCCGGCTACGCGGCCGAAGACGATCAGGTTCCCCTGGCGGCACTGGCCAAACGCCACGGGGTTGCCCCCCAGCAACTTTACCAGACCATTCAGACGGCGCTGAAAAAAACGGCTGACGACGATGCCGGCGTTGGAAACCTTCCCGATTCCCCACCGCCTGGAACAGGCAATCTTCTGCTGGCCGATTTCTGCGCCCGCTACAACTTGAATCTCAAACAGATCCTCCGCGATCTGAATGCGCAGGACATTGCCGCTTCAGCCGACATGTCGTTCAAACAAATCGCTGCCGACAAGGGTCTCGGACCCACGGATCTATACGAAATAATCAAAACGCTGGCCAAACCGCTTTGATGCCGCACGCATGTGTTGCGCTCGCTCGCCCTTGGTGCCATGGCAGCGGCAACTTTCATATGCACGTTGCGGCATGAGGGGACGGACTTAGGTTGCAACCAGGGGAAGGCCCGCATTCGACCAAGCGAAAATCCCGCCGGCCAAGGACTTGACTCGCGAATAGCCCGCCTGGCGCAGAATGCTGGCGGCAATGTTAGAGCGATAGCCGCTGCCGCACTGCAGCACCATCTCTTCATCCTTTTGCGCATCGGGCAATTGGTCGGCGAGAATGTCGGACAGGGGCAAATGCTCCGCCCAATTGATCCGGCTGGCGCTCCATTCGGCCGGCGTGCGCACATCGATGATGCGGACATTGCTTTCTTCCAGACGTGCGGCCAGCTGGTGGGGAGATATCTGTTCCAGCTGGTCCACAGCCCGACCACTCATCAGCCAGGCCATGATACCGCCGGAGAGATAGCCGAAAATTAAATCGTATCCAATGCGATGCAGTTCGGTCACCATGCGGTCATAGTCACCTTGATCATCCACAACCAATAAAATTTCAGCAGTTGGATCCACCACCATGCCGACCCAGTTGGCCAACTGTTTTTCGAATCCGATATTTATGCTGCCAGGGATGTGAAAGCCGCCGAAGGCGGCCGAATCGCGAGCGTCGATGATGGTTGCCCCGTCGGCAACCATCTCTTCGAACTGCTTGGGGGTCAGTCTTTTGTCAATGGGACAGGCGTCCAGGGTGGCTGCACCTTCGAGGTTGGTCTGGATGATGTGGGAAAAACTTTTCGGCCGGACCGGAAACGCCGACATCACCTCCTTTTTGAATGCCTCGAAAGACTCGAACTGCAACATGGGGTTGGCCCGTCGCTCGTAGCCGAGGGTGGAACTCTTTTTCGCGCTCATGCCGCGTCCGCACAAGGATCCTTCACCGTGGGCCGGAAACACCTCCAGGTGATCCGGATAACCGGTCAGTTTAGCGTACAGGCTGTTGTACAAATTTTCCACCTGTTCATCCAGAATCTCTGCGCCGGGCAGGTCCGGCCGACCAATGTCGCCGACAAATAGCAGGTCGCCAGTCAGCAGCATCTGGGGGTCCTCTGATCGTGCTTTATCGGTGACCAGCAGGGAGACGGCGTTGGGGGTGTGTCCCGGGGTATGCAGGACTTCAATTTTTGCAGCCCCGAGCTCGAACACGTCCCCCTCCTTGAGCTCCTTGTGGCGATATTCCACCGGTGCGCTTTCATGGATGTATATGTCCGCCCCGGTAGCCAACCGCAGCTCCTGGTCCCCGCTGACGTGATCGGCGTGAACATGGGTATTGATTACATGGGTGATCTGCATCCCCTCTTCCCGGGCGATGGTCAGATAGTCCTGCACATCGCGTTTCGGATCCACGACGGCCATGATCTTGGCGCGCGGGCAACCGATGACATAGGAGAGACAACCTAAGCCGGGTACGGCAATTTGATTGAAATACATGCAAGACTCCTTTTGTTCATAGTAACCGTTTTTTGGGCCGGGCCGGCTTAACCAGCCGTTGGAGATCAGCCCGCTTCCGGTTGATCATTGCGGTCTGATCCCCAACCAATTTCACGCGGGGTTGGTTAGTCGAAGGCCATATCTGTTTTCCACACTTTCCAGACGTTACCGACCAAATCCGGTCCCGGTTTGAGCGTCAGCTTGCCGGGCCGCCAGCCGGAAGGCGTCGCTTCGGCGCCCTTGGTTTTCCTGACCAGCTGGAAGGCCTGAACCTGGCGGAGAGATTCCTGGACGTTGCGGCCCACCGGTGGTGTCAACACCTCGTAACCCTGGACCACGCCATCCGGGTCGATAATGAAACGGCCACGGTTTTCCACACCGGCACCCTCGTTATACACCCCGAACAATTTCCCCACCTTTCCGCCCGCATCGGACAACATGGGAAACGGAACTCCGCCATCGACCATTTTACTCAATTCGTGGTCGTCCCACATTTTATGAACGAACATGCTGTCGATGCTCATGGAAAGTAACTCCACGCCCAGTTTCTGGAATTCAGGATATTTTTCGGCGACCGCCGAAATCTCGGTCGCTCATACAAAGGTGAAATCGCCGGGGTAAAAGCAGAGCAAGACCCATTTGCCCAGATAGTCGGACAGTTTGACGTTAATGAATTTTCCCTTTTGATATCCTGGTGCCACAAAGTCCGGTGCTTTTTCGCCTACATGAATCATTTGCATCTCCTCCTTGATTGGTGCCGTTGTCTCCTTTGCGGTCTCCGGGGCCGCCTCTCCAACCGGTCCTCCAGTGGGTCGGGCACACCCGACCGGCAGCTCTTCTGCCATGCGATTCTCCTTTCGTTGATGGTTTTTGTGGGAATATGCTCTTTTTAGTAGCCAGATTTAACCCGGATGTCAAACGACAAAACCACATCCGCTGGTATCCGAAAAAATGCCCGGACACCCACCCCACACCCAAAGAATGATGGGAGGATGACCGGGCAAGAGGTTCAGGCCGCCGCCGGATTACTTTTCGGCTTTATAGCCCATGGGCAGCTTCTTGAATCGGCCGCCGGTGATAATCGGGTCGCCTTTATAGCCCAAGGCTTTGAAGTCGATATAATCCGTAGTACCCACCAGGTGGCTCACATCACGACCCTTGGAGGCCATGTAGGAAAAATCGGTACCCCTGTGAGCGATGGTCTTGAAATCCACATTTCGGCTATCCTGGTGGCAGCGGTTGCAAGTTCGTTCACCCTTGAGGCTGTCGTGACACTGCACGCAGGAGAGCGCCGATTCCGCGGGCATGACCTCGTGTTCGACGCCCCAGTACATATTTGTGGTAATCCATTCGTACTTGCCGCTGTATTTCATATCTGCCGCCTTCATGCCGTCCACAAAGGCTTTTTGCCAGTCACGATGCTTCCAGTAGGCCGTCTTGTCCTCCTTGTTTCGGGGGAACAGATGAGGGATGAGCAGGTGTTTGTACTCGGTGTCGACGGCCTGAACCCCTTTCATGATTTTGAACGGCGAGATTTTGGAGTTGGGATCATTGATCGATCCAACGGGTTCGGAGATGTTGAACTCGGCCTGGGTCAGGTCCAGCTGATCTCCCAGGAAAACCCGCTTCATGAATCCCCCGTACCACGCATAGACCGGCTTGGCCGACTCCTTCCAGAGAAACTCGCCCTTTTTCCAATTGTAGTCCGGCATGCCGTACTTGTCTTTCTTCGGCTTGCGTTCCTTGTCACCCGCCTTGGACCAGTCCCAGAAGGTCTTGGTGGGCTTGCACTTGGCGTATACCGGCGCATGACAGGTGGTGCAGGCGATTGTGTCGCTGTGCTTGTTCAGATGGTGATCCAGCAGGTGCTCTCCGTAGTGCGGTGTCTCCGAGTGGCAGTTGGTGCAAGACATGCTGCCTTCCACCACGGGAACCGAAGAACTGCGCCCGGCAATCTTGTGGTTGCGGGTGCGGTGGCACTCCGAGCATTGGAAATCGAAACCGCCCATGTGGACGTCGCAGTTGCGCTCTGGGTGCAGGAGCTGGCGGGAGAGATCGGCGTGCTTGACCGCTTCGCCGCCGCCGCCGTTGAAGTGACAATCCCCACAGGTTTTGCGGGATGTGCGACCTACGCTTTTGGCCACCGCCACCAGATCCACGTCGGGATCGGGCATGCCGGCGGCAGTTGGGGTTTTCTTGTAGGTGCCTGTGCGATCATGGCACACCAGGCAGTCGATCTTGGTCATATCGGTAAAATCAAAATTTGCGTCTTTCCATCCATAACCGGCGTGACAACTGGTGCAACGAGCCTCGTTGCTGATGATGCTGATTCAGAAGTTGTTCGTGGCAATGGTGGCTTTACCGAGCTCGACCTCCTTTCTATGATTAAGGGTGTATGGAGAAGGCCCCTTCCACAGCCAGTGGGCCGACTTGAGCATATCCTCGCCGGCCGGTGTGTGGCAGCGCAGGCATTCGCTGGTGACCTGGGTGGGTTCGGGATTGGCCGCCAGCTGAATGTGCTCCTTGTGGTCGGGCACGTTTTTGCGGTGGCAACCGGCGCAGTCGATGGGGCCCTTGTTCATTTCTTGATGGCACCCCATGCACTGCTGATGGTAGGCCGCCTTGAGGCCCAGCCGTTCGGGGTGATCCATGTTGAATGGTTCCTGGTGGCAGGCCGAGCAGCGGGCGGTTTCCGATGCTACTTCGTCCAGGGGCCGGTAGTGGTGGCACAGGGCGCAATCCCTGGTGACCACGGCATGTTTGGAATGCATGAAGCGCACCGGTCCGTAGTGATCCTCGGTTTTTCGGATGATGGGGCTGTCGAGCAGAAAGTACCTTTCTGTCTGATCATTGACGCTCAAACCCATATCCCGGAGCCGCTGCTGCCGGCACAGCCGGCATTCGTCCATCACCGCTTCGACAAAAGGCACGAGCTCCTCGGCCCGTTTTTTGGCCGCCTCCTGGTCGGGCGCGGTCCAAACCACCGGAGCCGCTGCCGCCGCTTCATCCGGCGACGGGTTGGCCGCCAGGGCCGGACTGCAGCAAAGCATCCCGGTCAGGGCGGCGGTGACGATCAAAAGAACACCCGGTCCTGTTCTGGTCATGCAGACACCTCCTGTTCCGGTTTGTTGAGCACCGGTAAATAGGTTACGATGAAGCGATAGACGAACATCAGCGCCGCGATCAGCCCAACGGTGACCAACACCTCGCCGATGGCCGGAAAATAATTAGCTTCGCTGATGGGGGGACGATATCCCACGACAAACACGTTGATCCGATTGATCAGAACGCCGCCCACAATCATCGTGCAGGCAATGAACAATGCCTGGCGCGACCGGCGCAGTTGCGGCGACAGCAGCATCAGCCAGGGCACGATCACACCCAAGAGCACTTCGATGATGAAGGCATTGGTCTGGGCCGTGCCGTCCAGCAAATACACATAGGTGCCGCGAACCACCATGTCGCCCACCTTCAGCGCCAGGTAGAGTCCCAGCAAAAAAATGGTGATGCGGGTCAGCGGGGTGAGGATTTTCATCTCCCCGTCAAGCTTCAAAGACGTGGTGGCCAGCGTTGCCTCGAACACCACCATGGGATAGCCCACGGCAATGGCCGAAACCAGGAAAAGCAACGGCAGCATGGGCGTGTACCACAGCGGGTGCAGCTTGGTGGGGGCAATCAGCATCAGCGACCCCAGGCTGGACTGGTGCATGCAGGAAAGCACCACGCCGGCAATGATGAAAATCCACATGATCCGGGGCAGGATGGTGTCGGCCAGCTTGAGCAGCCCGTCAACCGGCCCATTGAGGACGGCCAGCGGCCCGGGCAGGTTCACCCGGCCTTTGAACCGCTCCACCACGATGGGAAGAAACTCGAGGTAGAGCACGTTGAGGTAAAGCATGACGCACATGGCCACTTCAAAAAGAACGGATGTGGGGTTCCAATACAACAAGGGCTTCCAGATCGCCCAGGAGCGGCCGATATCCACCAGCAGCCCCAACACCACAAATGTATAGCCGAGTACGGCTGTGAGCAGGGCCGGCCGAACCACCGCCTCATAATAATGCCGCCCGATGATATGGGCCAAAAACGCCGTGGTGAAGCCACCGGCGGCCAAAGCCACCCCCGAGGCCACATCAACCCCGATCCACAATCCCCAGGGCCGTGCGGTGGTCAGATTGGAGACGTAGCCGATGCCACCGATGAATCGGGCCGCGATGGCTGCCGCACCGGCCGCCATGAGAACAGCCAGCACAACCACTCCGGGAGTCCAGAATTTCGCCTTGACAGGCGCTGCGTAATGGGTCATTGACCGCCTCCTTCTTTGCCATTGTCGGCCCGATCACCCTTGTCCTTCGAGGCCCACATGACGCCGCCGAGCATGCCGAACAGCACGATGGGGGACCACAGGTAACTGAACAGGGAATGTTGAATACTTTCGGCCAGCCGGGGCATGGGCGTTTCCGGCAGCGCGTTGAAACCTATTTTTTCAAAAGGCACCCCGGACAGGTACATCCAACTGGTGCCGCCCACCTCCTTTTCGCCGTATATATGATCGATGTAGCGCCCCGGGTTCTTTTTAATGCGCTGCCGGGCACCGTCGATCAGGTCGTTTCTGCGTCCGAAGGTGATGGCCTCAACCGGGCAGATTTCCACACATCCGGGAAGCTTGTTTTCAGCCTGTACCCGTTCATAACAGAAGGTGCACTTCATCACCCGCGGCGTAATGGGATCGTGGTACTCGTATGCCGGGATCTCGAATGGACAGGCCACCATGCAGTAGCGGCAGCCGATGCATTTGGTGACATCGTAATGGACCGTGCCATTGTCTTTTTTGGTCAAGGCACCGACAATGCAGGCGGAGGCGCATGCCGGGTCCTGGCAGTGCATGCATTGCAGCTTGACGAAGGTGGGGACCAGCTGGTCCCGTTCATCAATCTCTCCCGAGACATAACGGTTGATCACCGTGTAGGACCGTTCATCCGGCCGGCGCTTTTTATCGAGAAGCGTGAGATCTTCAAAGGCTCGGTCCGGCGGGGGCAATTCGTTGACCCGGTTGCAGGCTTCCTCGCATTTGCGGCAGCCGATGCACCGGGTCAGGTCCACCAGACAACCGACCGGATCGGAAGGCGCTCTGGATTGCCAGGCATGGGCTGTGCCACCTGATCCGGCCACCGCAGCGCCCGCTGCGGTCACAAATTTGAAAAAATCACGTCTGTTCAACCCCATAGACCCTCCTTGATTCACGTTAGCAGTGACTGATACCCGCCACCGGCGTCCTCTTGTCGCTTTTTTTCAAAACCGCCGGATCACCTTTTGGTTACCCGGATGCGATAGTCTATATTGGTTTGAAATACGTCAAAATCCACCTCCGCCTGGCTGCTGAGGAGCTGCTGCAAATTTCCGACGACATCCGCATCGTTGATCGTGGCCAGCATGTCGTCCCCCGGCTGCATGTCGTATACGGCCTGGTTAAATTTGAGGACATTCACCGGCCAGGGAAGGTTCTCAAGATTGATATGAAGATGCCGGCCCATGGTGCTTGATTTCCCTGGTCTTGGGTTCGGATTGCCACAACCCTGTTTTTCCGGATCAATAGAATAACAAAAAGCGTGCCGCTTCCCACCCTTTTTGCTTATTATGATATCTATCTGTTATTTCTATTAAAAATTCGATGCCGAAAGAATGGCATAAAAAAGTGTTTAAACACTGTTTAAACATATGATAAGAATTTAAACACCTGTTTAAGCACTGTAGCAGATCGCCGGAAGACAATCACACCAAACGCGGGAAAGGACACCAAGGTATGGCGATTAAAGATATCAATCGGCACTGGGAACGTGTGATCAACACCATGAATGAAGCGCTGCTCATCATCAGCGAGAAGGGCCGAATCCTGTCGGTCAACCGGTCCTTCGAAGAAATGACCGGGTACACTGCTAATGAAGTGTCCGGTCAACCGTGTACGGTGCTGGCGTGCCAGGCCTGTGAAATGGCCATCAACAGCCATGGTGAAGGATGGTGCAAGCTGTTCGAACCCGACCAACCGGAAATGCGCCGCTGCCGCTGCACCATCAAAAAAAAGGACGGCACCTTTTTACCGGCGCTGAAAAACGCCTCGGTCCTTAGAGATGAGGACGGAACGCTGCTGGGGGCAGTGGAGACCCTGACCGATTTGAGTGAAATCGACCGGCTGGATCGAAAGGTTGAGACCCTCTCCCGCCAATTGGACGATAACAGCGGTTTCGGAGGGATCATCGGCAACAGCGAGGAAATGAGGGCGGTCTTCGCGATCATCGAAAAGGCGGCGATCAGTGACGCACCAATTATCATTTTCGGAGAGAGCGGCACCGGAAAAGAATTGGTCGCCAGAGCCATCCACGACCGCGGAAAACGAAACGACGGCCCCTACGTACAGCTCAACTGCGCGGCCCTCAACGAATCCTTGCTGGAAAGCGAACTGTTCGGCCATGTGAAGGGATCGTTCACCGGTGCTTTCCGGGACCGGACCGGTCGCTTCGAATCGGCCAGCGGAGGAGACCTGTTTCTGGACGAAATCGGGGACATTCCCCTCTCTATCCAAATCAAGCTGCTGCGGGTGCTGGAGACCGGTCAGTTCGAACGGGTGGGAGAAAACATCTCCGTTTCGGTGGATGTAAGGATCATCACGGCCACCAATCGGAATCTATTGGAGCTTATCGAGCAGAAGCGCTTCAGGGAAGACCTGTATTTTCGCATCAATGTGATTCCCATCCATCTGCCTCCGCTTCGAAATCGTAAAGATGACATCCCCCTGCTGGTCAATACATTCATCGATCGGCTGGAAATACGGACCGGCAAACCGATCCGGGGGCTGACCCGTGAAGCCTTGAACCGGTTCATGGCTTACCGGTGGCCGGGAAACGTCAGAGAGATGAAAAGCGCACTTGAGTATGCGTTTACCGTTGCGGACAAGGATACCATCGACATCGATCACCTGCCGCCCCAGATGCTGACCCATACTAACCCGTCCGCATCGGTACCCGAAGCGGCCTTCCGTGAAACCGGCAGCAATGAACGGCAGCAGCTCATCGAGGCCCTTCGCGCTGCAGCCGGCAATCAGAGCCAGGCGGCTCGGATGTTAGGGATCAACCGGGTAACCGTTTGGAATCGTATGCGAAAATATGGGATCAACCTGAAACGTGAAATTGAACGATAAGGCTCGAGGAGAGGCGTTAAACCGCAGAAACTGAAGTCGTGCAAATGCGATCAAGCGGAAAACGGCGCCACGGTCACTCTTCCAGCGCCTTTAAAAATTCTTCCTGCGGAACATCTTGGCCGGTCCACAGCAGGAAGGTCCGTCGGGCCTGGTAGGCCAGGGCGGAAAGCCCGTCCATAAAACGGATGCCGCGCTTTTCCGCCATGGATTGCCAGATATTCTCCCGGCGGCCGTAATTGAGATCGAACACCAGCTGGCACCCGTTGCTCTTGATGCTGTCGATAATGCCGGTCAACTCGCTGGATTCATCGCGGCTGGAAATGGATGTGGCATTGACAATGAGATCCGCGTCGATGGGAAATTCAGCAAGATCCTTCAGCGACCATGGTGTACAGCTGAAATGACCGGCCAGGCGGCAGGTTTTTTGATTGTCACGGCCGGCCACGACAACCGATTCGGCCCGCAGCCAGTTGAGAATGAACACCACGGCGCGTGCTACACCGCCCGTGCCGATCACCAACGCCTTTTTTCCGGCAATGTCGAATTTCACCTCGTTGAGGGCATCCATGATGCCAATGGCGTTGGTGTTGTAGCCTTTGAGTTGTCCCCCCTTGCAGACGATGGTGTTCACGGCTCCGATGATATTGGCCCCCTCGGAAAGCACATCCAGGTAGGGCAACACCTTTTCCTTGAATGGCGCGGTAATGTTGGCTCCCGCAATGTTGAGCACCCGGAGGCCCTCCAGTGCCTTGCCGATATTGCCATCCTCGACCATAAAGGGCACATAGGCCCCTTTGATGCCTGTCCGACCGAGCACCGTGGTAAAGATCGCCGGCGACCGCGATCTAAACACCCGCTGATCGCTGATGATACAAAATACCTTTGTCTGGAATGCGAATGCCGCGTCAAGAAGACCTGAAGGCTGATTCATCTGACTGGGTCTCGGTTGCTGACGATCAAAGCACCGCCGAAAAAAACGGCCGCCGCATTGATCTGGGTCTGTGTGTCCAATGGATCGCAGGATTAAAGTGACGGCTCGAAACGCCCGTGGTTCATGTAGAGAAGGCTTCCGAATCCAACGCACCCATACCCCAATTGATTCCACCGCTGCGCCTGTTGCGGAAAACACAGCCACATCTCTTGCATTTTGTTCAGGTGCGCGGATCCGGAAGCAACCCGCGGACGACCGGCGACCCTACCCCTTTAGGGTCGATGTGGCACGTGCACGGGATGCGGGCTTTCCGGCGGCGGCTGGATGAATCGGTGGTTCGTTCGATACGGCCAACCACTGCCGGCAACCCGTTTCGCCCAAGACAAGGCTACATGTTCAGCAACCCCTTCAGGCTTTCAGTGATCTCTTCTGCGGAGGCCGGTTTGGGAAGATAGTCGTCGGCTTCCATGCTCATGCCGTCATAATGGGAGTATCGGGTGGAAGAGACGTGGGATGCCACGGCGGTAAGCATCACGATGGGAATATCGGCGTATTTTTCATTTCCCTTTAACTCCCTGCACACCGCGTATCCGTCTTTTTCCGGCATCATCACATCCAGAACAATGGCATCCGGTGGATTGGCTTTCACTTTCTCCAACCCTTGCACGCCATCATAAGCCACCTCCACATCGAAGCCTTCCTTTTCCAGGTTCCCCTGAACGATGGAACAGAAATCGGGCTCGTCGTCCACCACTAGGATTCGTTTTTTGTCACTCATTGAAATTCTCCTTTATACCAAGCTGATTGTTGATAAATCAGCAGCCTGAGCTTGTTTAAATGACCGGGCGGGGTCGGGGATGTCGGTGGCGATTAAATCTCCCCCGACCCCGCAATTCCGGCTAAATCGGGTCAATCTACCTGGGGCCTGGGCAACACCTTTGCCCGTTCGGCGATTTCGGGGACTTTGTGCTCCCATTCGATGGCCATGAGATGAACACCGGCAACCCCTTCCATCTCCTTGAACTCTTCGATCTGCTCGATAGCGAACTTGATGCCCTCTTCGGCCTGCTTGCCCTTGCCTGCACCCTTTAACCGTTCAATCAATTCTTCAGGGACATCCATACCGGGAACCATTTTTGCCATATACTGCGCCATACGTGCGCTTTTCATCGGTGTGACGCCGGCGAGAAGATAGGTCTTTTCCGTCAGTCCCATGTCTACGGCTTTTTTCATGAAATCTCTGAACCGGGGCATGTTGTAGATGCACTGGGTCTGGATAAAATCGGCCCCAGCATCGATCTTGTTGGCCAGGCGGTAGATCCGGTATTCATGCGGGTCACCGAAAGGATTGGCGGCAGCCCCGATAAACATCTTGGGCGGTACGTCAATATCATCTTCATTGAGGAATTTGCCTTCGTCACGCATTTTCTTGACCAACGCGATGAGTTGCATGGAATCGATGTCGTAAACGTTCTTGGACTGCGGGTGGTTGCCGAACTTCTGGTGGTCGCCGGAGAGGCAGAGCATGTTTTTTATTCCCAGGGAGTAAACCCCAAGCACGTCTGCCATAATGGCCAGGCGATTGCGATCCCGACAGACCATCTGAAAGTTGGGTTCGATGCCGTTGGCCACCATGATGGCCGAGGCCGCCGCACTGGACATGCGCACCACGGCGGTCTGGTTGTCAGTGACATTCACCGCATCTACCACGCCCCGCAGGTGCTCGAATTTTTCTTTGAGATGTTCCACATTGGCACCCTTGGGCGGTCCACATTCACCGGTAAAGGCAAAGTGGCCTGCCTTGAGCACCTTCTCCAGATTACTTCCTGATTTCAGACCGTTATTGCTCATTGCACCAACTCCTCCCTTATGCTTTTACGGGGACCGCCGTCCCTTGCCGTCGTCCAGTTTTTTGGCGCCCGAATGATTCGAAGATCCTCAAGCCGCCCCTGCTCTATTTTCTTTTTGACGATGGTATCCCAGATGCACTCCACATCCTTGGCGATTTCGCATTTACCGTCGGCGCTACCGCCACAGGGACCGTGCTGGATGCTTTTCGAACAACGGGCGATGGGGCACAACCCGTCGTAATTGTGAATCACGCAAGTCCCGCAGCCGGCGCAGCGTTCCTCCCAGATACCATGTTGAACCGCGCCGCCGAAGAACTTGGTATCCACCGCCGGGAAGAACTTCTGGCTGGGATAGGCCTCGGAGAGAAACTGGGGGCCAACGCCACAAGCCATGGAAAGGACGGCATCGTACTGGTCATAGATGTCCCGGATCTGCTCCACATATTCAGGATCGCACTGGCGCTCCAGCGTTTTTTCGTCGATTTCGATGGGGTTGCCGTCTTTCTTGCGCGCGATTTTCAGGGTGGCGGCCAGAATGCCCACTTCCTTGGCCCCGCCCACGTTGCAGACGGTCACACACCCCTTGCACCCCACAAGAAGGATTTTCTTATACGCCTTGATCATGTCCTGTATCTCTTCCAGAGATTTTCGATCCGCAATTATCATTGGTTCACCTCTTATGGTCCAAGGATGGCAAAATTCGCCTCCTGACCGTGGTTAAGAATTCACCGGGCTGGGACCCAGGGCCTTGATTTTATCCGTCATCTCGGTTGCGATTTCGGCAAAACGGGCTCCTTGGGCTGATGAAAGATTGTACATTTGCACCCGTTCCGGCTCCATGCCCAGCTCTTCAAGGGTTCGCTGAACGTACTCGACTTTCCGTCTGGTTTTGAGATTTCCTTCCAGGAAATGACATTCACCTTCCAGTCACCCGGCCACGTATACGCCGTCCGCCCCGCCTTCGAAGGCGGTCAGCAGATGAAGGATGTCCACCCTGCCGCTGCACGGCACCTGAATCACTTTCACATTGCTTGGATAATTCAAGCGCATGGACCCGGCCAGGTCGGCAGCTGCATAAGCACAGTACTTGCAGCAGTAAGCCAGGATCTGGGGTTCAAAGGTTTCATTCATGATCTTTCTCCGATGATGTTAAGGTATAAAAATAATTCGGGCGCCCGGAGTTCTCAGGCTGCCGGTGATTACTGGCGCCCGTATTCCACTTTATTAGGCCGCCTCCCCTTTCTTCTTTTCAAAAAGGGCCGCCGTCTTGGCAACGATCTGTTCGTCGGTAAAATGCTTGAGCTGGATGGCCTTTCCCGGGCATTCGGCGACACAACTGCCGCAGCCATGGCACTCAGCCGGTTCGATCACCGCATGACCTTCCTCCCCGATATAGGGAATGTGATACGGGCAGGTTCGCACGCAGGTCACACAAACGGCACACTTGTCCGGATCCACTTCGGCCACCACCCCGCCCACCAGGATCGAATCCCGCGAAAGGATGGTCATGACCCGTGACACCGAGGCCCGGGCCTGGGCGATGCTTTCGTCCAGCGCCTTGGGATAGTGGGCCAGACCGGCCATGAAGATGCCCTCGGAGCTGAAGTCCACGGGGCGCAGCTTGGCATGGGCCTCCACCAGGAAGCCGTCGGCATTGATCGGTACTTTGAACAGTTCGAACAGGTCTTTGTTTTCATTGGGCAGCACGGCAGTCGCCAGCACGAGCAGGTCCGGATTCAGCTCTACAGGCATCTGGAGCACGTGGTCCCTTACGGTCACACTCAGCTGACCGTCGGCGTCCTTGACATCAGGCAGGTTGTCCTCCAGGTTGTAGCGAATGAAGATAATGCCCTTTTCCCTGGCCTTTTTATAAAGCTCTTCGCGGAATCCGTACGTGCGGACATCGCGGTAGAGCACATAGATGTCCATCTCCGGACTGCGCTCCTTGAGCGTCAGGGCGCTCTTGACGGTGTGGGTGCAGCAAAGTCGGCTGCAGTAGGGCCGCTCCACGGTCCGCGATCCCACGCACTGGATGAAGGCCACGCTCTGGGCGGTGGACAGCCGGGGGTCGTCTGCATCCATGGCTGCATCCATTTCGAAGTGCGTGAGCACATTGGGGTTCTGAGCGTACAGGTACTCGCTGGGAATGTACTCCTTGCCGCCGGTGGCGATGATGGTGGCACCGTGCTCCACCACCGTCTCCGTGAGCGACTCACCGGAGGTCATGAGTGTGGTGGTGAAGTTGCCCATGATACCGGTGGTTTCCACCGGCTCCGTCTTCATCAACACCCGAATTTTTTCATGGTTGCGCACCCGCTCAACCAGCGATTCCAGGTACGGTTTCACCGGCTCCCCCTGCCAGGTGGTGCGCAGCTTGTGGGCCACGCCACCCAGCATATCACCCCGCTCCACCAGATAGACCTGGAGTCCCTGGTCGGCAACCCCCAGGGCTCCCTCCATACCAGCCACACCACCGCCAACCACCAGCACCTTCTGGGTGACTTCAAGTCGGACCTGGTGCAGCGGCTCGATGAAGGCGGCCTTGGCCACGGCCATGCGGACCAGGTCCTTGGCCTTGGCCGTAGCGCGTTCCGGGTTGTTCATGTGAACCCAGGTGTTCTGGTCACGGATGTTGGCCATCTCAAACAGGTACTTGTTCAAACCGGCGTCCCGGATGGTCTCCTGGAACAGGGGTTCGTGGGTTCGGGGCGAACAGGAGGCCACCACCACCCGGTTGATGCCATGTTCCGTGATCACCTCTTTCATCTTGTCCTGGGTGTCCTGGCTGCAGGTGAACAGGTTGTCCTCCACATGCACCACATGGGGCAAGGTGGCGGCATACTCCCTCACCGCCGGCACGTCAGCCACGCCACCGATGTTGATGCCGCAGTTGCAGACAACTACGCCCACCCGCGGCTCCTGTCCGGACACATCGATCTCCGGTGGCAGTTCCTTGGTTTTAATCAGCGACCCTCTGGCTTTCGCCAGTGACCGGGTGGCCGTGGCGGCGGCGGCGGATGCCTCCATGACCGACTGGGGGATATCCTTGGGCTCCTGGAAGGCGCCGCAGACAAAGACACCCGGCCGGCTGGAACTCACCGGTTCGAGGGTCCGGGTGGCGGCATGCAGGTGTTCGTTGAGATCGATGCC
The DNA here is from genome assembly GCF_033791525.1 of Desulfosarcina sp. GTDB lineage: Bacteria > Desulfobacterota > Desulfobacteria > Desulfobacterales > Desulfosarcinaceae > Desulfosarcina. The sequence goes on from NZ_JASJGN010000168.1 coordinate 15,629, forward strand.
CATCGTTTTGGCCAGGTCCACCGATTCCTTGTTGGGGGCCAGGCCGACGGCCAGGACCACCATATCGAAGGTTTCCTCGACGAGTTCGCCCTCTTCGGTGATATAACGCAGGCTTAGGTTGTCGTCCTCCACCGGATCGATGGTATGCACCTTGGACCGGATGAAGCGCACCCCTTTTTCATCCTTAGCGCGCATGTAGTATTTTTCAAATTCCTTGCCGTGTGTGCGCATGTCCATGAAAAAGACAGCCGTATCCAGCTCTTTTTCGCTGTGCTCCTTGGCGATGATGGTTTGCTTGTTGGTGTACATGCAACACACCGAGGAGCAGTAGCTGTGATCCGAGCAGTTGATATCCCGGGAACCCACGCACTGAAACCAGGCAATCTTTTCCGGCTCCTTGTTGTCCGACGGCCGAACCAGGTGGCCGGCATAGGGGCCGGATGCGGAAAGGATTCGTTCCATCTCCAGGCTGGTAACCACATTGGGATGGTTGGCGTACGAATAGGTTTTGTGCTCGGTGGGGTCGAAGGGGGTGAAACCGGGAGCCAGGATAATGGCGCCCACGTTGATCTCCTTATAGTCAGCCACCATGTCATGGTCGACGGCATTTGCCAGGCAGGCGTCCACGCACTGGTAGCACTCGGAGCAGAGCCCGCACTTGAGGCATCGATCGGCCTCGGTCTTGGCCTCTTCTTCGTTGTAGCCGAAGGAGACCTCCAGAAAATTGCATTCCCGCGCGTCGGGGTCCAGGCAACGGACCGTGGTGCGCGGTTTATTAACCTCTTCACCCATCTCGGGTTTGACAAAATCCCATTCTTTCTGTCGACCGTCCGTGAGATCCAGCCCGTTGATGAAGCGGTGGATGCTCTCGGCGGCTTCCTTGCCGCAGGCGACTGCGTCCACCACCGATTTGGGACCGTAATAAGCATCGCCGCCGGCAAAAACCCAGTCGATGGGGGTCTGCAGGGTCACCGGGTCAGCCTCCAGGCCACCAGGCCGGGAAATGGCGACACCCTGCTCCTTGATGCCGTCCAGGTTGGTGCTCTGGCCGATGGCGACAATAATGGTGTCGCCGAAAAAGGGCTGGCATTCCCCCTCATCGTAGGCGGGGTTGAAGCGACCGTCTTCATCGAACACAGCGCTACAGGTCTTGAATTCGATGCCCGACACACGCTTGCTTTTGTCTATGTAAAAGGACTTGGGGCCAAAACTGTTGACAATATTGATCTCGCCTTCCAGGGCTTCTTCAATCTCGTGTTCCCAGGCGGGCATCTCCTCCCGTTTTTCCAGACAGATCAGGGTGACGTTTTTGGCGCCTTTGCGCTTGGCGGTCAGGGCCACGTCGATGGCCACATTGCCGCCGCCCACCACGACGACGTCCTCTCCGAGATCGATATCCTTGCCCATAGAGGCATCACGCAGAAAGTCGACGCCCTGGAGCACGCCTTCGGCATCCTCGTTTTCCACGCCCAGATTACGCCCGCCGTGCAGCCCGATGGCCATGAAGCAGGCCTTGTAACCGTCGGCTTTGAGGCTTTCAAGGGTAATGTCCGAACCGAAGGTCACGCCGCATTTAATCTCGGCACCCATTTGTCGGACCACGTCGATTTCCTCGGCCAAAAGGTCTCGCGGAAGCCGGTATTCGGGAATGCCGTAGCGCATCATGCCGCCCGGTTCGGGAAGTTTTTCGAAAATGGTTACCGAATAGCCCTGCTGGAGCAGGTAATAGGCAGCCGTGACACCGGTGGGACCGGAACCGATGATGGCGACCTTCTCGTCGCGAGGTTCTGCCGTAATTTCCGGAATGTAGGTCTCTCCACTCTGCTTTTCATAGTCGGCCAGAAAGCGGTGAAGTTCGCGAATGGCCAATGGCTGATCCACATCGTTGCGGGAACACTCACTTTCGCAGGGGTGGTGGCAGACCCGGCCGCAAATCCCCGGGAAGGGGTGGTCCTGCTTGAACAGCTTCAGGGCCTCTTTGTAGCGGCCGTCATTGATCAGGGCAATGTATCCCTGGATGCTCACGTGAGCCGGACAGGTCGCCTTGCAGGGGGCCGTACCGCGCTTCTCGATGGCAAAGGCACTGGGCATGCCCTGGGGGTAGAGCTTGAAGGCCGCCTTTCGATCCCGAAGGCCCTCGTCAAACATGTTGGGCGTGTCGATGGGGCAGACCTTGGCGCACTCGCCGCAGGCCGTGCACTTGTCCATATCAATGTAACGGGCGTTCTGGCGCAATTTGACCGTGAAGTTGCCCATCTCGCCGGTTACCTCTTCGATCTCCGTCAAGGTCATCAGGTCGATGTTCAGATGCCGTCCACACTCCACCAGTTTGGGGGAGATGACGCACATGGAGCAGTCGTTGGTGGGAAAGGTTTTGTCCAGCTGGGCCATAACGCCGCCGATGGCCGACTTGGTTTCGGTCATGTGAACATAATAGCCCGAATCCGCCAGATCCAGGGATGCCTGTATGCCTGCAATGCCGCCGCCAACCACGAGTACGGAACCGACGACATCCTTGCCTTGGGTATTTTCTTTTTCTGCCATTACACGTTCCTCATGAAGGTGTTGGTGATAGAGAGGTTATGGGTGATTTTGCCGTCCATCAGACCCTGTCCAGTAACTTCTGCAGCTTGTCTTCCCAGCCCATGGCTGAAATCAGGGCGCCGGCAAAACCGGCCTCCTTAACCGCCGAAATAATATCCGTGGCGATGGAAAGGCTTTCCACGGCTTTGTCCGGGGCACGCATGAGCCGTTTAATCAGGCCCTGTGAGATGGTCACGTTCAGGTGCCGGGCCAGGTAACGGGCCATTCCCACGGACTTCAACAGCATCACGGTGGGGACAATCCGGGTTTTTTGTAGATCAATCTTTTCCAGAAACGGAGCAATGGCGCCGAGATCGAAAACCGGCGGTGTGATGAAAAAATCCACGCCGGCCTCAGCCTTCTCAGCCATCCTGGAGAGCTCTTTTTCAAGTTCGTCACCGGTGGCCCGGGCATTGACGGTGGCACCGACCAGAAACGAGGGGGCACCGGACAGTTCATTCCCGGCCAGATCCTTACCGGTCTGAAGCGTGGAAACGGCCTTGAACAAAGTCATCAGATCGATATCGTTGACCGCCTTGGTCTGGTGATGATCGCCCAGGCCGGGGTCTTCTCCGGAAACCCCCATGATATTGAGAATGCCGCACCCATAGGCGGCCAACAGGTCCGCTTGAAGGGCGATCCGGTTGCGGTCCCGGCAGTTCACCTGCATGATGGTTTCCAGCCCCTTGCGCTGAAGAATCATGGCCCCACCCAACGAACTCATCCGCATGACGGCGTTGCCCATTTCCGGCACGAGGAAGGCATCCACCAGGTTCTGTAAACGGACGGCGCTGTTGACCATCGTTGAAACATTCACCCCTTTGGGCGGCTGCATCTCCGCAAGAATGGTGAACTTGCCGACATCGAATTTGTTTTTTAAATGCATAAGCCAATCCCCTTATGGTTGATGCGGAAAACACGTGAAAACGGTTAATAAAAAAGATGCGTCAAATCGGTATCTGGTGCCGGAAGACAGTGACCGCCTTCCGGAAAAGAGGGTTCCTAAAACGGATGCTGCCAGGTTGTATCATTTTCCTGCCATTATGGGACAGCAAGCCCTGTGCCAAGCCCCCCTGCGGCCGCACAAAATAAAATTTTCGTATGTTATTAACAAGTTAAAACCACATCAAAGATTAAACCAAAATGGTGACGAATCAGAATACAAGTAGACATCTATGCCAAAATGGACTATAAGGGTCGTAAAACGATGAAAAATTAACTCGTTATGGGGACTGTTCCAATATGGGGTAACCCATTTTGGCACAACGAGAAAGGCCGTGGTGATCGATGAACAGTCATGTTGTCGTCGTGGATGATGATCGGGACTACCTGGAAGTGCTGGGAAGAAAGCTATCCGAAATCGGTTTTAAACGTGTCCGCCTGGAGGACAATTCAGTCAAGCTGGCTGAAGACGTGGAAAAGGGGCTGTCTTTCGACCTGGCCCTCATCGACATGACCATGCCGGAGATGGACGGCATGGCCCTGCTGGAAAAAATAAAGGCGAATTCTCCATCCACGGAGTGCATCATGGTAACGGCCATCAACGAGGCACGCATCGCGGTGGAGTGCCTGAACAAGGGGGCCTATGACTATCTGGTCAAGCCGGTGGCCACCGAAGACCTGTCCCTTTCCATTAAACGGACACTGGAACGAAAACGGCTTCTGGACTTGCTGGACCTCGAGAAGCGAGATGATTTACCCACGCTGGAAAACGAAGAGCCATTCCGGCCCATTGTCACCCAATCCAAAAAAGTCCTGCGTATTCTCAAGGAGGCGGAGCTTCATGCCTCCAGCCTTGTTCCCATTCTGATCACCGGCGAAAGCGGCACCGGCAAGGAGCTTCTGGCTCGCGCCATCCACGGCGCCAGTCCCCGGGCCCAGCATCCTTTTAGCCCCATCAACATGTCCTCACTATCCAGCTCTCTATTCGAGGCTGAATTTTTCGGGCATACCAAAGGCGCGTTCACCGGGGCTGAACACGGCCGGGTCGGCTACCTGGAACACACGAACAAGGGAACCCTGTTTCTGGACGAAATCGGAGACCTGCCGTTATCCCTCCAGGGAAAACTGCTGCGGGTGTTACAGGACGGTGAGTTCTCCAAACTCGGATCGAGTGCCCGGCAAAAGGTGGACCTGCGTTTCATCGCCGCCACCAATGAAAACCTTGAACAGATGATGGCCCAGAAGCGTTTTCGTAAAGACCTGTATTACCGCATCCGCGGCGGATGGCTTCACTTACCCCCGCTGCGCGAACGCCAGGAGGACATTTTTCTGCTGACGCGAAAATTTCTGGAGAAGTATTACGATGTGAACAAGCAGGGCTTTATCGAAAAGACGGCGCTGGACCTGTTGATGCGCTATCACTATCCCGGCAACATCCGGGAGTTGAAATCCGTTCTCCAGTCGGCGGTCAATTTGGCGCGCGGCGAACCGATCCGGAAAACCCACCTGCCTTCGCATATCACGGCAGCCCTGAAAACGTGTGAAGATGAAGACCTGGCCGCCGGCAGTTCAGGTGTAAAACCGCTTTCGGAGGTGGAAAAGGCGCACATTTTACATGCGTATGCGCAAACAGGAGAAAACAAGTCCAAAACCGCCAGACGGCTGGGTATTGGCCTTAATACGCTGCGGCGCAAATTGGCCAGCTATGGCATACAATGATTGACGGGTTCGTAAAAATGCCGATATCTGCGTTACGCTTCATCCCTCGTCACTGCAGCGTACCATAAGTACGCCTCATTCCTCGGGATTCGCAAGCCTTGATCTCGGCTTTTTTTCGAACCCGTTGGAAATGCGACTCTCTACGAGGGCATCGATGATTGGGTTATCGCTCTCCGCGGCGGTAGGGTTCCGCCAGCATGGCCGGGGCGTTGAGGCGACGGCTGTCTCGAAGCCCGCCCACCAGAAGCACCAACAGCGTCGCCAGATAGGGCAGCATGGCTAAAAAGTTCGGAGAAATCCCCAGGGGCTGGAGCATATACTGAAGCACAAAAATCCCGCCGAAAAGGAACGCGCCAAACACGGCCCGCAGGGGATTCCACAAGGCAAAAATGGTCAGGGCGATGACGATCCAACCCCGCCCGGCGGTCATCCCCTCGATCCATGATCTGCTGTAGGACGTGGACAGGTGGGCGCCGGCCATGGCCGAAAATCCGCCGGCGGCGATCACAGACAGATAGCGGATCCGCGAGACATTGACCCCTTGGGTTTCCGTGGCCTTGGGGTTTTCTCCGGCCGAACGGATGCGAATGCCCAGCAGCGTGTGCTCAAGCATGAACCAGACCCCAATGGCCAGGAGTATCGCCAGGTAAAAGAAAGGACTCTGATTGAAAAGCACCGGCCCCACGATGGGAATGTCCGACAGGAAGGGGATGGGCATGGTGTTGATTTTAATGGCCAGCGGCTTTCCCACATAGGGTTTTCCCAACAAGCCCGCCAGCCCCAGGCCGAGCATGGGTAGCGCCAGCCCGGAGACCACCTGGTTGGATTGAAGGCTCACCGATGCAAACGCATGGACCATCGAAATCAACATCCCCGCAACAATGGCCGCGCAGAGCCCAAGCCAGGGGTTGCCCGTATGGTGCGTGACGATAAAGGCGGTCACCGCACCCACAGCCATCACGCCTTCCACGCCCAGATTAAGGATGCCGGATCGCTCAGAGATGATCTCGCCGATAGTGCCGAGCAGCAGGGGGGTGCCGGCAACCAGTGTGCGCTGAACCACAGAAATGATAATCTCCTCCATGGGTTAACCCCTTTCCCCTGCCAGTATACGAACCTTGTTCTTCGTAAAAAAGTCACCCATGATCAGAAAGATCAGCAGGGTTCCGTTGAAAACAGCCACCGTCGCCGCCGGCAATCCGAGCGATATCTGAATCGCGTCTCCACCCACGAGGATGCCGGCAAAAAAGATGCCTGAAAAGATTACGTAAATCGGATTGAGCTTGGCCAGCCAGGCCACAATAATCGCCGTAAAACCATAACCGGAAGAGATGGAGTCCGGATAACTCAAATAATGGTGGATACCCGCCACCTCACCCACACCGGCCAGACCGGCCATACCGCCGCTGATGACCATGATGAGCATCGTCGTTCGGGAGAAATCGATGCCCGCGTATTTCGCCGCATCTGGATTTTCTCCGATCACCCGCACCTCATATCCGAAACGGGTCTTGTAGATGACAATGGTCAGCACCACGACGGCGACCACCGCCACAATCAAGGTGGCCGTGTGAATTCGTGATCCTGGCAGCAGGGATAAAATGGCCGAATCCGGGAGATCGTCGGTATACGGAAAACCAAACTTTTTTGGACTTTTCCAGGGTCCGACGATCAGCAATGTGAGAAACTCAGCACAAATGTAGTTGAGCATCAGCGTGGAGATCACCTCATTGATGGAAAACCGGAGCTTGAGGATGGCCGGAATCAGTCCCCAAAACGCGCCGCCGAGAAACCCGGCAAGAAACATCAAGGGGACGATTACCGGAGCGGGAAGTGACGGCCCCCAGTTCAACCCCACCCAGGTGCCGAAAATGGCTCCCATGAGAAGCTGGCCCTCGGCACCGATGTTCCAGAACTTCGCTTTGAAGACCACGGCAAGCCCACCGCCGATAAGAATGAGAGGAATGGCCTTGGTAATGGTCTCCTTGAAACCATAGAGGCTGCCGAAGGAGCCGCTGAATATTTTCTTGAACGCAAAAAACGGGTTCACGCCACTGATAATAAAGAGCAGCCCGATTGCGACCATGCCGGCGGTCAACGCCAGGACCAGGGTCAAAAAGGTGCCGAGGGCGGAAATCTGCTCGCGGTCCGAGACTTTAAAGTGAAGCATCCGCCCCCTCTCCCGCCTTTAGATCCCTGGTCCCGGCCATCATCATCCCGATGTCCGCAATCCGGGGATCATCCGATTCCAGAATTCCCATGAAACTCCCTTGAAAAATAACGGCAATCCGGTCGCACAGCTCGAAGATTTCTTCCAGATCTTCAGACACCAGAAGGACTGCGCCGCCTTCTGCCCGAAGCTTGAGCAATTGGTTTCGCAGATACTCGGTAGCACCCACGTCCAGGCCGTAGGTGGGGTGGGAAGCCACCAGCAGGTCCGGCTTGTCCGCAATTTCACGGCCGAGAATCAATTTTTGAATGTTGCCGCCGGACAGGTTTTTCGTCTGAACATTGATGGACGGCGTCGCCACCTGAAAATCCTTGATCAGCTGGCGGGTATGCGCCTTGATTCGACCGTAGGCCAAAAAGGCCCGTCGTGAAAACTTCTTCTGGTGGTGCTGCTTCAGGATCGCGTTTTCGTATATAAAGAGGTTCGGTGCGATGCCAAACCGGATACGTTCCTCCGGCACATGGGAAACGCCGGTGTTGTGGATTTTTCGGGGGGACTGGTTGGTAATGTCTATATCGTTGATCCGAATCTGGCCGTGGGTCACCATCCGCAGACCGGTGATGGCTTCGACCAATTCGCGCTGGCCGTTTCCGGAAACACCGGCTATACCGAAAATCTCGTTCCTGAAAACCTCAAAGGAGATGCCGTTGACCACCGGATAGCCCTTGTCGCCATCGACCCTGACGTCTGCCACCTCCAGAACCTTCTCTTTTCTTGGTATCTTTTCCCGGGAAAAGGAGAAGATCACGTCTCGGCCGATCATCATGCGTGCGAGAGAGCGCTTATCGAGCTGCCCAGCGTTCGCATGCCCCACCACCTGACCTTTTCGCAGAACGGTTACCCGGTCGCAAAGCCTTTTGATTTCATCCAGCTTGTGGCTGATGAGAATAATCATCTGCCCGTCTTCTCTCATTTTTCCCAAAACCTGAAAAAAATCTCGGGTTTCCTGAGGAGTGAGAACAGAGGTCGGCTCGTCAAGAATCAACAATCCGGCGCCATTGATCAGGGCTTTGACAATCTCCACCCGCTGCTGTTCGCCGGCAGACAGCTGCCATACTTTCTTTTCGGGATCGATGTTGAAATTGAATTTTTCTGAGAAGGAGACGACGCGCTGCCGTATTTTTTTCTGAGGAAACAGCTTGGGCGCATGCGCATAACCCAGGGCGATATTTTCGATCACCGTATGGTTCTGCACCAGCATGAAATGCTGGTGAACCATGCCGATGCCATGGTCGATAGACGCCTTGGGTGAATCGATAAAAATCCGTTGGCCATTGACCCGGATCTCTCCGGTGTCGGGTTGATAAATACCGTAGAGGATATTCATCAACGTTGTTTTTCCGGCGCCATTTTCTCCCAGCAGGCCCAGAATCTCGCCGGAAGAGACCTTCATGCTGATGTTGTCGTTTGCACGAACGCCCTGAAATGACTTCGAAATATTTATCATTTCAAGAGATTCAATTTTTTTCATAATGGCCGACATCCGGAAAAACAAAAGGGGGCCGGCTCGGGCGTACGGCTCCCCTTTAATTCACAACACGCGTCTTATTTGGGAAGACTTCCCACAACGTTGTCTACATAGTACATGACACTCAAAAGATCTGCCTTGGATGCTTTTTCACCCGCTTTGACCTGCATCTTTCCGGCATTGTCTGAAATGGGACCCATGTATGGATCGAAGAGGTCCGTGCCTTTTTTCATCTGTTCATAGCGCTTGAAGACCAGGTCATAAACGGACAGCTTTCCAAAGTCCTTTGTCTCCACGGAAATGGCCTTCAACGCGTCTACGAACTTGGGATTGATCGGATCGTCGAATGAACCGCCGAGGATCGCCGCTTTTTCGGCAACCAGCCACCACTGATCATCACTCGTCCAGGTCCCGTCATGAAGATCCTTGAGAATCTTTTCGTACATGACCCCCCAGTCCACCAGCTGCCCGGACACCACCGAGTCTTTTCCATAAGGCTGCATGGGGCTGTAATGGCTGAACGTATAGATCTGCCGGCCTTTTTCCGTATGTTCCTGGCCGACTTCAATAACAGCCGGCGTATCCTCGGTAAATGCCAGGGAATCGCAGCCTTCGGCGATCAGTGCCTCTGCCGCTTCCCTGGCCTTGTCCGGCCCATACCACGCGTAGGTCCAGCGCACATGAACCTCAGCCTTGGGGTTCACGGCTTTGATGCCAAGGGCGAAGGCATTGATATGACGTACCAGCTCCGGAATGGGAAAGGCCGCCACATAACCGATTTTATTGCTCTTGGTCAACCCACCGGCCATCAATCCGTTTAAATAATAGGTCTGGTAGAGGTCGGCAAAATAGGTCCCCACATTTTTGGTCTGTTTGAAGCCGGAACAGTGCATAAAATGCTTATCCGGATATTTCACGCCCGCTTTGATGGTGTCGTCCATGTATCCAAAGCTGGTCGTGAAAACCACGTCGCATTTTTCTTCCTGAATAAATCGGTCGACAATTCTTGCGGAGTCCGCTTCAGCCACGGATTCGATGAAAACGGTTTTCAACCAGGGAAGCTGCTTTTCGGCATATTTTCTTCCCACGTCATGGGCATGGGACCAACCATAATCACCAACCGGCCCTACATATACAAAGCCGGCCTTTAGCTGTTTTTCAGCGGCCACTCCCGGGCCGGATCCAAAAAGGGTAAGCAGCACGACACAAAAAACGATCCAAACGAAACGCTTACGCCAGATTCTAACGCCCCTCATTTGCTCCTCCTTTTCTTGACAGCACGCACATTGGTTTCTTTGTTGGTAAACTCAAGTAGAACTTTTAACTACGATGATCCGATTCCTTAAGTCAACAACAGTGTTTTTCAAATCTGACGCAGGCAACCACTGGCTGGGTGATTCATTCGGCGCGTATGTTTCAATGTAAGAAATATTCTGATTCTACCCCTAATTCAGATTTATCATTGACTTTGTTTGGGTGGTATGATTGTTTAATTATTCTGGTGTTTTATGTAAAATCACGGTTCCCTTCAATTTCAGCTCAAGGCGTCAGCCCCCTTTTTATAAAGGAGGCTGACAGCATCAGTATGAGGAGGATAAATCATGTACGGGTTAGCGGCCATTCAGCAAGCCAACGGTTGGGCCATGGCAGCCGCAGGAGCCAGTATTGTTCTTGTCGGCTTGGCGGTACTTTCTTTTCTAATATCGATGATTCCCCGCCTTACCGGTCTTTTTGAAGAAAAAGCCCCTCCGCCAGTCGAAAAAGTTGAAACGGCGACCAAGCCTAAAACGATCGTCCCAGATAAACTTCCGAAGGACCTTGGTGCCGCATCAACAATCTATATCTCCCTGACCGAAGACTTGGGTGAGGCGTTCAACTTGATCGATCTACACAAAAAATCCAAGGAGATCGGTCTTCCCCATCCCCATCTTTCGATTAATCGCTTCAGAGAGGCAGGCGTACTGGTAGCGGTTGGCGACGGACGCTTTTCCTGGCAACCCCTTTCCGAAGAATAGATAAGGACCTGATCAATGGAACTTTTACTACAGTTTCTCAGCAATACCGGGTATTACCTGTCCGATTATCGGCACTTTTTAATGTGGGGCATTGGAATGCTCTTCGTCTACCTGGCCATCGGCAAGCAATATGAACCCTTATTACTGCTGCCCATCGGTTTTGGCGTGTTGGTTGGCAACGTTCCCTTTTTTAAGGGTTTCGGCCTGGGCATCTATGAGCCGAACAGTGTACTTCACTATCTTTATTTTGGCGTAACGAGCGGTGTCTACCCGTCGATTGTTTTTTTAGGCCTTGGCGCCATGACTGATTTTTCGTCGCTGCTGGCGCGGCCCAAATTGATGCTGCTCGGCGCGGCAGCCCAAATGGGCATCTTCTTCACCCTGCTCAGTGCCCTGGCCTTGGGTTTCCTGCCAAAGGAGGCGGCGTCCATTGCAATTATCGGTGGTGCAGACGGCCCGACATCCATCTTTTTAACGGCTAAACTGGCACCGCACCTGATCGGGCCCATCGCCATTGCCGCCTACTCATACATGGCATTGATTCCGATCATTCAGCCGCCGATCATGAAACTGCTAACGACTAAGGCCGAGCGCCGGATCCACATGCCCGACCCGCGCCCAGTTTCAAGAAAGGAATTGTTGATTTTCCCGGTGATCGGTTTGTTCCTCTGCTGCTTTCTTGCCCCGGCGTCCATTCCGTTGCTGGGAACCTTCTTTTTTGGAAACCTGATGAAAGTCAGCGGCGTGGTCGACCGCCTTGCCCAAACCGCCCGAACCGCCATCATCGACACGGCGACCATATTATTAGGGTTTACCGTCGGCGCCAGTACTCAGGCGGATGTTTTTCTCACCACCAAATCTGTCGGGATCTTCGCTCTTGGGGCCGTGGCATTCAGCATCGCAACGGCCTCCGGCTTGATCTTCGCCAAACTGATGAACCTGGTTTGTAAAGAGAAGATAAACCCGTTGCTTGGAGCAGCCGGCGTCTCTGCGGTTCCCGGCTCCGCCAGAGAAGTTCATGTCATGGGACAGAAAGAAGACCCTTCCAACTACCTGCTGATGCACGCCATGGCGTGCAACTCTTCCGGCGTGATTGGCTCTGCTATCTGTGCCGGCATTCTGTGGAGTTTTACGGTAGGATAACCACCTTCGCTATCATCTTCCGTGGGTTTAATAAACGCCAATGCCGGAGAAGGGTCTTCCTTCTCCGGCATTTTTAGTGCCCGATCTGCAGTGCCACGATTTGCTCTTGACCACTCGGATTTGACTGTGCCATTCTTTATCCCAAACTGAGCGATTCACCTTTCTCGAAGAAGGTCGATTGGTAACGATCGCGGTGGGGTACCATCAATGGTTGTATTGCAAAAGGTGAAACCCATTGAGATTGCCGATCTTTATCCGCCTCAGGCGGATCACCACATCTTCGGCGTTAGATATCGCCGCGCATAGTCCACTATAGCGCGACGACATCTGCCTTGAATCTGCGGCAAGCTCGACAATCGCTCAG
>NZ_JASJGN010000169.1:0-6801 GCF_033791525.1 Desulfosarcina sp.
CACCGTTTTTGTGGTCGCCGTGGTTGGGATGGGGCTTTTTGTCTCATCCCTTTCAACGACAATGCAGCAGGCGCTGCTCGGTTCCTTTGTTATTTTTATGCCCGCCGTGATCCTGGGTGGCTTTACCACCCCCATCGAAAACATGCCGGAGTGGCTTCAGACAGCAACGTACATAAACCCACTGCGCTACGTTGTCTATGGCCTCAGGCAGATCTTTCTTGCCGGTGGTGATCTTGCTTCAGTCTGGCCCCAGATCTGGCCTATGGCTTGTATAGCAGCCCTTACCCTGCCCCTTGCAGGATGGCTGTTCAGACGCCGGACCACATAAATACCTTCGGGCCAATACAGACGAGACACTTTCTATACGATATTGAAGGAGCCAATGGGTGAAAATCAAATCTGATATGAATAAAGGTGTTTTATGGCTTGTCTGTGTGAACAAATTGCTGGTGGTGACATTTATCCAACTGAAGAGTTACCATGCATGGGCCCTTGGATTATACCGTTTTTTGGTATTGCCGCAAAGGAGAATTTTATGGAAAATTATCTTGAAAAACGCATTTCCCGCCGCCATTCTATCGAGGGCCCAATTACCCTGCATTCCACCATTAGGGCTAACCTGGAGATTAATGCCCATGTGCTAAATTGCAGCAAAGAGGGAATCTGCTTTTCCTCAAAATAGAAATTTAATCCTGACGCTACTATTCTTTTTAAAGCTTTAAAAGGGTGTTAAAGAGATTCATTGTATTTTAAAATATAACAGTTGTTTGTGCATGGAAAGGCCCCTATATGGAGGTAGATGTTCAAGACGAAAAATATAACCCGAAGAATCCGAACATTTTCGGAAAGGAGTTTAAAATGACACAGACCTTTAAAATCATGGCAGCCGTGGATCTCTCCAACTATTCAGCAGCTTCAGTCCGCTACAGCGTCGAACTGGCCATGAAATTGGATGCGGAACTCCTGCTGATCAATGTGATCAACCAACGGGATCTGGACATGGTTCAACGGACCATGCTCGGTTATGAGGCCTTTTCTTTTCCGAACTACCTCTCGGAACAGGAACAGGATCGTGAAACGAAGATGAAAGACCTGTTCATGGCAGTTTCCCCTGGCAGGGTCAGATGCCGCTATATTGTCAAAAACGGCATTCCTTATCTTGAATTGCTGGCTGCCATCGAAGAGGAAAAGCCAAACCTGATCGTTGTGGGCATCAAGGGGCGCAGCAACCTGGCAGACGTGGTGGTGGGTTCGACGGCACGCAAGATGTATCGCCGGTCGCCAGTCCCCTTGTTAACTATTCCTGCCGGGTATGACCAAGCGTCCTGATACCGGCTATAATTAAACATTCATGTTTTCCTTCCCCAATGGGAAAAAATGGAAAAGGAAGGATGATCATATTGAAAATTGTTAGGGAAAAAGAAAAGTCGCGATAGATGGTGAATTACACGCGAAAACAAGCGAACCCTATTTGACAACCCTTGATCCATTCTACTGATCGATAAAAAGAGGAAACCTATGACACCCAGACAAAAACGCCTGCTGCTGGCCGTGGACGGCTCCGAACGCGCATTGCAGACCGTACGTTACGCAGGAGAAGAAGATGCCTTCAAAGGCATGAAAATTGTTCTGTTCCATGTATTCAACAGCATTCCGGACGCCTATTACGATCTGGAAAAGGAACCCAAGAGCGTCAAGGTAGTCACCCACGTGCGCAGTTGGGAAACCCAGCAGAAAAAAAATATCAGCAAATTCATGGATGATGCCAGGCAGATGCTGCTGGACGCCGGACACGCCGAACCGGCAGTCGAAATTAAAATTCAAAACCGCAAAAAAGGGGTGGCCCGCGACATTGTCATCGAGGCCCAGAAAGGCTACGACGCGGTCCTGATTCGTCGCAGGGGCGCAACTGCCCTGAAAAATATCGTCGTGGGCAGCGTCACCAACAAGCTGCTGGAAAAGCTTTCTTTCATTCCGGTGCTCATCGCCGGCCGAAAACCAGTCAACAAAAAAGTGCTGGTGGCGGTGGACGGTTCTCCCTGTGCCACCAAAGCGGTGCAATTTGTGGCCGATATGTTGGGGCCGCTGGGTAATCATCAGGTGAAACTGGTCTATGTGGTGCGCGGCGGCAACGCATCGGATGCGGATGCATTGGCGGCTAACGGCATCCATGAAACCGAACCTATTTTCAAACCGGCCGTGAACATTTTGACCGCCGCCGGATTCCCGCCGGAAAACATCTCCACTAAAACCATTACCGGTGTGTTGAGCCGTGCCGGTGCCATCGTCGACAAAACTGAAAAAGGCGGCTGGGGCACGATTGTTGTGGGAAGGCGGGGGCTATCCAGTGTCAGCGACTTCTTCATGGGCCGGGTGAGCAACAAGGTGGTCCATGCGGGCCGCAAGGATACGGTGTGGATTGTGACATAGCGATCATCGCAGATTCTAAGTTCAAGATTACATCGGCAAGTGCAATCTGGCCTTTAGATAGCTTCCTCCTATCACCATTGAGAACAATCATGAAGAGGAACGACAGATATAAATCTTCATTTTAAAGGAAAGGAACAAAAAATGAGAAAAGAATTTATTTCAGCTATTGTCGGAACAGGGATTATTCTTCTTTTTTGCGTTGTCGGATGCTCGGGCTCCTTGAGCCGGTCATTTTACAACCACCATCCCAGGTCTGCTCAGGAGATGGAAAAAGTTTGGGGAGAACCGGTAGACATTGCCGTGCTGGATGGTGGTGTAGAAAGGCGCACTTACACGATCCAGAGTCCCTACACCGATCTCAAGTACCGTTATTTTTTGATCAAGGACGGCATGGTTCTGGCCAGTGGCATCACGGATACCGGTAAGAAGGTCTCGCCGGACACGCACCGCGAATCCGTCGGTTTTGATGCCAGCGATCTGAGCAAAGCCTTTTACTCCAAACACAAGACGACGGTTGCGGATCTGGACAGTACCTGGGGCCAACCGCTGGTTGTTCAGGATGCGAATGACGGAACACAATTTCGCGTTTATGAAATTCAGGCACCCTATACGGATTTCAGGTTCCGAAAATTCATCGTCAAGGACGGCATCGTCGTAGCTAGCCGTATCTCTCCGGAAACGGGCTTCAACGCCGATTTCAAACGACAGGATTACCGGGCAATCGAGATCAACGAAATCAGCCATCTCTACTATAAAAACCATCCCATGTCTCTTGAAGCTGTTGAGACGGTTTGGGGTTCACCGATACTCATCCAGAAATCTGACAATGGGTTGGAAAAGCGAACCTATACTCTTCAGATGCCGACCGATGCAGCCTTCGCGTTCCGTTTTTTCATCATTGAAGATGGCATGGTCGTTTCCAGTGGCATAAGCGACACCATGGATGTGATCGCAAATTAAGAGGCTCCATATTCTATCGTTTGAATTGACCGGCATTTGCATCTCCTGCTGACCATAGTGGGAGATTTAAACAACCGGGAGATCGATCCAATGTAAACTATGAAAGAATTAGTGGGCTCTCAAAAAAAAGTATGTTGTTAAGCAAATAGGATGTCTTTTATGCTCCAGTTGTTTGTTCGACTCGATTGGATACCTGACAAACCTGCCGTGTGGATTGCAATAACTTGGAACAGTTGTTATTTGAATCGTATCACACGGTAAATGGATCGTGTGCTTACTGCTATCTGCAAGGGTGGCGTAAGCCCCAAGACGATTAAATTCATGCACAATACATAGCGTATGGCTTTTTGGATATAAAGCGATGTAATAGGTGAGATGAAAAGTAGAAATCAGGCCCAATGACGTGCTAAGAATCTTGGCACTGAAAATCATCGTCGTCCCCGATTGTCGACGATATTTCTCTGAATCGGTTGATCAGTCGGGTCATGTCAATAGGCAACGGCGCTTCCAGGGTCATCCGCTCCCCAGTTGCCGGATGAACGAAGGAAAGCTGCCAGGCATGCAGCATCTGACGATCCAGCGCCATGACTGCCCGACCCATATCGTGTGAAATCGAAGCCAGCCTTTTTTTGTCTCCGCGGTTACCATACACCGGGTCGCCGATGACCGGGTGCCCCATGGTTTTGCAGTGCACCCGGATCTGATGGGTTCGGCCCGTGCGGATATCCAGTTCCAGCAAACAGACCCCCGTGAACTGCTCGAGCACCCGCCAGAGGGTCAACGCCGAGCGGGGCGTGTGGGTGGTTACGGACATCTTTTTCCGATCCACCGGGTGACGCCCAATGGGGTCGTCCAAACTGCCAGCACCCTCGCGTGGAATGCCATATACCAGTGCCACGTATTTCTTGCGAACCTCCCGGGACTTGAACTGGGCTGCCAGATGATGCATGGCGCGGCTGTTCTTGGCCACCACCAGCGCGCCGGAGGTATCCTTGTCCAACCGGTGGACGATGCCCGGTCGAAGACTTCCGGAAATTCCCGCCAAATCCGGGCAGTGATGCACCAGAGCATTGACCAGGGTTCCATTGCTGTGCCCTGGCGCCGGGTGCACAACCATGCCCGGCGCCTTGTTCACCACCAGCAGTTCAGGGTCCTCATAAAGAATGTGAAGGGGGATGTTCTCCGGAAGGAAGCTTGACGCTTCCGGTGGGGCGATCTTCCCTGATACGACCTCTCCGGCCTTTACCGCGTAGCCGGGTTTTTTGACCGACCCGTCAACGCAAATGCATCCCTGCCGGATCAGCGTGGCGGCAAATGAGCGTGAGCAGTGATCAACTTCGCTTGCGACCAGCGCGTCGAGACGCCCCCCTGCCTGCACGTGACCCACGCGAAAGGTGAAGGCGGACGGTGGGTTGGACATGGGTTAAAAACTCAGGCCTCATCGGTCTTGAACAATGCTTCGATCTCGTCGATGATGGCCTTTTCGCTTTTGTTCTTGGCTGTGGACAACTCTTTGACAAGAAGGTTCTGGGCGGTGTCGTAGAGTTTACGCTCCCCAAAAGAGAGGTCTTTGGTGGTCTTCAACAGGGACAGATCCCTGTAGACCTCGGCGACTTCGAACAGCGAGCCGGTTTTAATCTTTTCCATATACTCCCGGTAGCGCCGGTTCCAGGTCTGGTTGTCCATGGGTTGTTCCTGCCGGGAACGCATCACATCAAAAATCTTCGGGATCTCTTTTTTCTGGATCACGTCCCGCAAACCGACCGATTCCACGTTCCAGGTGGGAATCATGATCACCATGGCGTTTTCGATGACCTTCATGATGTAAAAGTCGTGTTCTTCACCATTAACGACCTTGGTTTCGATGGATTCAATGCGACCGACGCCGTGAGCCGGGTATACGGCAAGGTCACCAACCTTGAACCGTTTTGGGGACGCTGAGTTTTTTGGACTGTCCTTGACCGATTTATCTGCCATGTGGGTACCAGTGATCAGGGGTTATAACCACCTTGAGCGGGGTTGCTCTCCCGGGGCGAAAACCGGGTGTTCCAGGCGATCAGGTTAACAGTGAATTCCGTAAGGGGAGGCCCTCCGAAGCATGCTGAGGGGGGACAAATAATAACCATATGGAATAGCAGAATATACCACTGGACCGGTCAATAATCAATAAAAAAAGGATTGGCGCCGGCTGGCGCCAATCCTTTTTAAACGAACGGCAGTTGCGGATCGAAACCGCAATTGTGGCTACAGCAGGAACGGAACCATCAGCAGGGCCACCACATTGAGTATCTTGATCATCGGGTTTATGGCCGGGCCGGCGGTATCTTTGTAGGGATCGCCGACGGTGTCACCGGTAACGGCAGCTTTGTGGGCATCGGAGCCCTTGCCACCCAGGTGACCGTCTTCGATGTATTTCTTGGCATTGTCCCAGGCAGCGCCACCGGTGGTCATGGACAGGGCCACGAACACGCCCGTAACGATGGAACCGATCAGCAGGCCGCCGAGGGCGACTTTACCCAGCAGAAAACCCACCAGCAGGGGAGCGATCACGGGCAGCAGTGCAGGAAGCAGCATCTCTTTCAGGGCGAACTTGGTGACGATATCCACGCATGCGCCGTAATCCGGCTTGGCGGTACCTTCCATGATGCCCGGAATTTCGCGGAATTGACGGCGAACTTCCTCGACAACGGCGCCACCGGCGTTACCGACAGCCTTCATGGCGATGGAAGCGAACAGGTAGGGCAGCAGGCCACCGATGAACAGACCGATAATGACGTTGACGTCGGAAAGATCGAATCGGATCGCTTTTTCAGTACCCTGAATTGAAAACTCCATCACGTAGGCGCCAAACAGCACCAGGGCGGCCAGACCGGCGGAGCCGATGGCGTAACCCTTGGTAACGGCCTTGGTGGTGTTGCCGACGGCATCCAGCGGATCGGTGACGGCGCGGACACTCTCGTCCATGCCGGCCATTTCAGCGATACCACCAGCGTTGTCGGTGATGGGTCCGTAGGCATCGATGGCGATGACCATACCGGTCATGGAGAGCATGGACATGGCGGACATGGCGATGCCGTAGAGCCCGCCGAATTTATGGGCCAGGAAGATGGCCAGGCAGATGGTCAGAACCGGCGCGGCAGTGGCCTGCATGGAGACGGCCAGGCCGGAGATGATGTTGGTGCCGTGGCCGGTGGTGGAGGCTTCGGCAATGCCTTTTACCGGACCGTAGAGACCGGTGTAGTATTCGGTGATGATGACGATCACGACGGTCAAGATCAACCCGATCAGGGTACAGTAGTATATGTTCATGGCGCTGATGCCGGGGATGTCGGCCATAAATTTCGTACAGGCGTAGTAAAACACCACGGCAGCAATGATGGCAGCGCCGAACATGCCTTTGTAGAGAGCGCC
>NZ_JASJGN010000170.1:0-4193 GCF_033791525.1 Desulfosarcina sp.
AGTGCCCCAAACAGCGTGATCTTTTTCGAAACCGGGGCCATCGACTCCCAACTGGAAGAGGTCCCCCTGGCCGTGGGCGATCCCCGGGTGATGTTCGCCACGTCGGTCAACGGCAGCCTGGCCGATGCCTTCGCCACCATGCAGAACCGCTTTACCGGTCGGCAAGTGGTGGGCATCATGGGCGCCGCCCAGATTGACATCTACGGCAACCTGAACTCCACCGTCATCGGCGATTACCACCAACCCACGGTGCGCTTTTCAGGCAGCGGCGGCGCCTGTGACGTGGCATCCTTTGTCAGCCGGACGATTATCTTCATGCAGCACGCCAAGCGAAAATTCGTTCCCAAACTGGATTACCTGACCAGTCCCGGGTGGCTCGACGGGCCTGACGGCCGCAAAAAGGCCGGCCTGCCGGACGGGGGGCCTTCCTGCGTGATCACCAACATGGCCATCATGGGATTCGATCCGGAAACCAAGCAGATGGTTCTGAAAGGGTGTTTTCAAGGCGTGAGAAAAGAAGACGTTCTCGACAACATGGGCTTTGCCGTGGACACGTCGCAGGCCACCCAGATCCAGCCACCATCTGCTGAAGAACTATCCATTTTAAGAGACAAGTGCGACCCCCAGCGCCTTATCCTGGGGTGATCGACCCCTCCTGCCGCGAACCCTGCCGCCATATTCGAGCCTTTCCTGACAGGGCCGATGGCGTGTTATCCAACAGGGCGACACATTTACCTGGCCAACCGGGGGTTCATCATTACGCCATTCCACAACATGATGCTCGTACCGCCCGTGGCCTCCGACGACGCTATCGGATGCCTGGTCGAGGCCTGGGACGCCTGCATGGGCCGCAGCCTGGCCTTGGAGGTGACCCGTGACGGCATCACCGTCAACAGTGTTGCGCCGGGATGGATCGAGACGGGATCATCCACCGAAGAAGAGAAGACGGCGGGGAGACACACCCCCATGCGACGGTCCGGGACCCCGCAGGAGGTCGCCGATTTGATCGCTTTTCTCGCCTCCGACGAAGCCACCTACATCACCGGACAGACCATCGTTATCGACGGCGGCAACACGATTCAGGATTATAAGGGGCCGGGTGAGGGGTATTATTCTTGACGGATTCGTAAAAAACCCGATATCTGCGTTACGCTTCATCCTTCGTCACTGCGGCGTACCGTAAGTACGCCTCATTCCTCAGGATGGAACATGAATGTTCGCCGTAATGATGAAGATCGATATACTGTTTGCTCGCTAAAGCTCGCTTTCGCGGCCCGCAAGCCTTGATCTCGGGTTTTTTACGAATCCGTCGGAAATGCGACTTTTTACGAATTCATCATTCTTAACAGATGTTGAAAAACAATTCCGTTTGGCCATACAGCGTTAAAATTTGGCTCAAAATGCTCATTTATCACACATAAACTCCGCTTTTTCGCCAAATTTTGCCTTGTCTTGCTTACGCTCATGACGTTTTTCAACACCCTGTTAAACCAAGTTGTTGATGAGATTGCCGATCCACAATTGGGTTTTAATTCTTGCCATACTATCATAACCTTCGGGATCACGAACGCGATTGGTCCCCGGCGTTTCAACAAATTCATACACATTCATGAAAAAGAAATCATCAATATACCGATCATCTTCAGACATCGGCTTTATAGAAGAAATATTCGGATTTGGATAATAGGAAAAATCAACAGGGATCCACTCATCATCCGACTCGCGCAAATATCCTACCCATCCGTGTCCGCCGGTTGCAGCTCCTTTACCCACTTTTACCTCGCCCCCATACATTCTTAATCGACTTCCAGGAACACCTGAATTGAGAGCCAGGCTAACGATTAAAAATGCACCATCTTCGCAATCACCGGTCCTTTTTGTTAATGTAAATATCGGTGGTGCCCAGAATTCATCATAGCCATAATTATCGATATCTTCCTTATATTGTATATGTTTTTGAACCCACCTGGCGATCTTACCTATTTTTTCGTCATTACTATCAGCTGCCTTCACACCAACCACAGTCAAAGCAAAATCACGGATGGATTGGTTTGGATACATGAAATACAATGAGTTAAAAATTAACGAAGGGGTGGTAACCTCACCGGTATATTGCATTGATTCTAAAGACAAGGTGACGAGATCTAATAGCGGATTGGCGCAGGCACCATTGGGAGAGAACGGATTTATACATGAACCTTCCGTTCTTTTATTATTCCTGATACGTGGTACAGAAGATATCCACGCCCCGGCTGTGGCGGAACCTATTGCGCTTACATACATTTAAATTTCTCCGCTTTTACATCGACGGCCAACCCTGTGAGTATGCGTAAGTGAGTTCCTGTCCCTAACAGCCTGCTGCAAAATGGCCGTGTCCGATCAGCCTCCCATGTGCGTGATCCACGCGACGGCGTTCTATTTCCCGGTAAGATTTACCATTTTATGACTGGTACAAATAAAAGCTATAACGGGATCGACAGAAAGCCCCTGCAATTGATAGCCACTTAGTAGAGAGCAAAGATCAGGCCGCTGCCATAAATTTTTATAACTCTCTGTAATATTTTAAAAAATGTGTAAAGCCAATGACCACAATCATACAGTTACCACTCAAATGAACTATGAACTATGAAATATTTTTCCCAAAAAAATAATGCTGACCACACCATACACAATGCAAACAACGTAGGTTGCTCCCGAACATCAACATAAAATTTGCCGGCCAGTAGCGATGCTCTCGCATGGGTGCTTATACCGATTGTATCCCGCCGGGCTTGCAAACCGGGAAACCGCTCTGATATGATCCGCAGCAAGATCGATCACCCCTACTGTTAAGCGCCAGCGACGGATGGTCTTGAGCGTTTTATTTGCTGTCAACCCAGTCAAAGGCAAGGTCCAGGGGATCCCATAAGGACTTCTCTTTATTCCGGACAGGTCCGGCATGACGAATCAGGGCTTATGTGAAGTTGTTACGGATGATAACAAATGCTATCGATATCCGACCAATTGTCCCTAGCGGACGATGAGATTGAAATGACGGCCATTCGCGCCCAGGGAGCCGGCGGGCAGAATGTGAACAAAGTGGCGTCGGCGGTGCATCTGCGCTTTGACATCGGTGCATCGTCTCTGCCGGAATCGGTCAAGGCGCAGGTGTTGCGTTGCCGGGACCAGCGCATCACAAAAAGTGGCGTCATCGTGATCAAGGCCCAACAATATCGCACCCTTGAGAAAAACCGGGACGCGGCGCTGATGCGTCTGGTGCAACTGATCCGCAGCACCCTGGTGCCGGTCAAGAAACGTAAATCCACCCGTCCCACCCGTGGTTCCCAGCGGCGGCGCATGGACAGCAAAACCCGGCGGGGAAAGCAGAAGACGCTGCGTGGCAAGGTTAGCTTCTGAACCTCCAAAAAGACCTGTGGAAAGGATGGATATGGCGCGATACGAAAGCCGGAACGCCCGTCTGGTATACTCCACCGAGCATGGCCGAACCTGCCCGTCATGTAATAAACAGCTGGACCGCTGCAGCTGCAGGAAAACGCCGGCACAGCCGGCAGGGGACGGCATCGTCAGGATCGGAAGGGCCACCAAGGGCCGCAAAGGTAAGGGCGTGACCGTGATTACCGGCATTCCCATTGATGACGCAGCGTTGAAGCAGGTGGCCAAAACACTCAAGCAGAAATGCGGCAGCGGCGGCACGGTCAAGGCCGGCACCATCGAAATTCAAGGGGATCACCGGGATGTGTTGATGGCCGAGCTGGAAGGCATGGGGTATACGGTCAGGCGGTCGGGGGGATAATCGTCACCGCTGCACCGGTGCTGTGAGAATGTCGGCACCCAGCTACCACAACCCGACGGCCGCTCCGGCTCAAACGACAGGCCAGTGATTCCGTATACCGGAAACACCGCTTTTTAACAGCTGTTAAATGACCCGCTTTCGTGCTATGGTCCGGTTCGGATTTTTCACCCATAAACTCCGCTTATTCGCCAAATCCTGCCCCTTCTTACCTGCGTTCATGGCGCTTATAAGCACCCTGTCAGATGCATGCATTGATTTACACCCAAGCTGAGCGTTTCCCATTTTGGTTTTATAAAAAATTATTACAAAAAGTATGGGTTATGTCACTTAGCGACTTCAAAATGGAAAACCCGTTGGGATTGCCGATCTTACCGCATCTACGGCGTCAGATATCTTCCCG
>NZ_JASJGN010000171.1:0-3542 GCF_033791525.1 Desulfosarcina sp.
GATGTAGGCGTCTTCCATGCGGTCGATGGCCGCAACCGGATCCGTGCACGAATCGGCGGCAAAGCGCCAGCTGCCGATGGACGATCCCAGCAGGTGCAGCGGCTGCCGGCGTCCCTGGAACCAGCTGCCGAACAGCACCCGGTCCAGGTGGCCCAGGATCAGCCATTTTGGGCCCCCCGCGGCACCGGCCACCACCTTGACATTGTCCGGGCCAAGCCCCTGTGACCGGATGGTCTCCAAGGCCCGTTCGCCGGCCAGAAAAACCAGCCGCTCACCGCTCACGGTTTTGCACGTTCCCTGACAATTCGAATTCGGTGGGTCTCCTGCAGTGTCTGCCAGACCCGCTTCATGATTTCTCGTCCGGTTTGCGGGTCATCGTCGGCGTCCTTGCTGATATACACATCGAAGGCATACTGCAGGTAGGGAAGGCTTTTTTCGTCCATGTTGGCGATGAGCGATTTCTCTTTCAGGGACATGCCGGAAAGGATGTCCGCCACGATCCGTTGCATGTCCAGTGGGGGATTGGTTCTGTGTTTCATGGCTGACGCTTTCAGGAGCGCTGAAACAGGTTTCGGGACTTCCACGGATCGGTGTCGCCGTCCGACTGTTGATGGTACGGGGCGTTTTCGTAATCTACGGCGGCGATATGCGCGCACATGCCGCCCAGCTTTTTTACCACCACCTGATGCTCGGGGTGGGTCTGGTAGTGCTTGAGGGTATCCAGGTTGGCAAACACCGACACCAGGGCGAAATCGTATGACCGGTCGGACCGGGCTACATCCCGGCCGAAATCGTAGCTTTCGATTTCATCGATGCGGTCGGGCAGGCGGTCCAGCAGGGCTTCCAGTTCATCGATCTCTTCAGCGGTGACTTCGGGTTTGAATTTCATCATCACGACGTGGGTAATCATTTTCTCCCCCTTTTTCTGATGCGTTGAGCGTGGAATAACGCGTAATGCAGATACCGGGCTCTTTAGGAAATTGTAAAGCCGATTCATAGCACAGGTGGTTATCAAGCTGAATGAAAATTTTTGGGCGAGTATACACGCTGGACAACGTCGATCAATCATTTTATAACCGCCTTATCCCGTTACCTGAAGTTTTTCTTGAATTGCCGAAGCCAACAGAAAGCGAGAACGTATGACTCCGATGGATACTGACCCACGCGCCGCTTCGATTATCATGGCCGCCGGAAGAGGCAGCCGGATGAAAGACTATGCGGGCAATAAAACCTTACTGCCCTTAGCTCCGCGCGATTCTGTTTTTAGCGGACAGCGACCGATCATCATGCACCTGATGGAGAACCTTCCCGTAGGGCCCAGGTGCCTGATTGTTAACCACTGCAGAGCGCAGGTTATGGACACCACCCAGGGGACTGGGGTTGTCTATTGTGAACAGCCGGTACTCAACGGCACCGGCGGCGCCATCCTTGCCGCCAAGGATTTCGTGGCTGCACAGCTTGTCCCGCACGTGATCATTACCATGGGCGATGTACCATTCGTGCAGAAGACGACTTACGAAACCCTTGTCGATGGCCTGGGCGTCCACGATTTGATGATCCTGGGTTTTTCTCCAACGGACAGGAAGCAGTATGGGGTGCTGGAGATCGAAAAGGGGCAGGTGAGAAAAATTACCGAGTGGAAATACTGGAAAGACTACCCGGCAACTCGGCAGGATTCTCTGACCGTCTGCAACTCCGGCATTTATGCCGTGCGCAGAGCGGACCTGGCGGACTATCTTCCCATTTTGGCCTCCCGGCCGCAGATCGTTCAAAAGCAAGTCAACGGCAGGATGACGGACATCGAAGAGTTCTTTTTTACCGACCTGATCGAATTCATGGTCAAGGATGGCAAGCGGGTCGGGTTTCACGTGGTTGACGACGAATTCGAAACCATGGGAATCGATGACGTGGCCGCACTGGAAAAGGCTCAGGCCATTTACCGGGCTCCGACCCGCTAACAACCTGATAGATAAATCCTGCCAAAGCGTGGGACCGTGGCCTGAGGACGGAGGTTCGTGCTGGGCAATCGCTGGCTTCGGGACACCCGTTTTCCGACTTCCGTCCTCTGACTTCGGTCATCCGGCTTCATCCAACACCCGCAGTGCTTCCCGATGCGCCTGGCTGAAGGGGTCTGTCACTGTCTCCACGGCATTTGGCGAACATGATGTCGGAACCATGTAAAAGTAGACGGCCTGCATCAGAAAAAACAGCCAGATGCTGATGGCCCAGGTGAGGCTGGAGCCTGGGCCTAAAAGCGCCACCAAGCCCGCACCACCGCCGACGGTGATCACTTCGGCGGCCACCGCCCGAACCGGCGTCGCGCAAAAGCAGCTGCCGCTGCGGATCCAGCTGAAAATTCCCAGGCCGAGGAAGAAAAAGCCGGCGTAAACACCGGGCCACAGGGCTGTCCCCAGCAAAAGGGCCATCGGAAACAGGATGACACTCGGCCCTTTGCCGCTCCATTGGGCCAGCAGCGCCGCATAACCCAGCAGATCCAGCCACAGCACCAGCGTGAAAGCCATGGGCCAGCCGATGGGTCCGGCCAACGACCATGCAGCGGGCATGACAGTCAGGGCGCTTATCAATCCATAGACCAGGGTGGTTCGCACGGGCCGTTTCATGGGGTCTCTCCTTTCTGCAGCGCCTCTTTTCGCGTGAGCAGTTCCAGTTCTATTTCCTCATTACCGGGATCGATCGAATAGATGGTTCCCGCGTTGTGGCCTGAAGCCGTCTCGAACAATCGGTCGGCAGCCCGGCTACAATAGGCATCCGCTTTGGCCTTAAGGGTTTCATACTGGAGCCGCTGATGGGCCAGGGTTTCCGCCAGCTGCGTTTTCTCCTGCGCCATCGTATCTATCTGCTCCGTCAAATGGCTGGATGCGGATTCAAGGGCACGGCGCCTGCGGATCAGCATTCGGGCGATATCGTCTTTCTCCTTTTCCAGCGCCAGGACCAGATCCCGTTCCAGCTTATCCATCTCCTGGGCGTGGCGGGCGACCTGGCCGGTCAGGCGGCCGATGCGCTGTGTCAGTGCGTTGACCTGCTGTTCCTTGTGTCCGAGGCTGGTTTCCATTTCTCTCAGGTATTGCTTGAGCAGCAAGCCTTTGTCCTCCAGTTGATCCATCACGCCGTGGACATCGGCTTTGCACAGTCTCAACATGCGGGTCATGATTCCCATGGGACAACTCCTTTTTAGAATTGTGAATTTTTAATTCTCAATTTTGAATGAAGGATTTCTAACGGTTTTATTAAAATAGACAGAATACAAACATTCAAAATTTAAAATTCATAATTTAAAATTAATAGGTTATTATCCTCTCCACCTCAGTTTACTGTTTATCTCTTCTCAGTCGATAGCCGTCATACTGCAGGGACTTTGCAGCCTGCTTCTTTTTTTGGGCCACGGCTGCCGGTGCACCGGTGAACGTTTCATCCACCTGCTGGCGAAGGGCCTGCACATCCGTTTCCAGGTTCTTGGCCACTTTGGCGGAGCCGACGGCGCTGTTGATGGCCTCATGCTTGGCCTCGTATTCATGAATCCG
>NZ_JASJGN010000172.1:0-8976 GCF_033791525.1 Desulfosarcina sp.
GGTCGGCATCAGCCGATTTATATCGGGCGTCAACCATACATCCCGGAATATATTGTCATCGATGCGATTGGCAAAACCGCCTTCGTTCTCGGGATTTACCGACCATGCCAGCGCAGACAGAATGGTATTGATACCTCCGGCTGATGTTCCGGCGATGCTTGAAATTTCAATGGGTAGCGGCTCTCCACCTTGCGACCAGTCTGCGGTGTTATTCACCTGTCGGAGAACTTCAATCAGTCCCCAGATCAACCCGGCTTCATAGGCGCCCAGGCTGGCCCCGCCGCTTATAGCTAAAGAAAGGCGATTCGTGTCTTTGTCAGCTGCCTCAGATGGAATAGAAGAAAAAGTTAATAAGATGACCATATGCGCCAGCAATAGATTTAAAATCCAAATTTTTTTGCAGCGCTTTCTCTCACTTTGTTGATGATTGAACATGGAAGGACCCTTTAGGTTGAGTGGTTATGGCAGTATCTCCTCTTGTCAATGACAGATAGCCACCTTGTTGCAAGATTGTTGGCTGTATCTGAAATTACAAAGTAGTCTGTGCCACTATAATCGTTATCCATAAATGGTTCTACAGCTGTGATTCAATTGGCAGCAGACCCATGAATCCGATGCCAAACCGGCGCCAGAAACTGGTGTAGGGGTCGACCGTGAAGGTCTTCTCTCCCCCATCAACCCGTCCGTGCCATCGGATCCCCTCGGATCCATTGGCGTTCTTAACCAGCTCCAGCCGGAAGGCAGACTCTTGGACGACCTTTTCGAAAACCATGGCCATATCCTCGCCGATTTTCGGCGATTCGATCACCACGCCGATCTCGGTGTTGTGGACGACTGCCCGCGGATCGAGGTTCAAGGAGCCGATAAACACCTGCTGGCGGTCGAAGACAAAGGATTTGGCGTGCAGGCTGGCCTTGGAGGATCCGCCTGGGCCCTTCTTCTCTTTACGCTGCTCGCGGGTGAGTTTCTTGTTCATCTCGTACAATTCGACCCCGCCGCGCAACAGTGCCTTGCGGTATTTGGCATAGCCGGAATGCACCAGACCCACATCGGTGGATGCCAGGGAGTTGGTCAGGATGCGCACCCGTATGCCGCGCTCAACCAGCCCTACCAGAAAGGCTGTTCCCTTTTTACCGGGTACGAAGTAGGGTGAAAAGATGATCAATTCATCCTGGACATTGTTAAAGTAAGGGCTCATCTGCGGCGCCAGGTGGGTTTCGGTGTTGTCGGTGGCCTGCAGGATCTTCTCCGGCTGGTCGTAGACCACGTCGCCGTCGCCCCAGTCGTAGGACACCCGTTCGTCGCGGATTTTTTTTGCCAGATTCGAATTACGCAGGGCCTGGAGGTACGCTGAATCAACCTGCTGGGCCACATAGTCGTCCAGTTGCCCGCGCAGCCGTTCAACCTCCTCCTCTGTCGGTGGCTTGCCCCTTAGCACGGTTGCCAGGTAGGCCAGTTCGTTGTTCCAATAAAGGTCAAACGCCGTTGAGACCTGTTGAACCACCGGCCCGATGGCCATGACGTCCAGATCGGCAAAGGCCAGGTCCGGATCAGCGTCAAAATATTCGTTGCCGATATTGCGTCCGCCGAGGATGGCCACCTGGTTGTCAACAGTATAAGACTTGTTGTGCATGCGGCGCGTTACCGAGCCCATGCGGGTGACGAACTGGGTGAGCCGGCCGGTTTTGCGGCTGAATGGGTTGAAGATACGCACCTGAATGTTGGGGTGGCTGTCCATCACCACTGCACCCAGGTCCCTGCCGGCCAGGTCCATGTCGTCCACCAGCAGGCGCACGCGCACCCCCCGGTCGGCGGCTTTGAGCAACTGATCGGTGAACAGCCGCCCCACCAGATCGCCGTGATACAGGTAGTACTGCACATCGATGCTGCGCTCGGCATAATGGGCCAGGACCGCACGGGCCACGAAGGCGTCCAGGCCGTTGCCCAGTAGATGAAAGCCGGATTTTCCCTGGTGCGCCGCAGCCTTGACGGTGACGTCCTTGCCAAAGGTCGTATTGGCCGTATCGGTGTAGGCAAATGATTCCGGGCGGTTAACATTTTCCGGAAGGGTGGCGCAGCTAACCACAAAAAAACTCAAAGCAACGAAACAGGTTAACCATATGCCTCGCATAATTCCTCCTTTTGATATTCTGGAGTTGAACATTACCTGTAAGATTTATGAACCCTTGGCATGTAAAACGGATCCAACATTCAAGATCCGGCCTGCAGCGGTTCTGACCGGAAAATACGATGGGCAAAGTGCCGATAGACGAGCGAGGCGACCACCGCGCCGATCAAAAATACAAGGATCAGCGCAACCCCGAGAAAAAATGCAAAAAAGACCCATTTTTCTCCACGGTCTTCAATCGTTTCGACTGCACTGACGATTTGTGGCAGCGCCTTATCCAAATCCATCTGGTCCACCGTCTTGAGCATTTCATGCAACTGACGAATCGTGATTGATGCTTCCTTCAAGGTGGCCTGATACTCTTTGATCTCAAAAGGCTTGGCAGTTGCATCCGACTGGGTTTCTTTAGGACCCAGATCAAGGGTTTGGGTCAAGGTATTGACTGACAGCAACAGGTCATTTCCGACCAGAAGTGTCTGACGCAATTCTCCAAGAAGTCCGCGCACGCGTTGATCTTCATTTAAAAAGTCCTCTATGGTTTGTTTTCTTTCAGCGGAGAATTCATTCATTAACTGTTCTATTGCCGCCTTGCGTTCCTGAGATACTCTGTTGGCGGCCTCGTCTATCATGACCATCGTCTTTTTTTCTGTTTCTTCCACGGCGGTTATCATAAGCTTGGTAATATTTTCCATGGCCTGTTTGATCGTCCTATCGCGCTCTGCTGCAATCTGATCGGGCAATTGCTCGGCCACAACAGCTAACCGTTCAGATACGCCCGAAAATTTATTAACATCCTTGAGAATTTTCTCCATGTCAGGATGATTGGCCAGCTGGGAAAACCAGACACTCGCAAATAACCCAGTCAGCATGGGCATCCGTGTCCCCAGATACATTCCGCGCTCGGCCAACAGGCGAACCTCTTCCACCTGCTGCGTGGCCTTTTCCACCGACTTGAACAATCCCCCCGAGGTTTCTTCTTCCAGGTTTCCACGTACGGCAGAAAAATCGCTGAATCTGACGGAGGGAAAAAAAACGATGTCAGGGTTGTTCATGCGCCACTGGTGAATGAGTGATCGCATTTTCCTTAGCTGGTCAGTGTTGAGCACCTTGGCTGCAACCTGCCAGATCTCTTTTTCCGCCTTTCGAAATACCTCTATTACCGGTTCAAGTGCCGGGCCGTATTTTACAAGCAGATTTTCTTCAAAAATGATCCGGCCCAGCGTAACCATCGCAACCATATCCAAAAGGGCACCGACAGGGCTCGCCTGGGCAGCAACGGTAAAGGCGGAAGAAAATGAGTAAACGGTGAGGCTGTGTACAAACTTATATTCCTCCGGTGGCGGAGACTGACTTTTATACGGGGTGATTCCGGAGGAAATCAATGAAATAAATCGATCGGCAAATGCCATCACCTGGGATTGGAGCTCGGCTTCGGTCATGGTTTCGGATTCAGGGCCTTTCTTGTTGATGTCTGCCCAGGCAGCCCCGGTAAGAAATATAACCAATAGTATGGTTAAAAAAGAGGACAGAACTCCCGTTCGAGTGTGTTCGCGCACGATACCCCCTTTCCGGGTTTGCCGAGTCTTTTGCAGTGCTGGACGGCGCCCATTCTATAAGCCCTGTCGGTATATCCAACATCCTGTCATTGCGCTACCATGCATGCTCCACAGTGATGTACATGTAGGTATACTCCGGGCCGCGGGCCACATCCACACCCAACCAAAAGCCTTCATCGGGCATGAACTGGTACCGGCCTCCGATGCCTCCCGCGACAATGTCGTCCTGGGTCTCTAAGGCCGCATTGTCCCCATACACCCTGCCTTTTGCGGCAAAGCCCAAAACAGCCCACCGCGGCAGGATGTTCCAACGCAGTTCAACCTCCACCAGGCCCACACGTTTTCCCTGGTAGCGTAGCGCCGGGATGCCCCGCAGGCTGACCCATGGGTAGGCAAAAAATGGCGGTCGGCCATCTACAGCCGTGGCTTCCAGCCGAATTCCCAGCACGACGTCCGGGTGCAATTGATGGAAAGATAGCGCCTTGAGGGTTCCGCGCCAGTAATCCTAGTCCCCCCCCAGCCCCAGGCCGAGTCCATAGCCGAAGGCCGGTTCCGTCAGGAAGATCGATAGGGGAAGCCATCTGCCGGATGAGCGCTTTGCATCGGCTTCCTCAGAACGTTCCGGTGCCGCTGCAGCGACAAACACCTGAAGGGTAAGGCAGAGACCGTCCATCAACACGCAATAATTCACGCGCAGAGGGAGGCTTCCGCTGCTGGTATATGTTTGAAAAATATTGATATACTTTTATCTCCATGGTTTCTTGATGCTACCGATAATTTCGGTGACTAAGATAGCCTTATGGGGTTTATTTTGAAATGATTGCAACCGTTTCCCGGTCGATCCAGTTGCCGTCTCGAAGGCGTACCGCCTTCAGTACGCCCTGACCACCTTTGGTCTCCTTACTGCGATTGCATCTAAGCAAATATTCGAAGTTATAAAAGACTTCTGCCTGCTGCCTAGGAACGAGATCAGCGATGCCGATGATCTCCAGTTTCGTGCTCTCTACCAGGCATGAACCCGGATCCCCTGCCACTTTCTTTTCGAGATAACTTTTAACCGTAGCTTCATCCAAATCAGCGGATTCGGCGGCGATTGTCACTGTTCCCCAAACCGCTGAACCAATAACGATGGCTATCAGAAAAATTAAAAACCGTCCTCTTTTTTTGGCTTTCATCACGGTCCTCCAATATGGGTTTATTGCTTGGGCTTGAAATTAAACTTCTGTCCACCGATAGCCGCCTCATACATCAAACCGCCTTTGGTGTGTACAAACACGGCCATACCTTTATGATAGCTGGCTTGGGCCTGTTTGCCTGCAGCAGGCCCGGCGCTCGCGCCGGCGGTGGTGCCTTCGGTGCCGGCTTTGGCCTGGACGCCGGCGGTGATGGCCACGGCGGATGCCACTGCATCAAACTCGAATTCCCCGCTGGTGAATTCGTCATAGGCCCGTTTGTCTTCGAAAAAGATTATTTCGCTGAAGGCCTGGCCACCCGCCTGAAAACCGATGGACACTTTAACTAATGAGGTTTCACAATTAAGGCAACGCCGGTAGCGGCCCTGCCATAGTTGTAAAATGTCAAGATTGAGTCTTTTCAGGAGTTCTTACGAATCACCCCACTCTGAAAATAAAATTAATACAGTCAATTCAGACTCAATTCAACTCGATCCTTTCCGGTGTTTTTGACTCTGAACATCGCCTGGTCGGCCAAGGCAAGCAACTCTTCGATATTACGTGCATTATCAGGAAAGGTCGCTACACCGAAACTGGCTGTCACCTGAACGTTACGGCCCCAACGGGTCAGAAAAGTGGCGGTTTTGATGGAGTCTCTAATCTCTCGAGCGGTTTCAGCGGCGTGGAACCTATCGGTATCCGGCAGCACCACCACAAACTCATCCCCGCCATAGGCAACGGCAAAGGATGCATCTTTTAGGCACCCTTGAATGTTTTGGGCAATTTCCCGTAGCGTCCGGCTGCCGTTGAGATGCCCTTGCGTATCGACAACCGTCTTGAAATCATCGATGTCCATGAAAATTAGGGAAAAACACCCCTCCTCGGCATTACAATTTTTAACGAGCACTGTCAGTGAACGATAGAAGTAGCGCTGGTTGTAAAGTCCGGTCAAGCTGTCTCGGATGGTCATGTCGCGCAATTTTCGGTAACGGCGAGTATTCTCCATCGCGATGGCCAAATAGTCTGAAACGATGGTCAGCAATTCAATACTCTCCTTATCCAGCGCCCTTGGATTGACCATTTCCAGAACCCCCAGCGTACGGCCGGCGAACACGATGGGAACGCAAACCAGCGACTTTGTGCGATAGCCGGACAACTCATCCACCTTGTCGTCAAAAAAATCGTACTGCTTGACATCCTCCAGTACGAGCAATTCCTGCTTCAGCGCACACTGGCCGGCCGCACCTTGTCCGAGGGCCAGCCGGAAATCTTTCATTTGCTCCAGATCCAGATCGATGCTCAACTCGAATCTCAATGTTTCGGTCGCCTCGTCCATAAGCAGAAGCGACCAGTACTCGGACGGGAAGAGCTTGGAAACTTTTT
Organism: Desulfosarcina sp.; assembly: GCF_033791525.1. Classification (GTDB taxonomy): domain Bacteria; phylum Desulfobacterota; class Desulfobacteria; order Desulfobacterales; family Desulfosarcinaceae; genus Desulfosarcina. Next base: position 6,240 of record NZ_JASJGN010000172.1, read on the forward strand.
CCAGAACCCGCTCCAAAAGCCGATTCGGATCTAGCTCAGAAGTCAGCGCTTTTCCAAAATCCAGACAACTCAGTAACTGTTCACGGTTTAACCCACTACTATCTTTCATTTTAACTCCGTAATGAGAATGCTGCCCAAACTGAGCGATTGTCGAGTTTGCCGCAGATTGAACCCTCCCCGCGGCAAGCCGCGGGGAATCTTCACCGTAAGGATGAAAATCGATTTGCAGTTCGCTCGCTAACCCCGCCGCCCCGATGAGCGGGATCTTTGCTTCGCGCCGACAAGCGGCGAGGAATGCGCTCGCTTTCGCGGTTCAAGGCAGATGTCGTCGCGCTATAGTGGACTATGCGCGGCGATATCTAACGCCGAAGATAGGGTGATCCGCCTGAGGCGGATAAAGATCGGCAAACTCAATGGGTTTCACCTTCTGAATACAACCATCGATGCTACCCAACCGTGATCGTTACCAATCGCCCTTCTTCGAGAAAGGTGAATCGCTCAGTTTGGGTGCTGGTTAATTGATCGCTACAGTCCGCCTGAAAATAATCGGAATGGCCATCCTAAAAAACGGATCACGCCGAAACCTGTGTCTGATTGCCATCACATGGCGACGACCTTTAATAATAATAATTCCGACCACCTGATGTTGGGTTTTGACAGGAAAGATCATTTTTTGATATCAAGTTTTTTCATTCTTGAATCAAAGGTGGATCTATTAATTCCTGCGTCTCTGGCAGCCCGGGTTACCACCCAATTGTTTTTTTTAAGGAGATATTTGACATATGCTTTATCCAGTTCCGCCCATGTATAGTCCTCAAAATGAACATCGACATTCTCTTTAGAAAATGAACGCTCCGGAACCATTGAATCAACAAGAACAGGACGGTTTTCGGTTGCTGCCGCTTCTTCCGTTTCCTTGTGGTTAAAATGATCAGGTATGTCGTTGACACCCACAATGTTACCTTCAACGGTGCTTAGGATGTATTTGACGAAATTTTCGAGTTCTCGAATATTGCCCTCCCACTGATAACTTTGCAAATAGGTCAATGCGTCGCCCGAAATGCGTTTCTGTGGGATGCCCAATTCGATGGATTCCCTTCTGATGAAATAATTGAGAAGAAGAGGGATGTCATTTCTTCTTTTTCGCAATGGCGGCAGGTGCAGCGGAAGGACATTGAGGCGGTAATATAAGTCTTCCCTGAATGTCTTTGCTTTAACCGCTTTAACCAAGTCTTTATTCGTAGCTGAAATGACCCGAATGTTGATCTTGCGTATACTGGATTCGCCTAGCGGTTTGATTTCATTATTTTGGATGACCCTTAGAATGCGTGCCTGCAGTGGTAGCGACATATCGCCGATTTCATCTAAAAAGACAGTACCGCCGTTGGCTGCCATTAAAAGGCCGGTCTTGTTTTCAGTGGCTCCGGTAAATGCACCTTTTTTGTAGCCAAATAATTCGCTTTCCAGCAGCGTTTCCGGAATGGCACTGCAATTCTGGACCACAAAGGGTTTTTCTCTGCGCGAACTGAGATTGTGCAGCGCCATGGCCACAAGATCTTTCCCGGTCCCACTTTCGCCTGTAATTAAAACAGGAAAGTCCGTCCGGGCGTAGTCGCGAACCTTTTTCATAGCTTCCAGGAAGGATTTACTTTGGCCGATGATCTGGATCTTGTTTCGAATCTCATCGAGGGTTTGTTCAAGTTCTCGGGCTCGATTAATCTGACTGGTATGCTGCAGTGCGTTGTTTAGGGCAATTGCGCCCATGTCAACGATGCTTTTTAGGAGTTGCAGGTATTGTTCATCAATATTCAATCGACTGCCGCCCGCACTTGTATCAACAATCTGGACGACGCCATACACTTCTCCGCTTCCCAATATCAATGGAAAGGCCAGAATCAGGGCGCTCTTCAGCTGCATATCTTTTTCAAATTCTATACAATGGCGTGGGTCTTTTCCACCCTCTGCAACGGTCATTTCGCCGTGCTCCATCACCCAGCCGACAATACTTTTTTCTTCAGCACGGATAGAGGCGCCTTTGATGATATCGATTTTCGATGGCCCACCCAAAGATTCAACACACACATAATGGTCCTCATGCTTGATCCATATTGAACCACGCTCGACATTTTGCAATTTCAAAAGTAATTGAAGGAATCGCTTCCTGAGTTTATCAGGATCGAGATCTTCGAAGAGGATCTTGTAGAAGCTATGGTCAAATTCATTCATAGTCTAAAAATAAACCGCCCGTATCAAAACATTTAGGGACCAGATACTGAAGTCATCGTTAAACTGAACCGCATTAGCGAGCGCATTCCCCGTCGCTTGTCGAAGCAAAGCGGAGATCCCGTCATCGGGGCGGCAGGGTTAGCGAACGAACTGGAAATCGATTTTCATTCCTACGGGGAGAGTTCCATCAATATTGATGTTAATGGCATCGATGATGAGATGTCAATATTTAATGATTTTTAGGTAATACCATAAATTCTTGCGTGTTGACCGGGATGTCATGGGTACACGGTTCATGACTCAATGGAGGGGATCTTGGGAGCGTGTCATTCCAATGAGAGCGAAAGCCCAATCCAGTCAGCCATCTTGAACCATGCTTTCACCCAAGCTGAGCGATTGTCGAGCTTGCCGCAGATTCAAGGCAGATGTCGTCGCGCTATAGTGGACTATGCGCGGCGATATCTAACGCCGAAGATGTGGTGATCCGCCTGAGGCGGATAAAGATCGGCAA
>NZ_JASJGN010000173.1:0-5135 GCF_033791525.1 Desulfosarcina sp.
GCCCTGCTGACTACCACCATGCCGTCCATGGAGAGCACGGTCAAGGCGGTCAAGGAAGCAGGCATGACCACTAAGACGATCATTGGCGGCGCGCCGGTGACCCAGGCCTTTGCCGACCAGATCGGCGCCGACGGCTACAGCGCCGACGCCCCGGGAGCGGTCAAGCTGGTCAAGGAACTGATGGCGTAGAATAGAGGGCAAGTGATGGATTCATCAATTTCACCCGTTCCTGTGGATCGTCTTGAAGTATATGTATTGATAGATAATTACGTTGATGGGGGGTTACCTCCTTCTACCGGTGTATGTCGTTATTCGTTGAACCATGAAGGCAAACTGCCGATCAATTCTTATCTGGCAGAGCATGCAATCAGCTTGATGGTTACGGCCTATGTCGAAAATAAGTATTATCGGATTATATTGGATGCCGGATGCAGTCCGGAGGCGTTGCCTCATAATATTGAATTTGGCAACGTAGACTTGAACAGAGTAACCGATGTTGTGATCAGCCACGGCCATGAAGACCATATGGGGGCATTGCCCCAACTTTTAGCAAGGATACCAAATCCTGCCAGAGTTTATGCACACCCAACAGCTTTTCATTCGCCCCGTTATTACCTTGCCGATTCAGGTGAATTGCTCAGGCAACCGGTATTTGAGCGGGAATGGATATCATCAGCCAAAGCAGAGTTGATCGAGACCCCCGACCCCATGCTTATTGGAGATGATCTCTATTTAATCACAGGTGAAATCCCCAGGAAAAACGAATTCGAAAAAGCTCTTCCCGGGTCATTGATGGAAGTAGATGGAGAATTGGAGCCAGATAATATTATTGACGATCAGGCGATTATAGTTGTTTTGAAGCATCACGGCCTGGTGATCCTTACCGGCTGTGCCCATGCAGGGGTCATTAATACGGTAGATTTTGCGCGTCGGTTGACCGGCATTGATAGAGTATACGCTGTCATTGGGGGATTCCATCTTTCCGGGGAACCATTCCAACAGGCACTTGAACCGACCTTGGATGCATTGAAAAGAATTGATCCGAAGGTTCTTGTTCCAATGCACTGCACGGGAATAGAGGCGAAGGCACTTTTTTATAAAGAAATGCCAGATCGTATTAAGGTAAGCGGAGTGGGAACGACGTTCCATTTTCCGATCACCTGAATTGATAGCTCAAAGAATCGCATAAAAAGCCTATTTCAACTCGAAAGCAACTAATCTCCCATCATCGTAGAATTTATCAACACCAACCGCAAGGCAATCAAGGCGACTTTGTCCCTACACCGGGGCACACTCATGATCAGCTCCATCAACCTGAAAAATGAGCTTTATGACAAACTTATGCATTAACTACCTCAAGGCCTTCAGGACGGGTGTTTATGAATAAATAGATCTGCTTCTGATGTGAGAAGCTGACTTTGATAAGTTTCGGTGCAAGATAGATCACAAGAACTGAAGCTATTTGCTCCCGTCAAAACGGCATATACCTTGCCATGACATGGCGACGGTATATGATTCGCCATGAATCAAGATGTTGTGGTCGGTTAGAAAACCGACCAGGTTACGATTACATTCAGTAAGCTTTGTATGTCATGTAATTCAGGCGAGTTGACATACATCGAGATAGTCTTCATCCTGGCCTGAGTACAGATACCGCCATCCGTGGTTGTCAGGTCAAGGGAATTTTGAGGCGCAATATTGTCAAGCAACCTTCATCTTTTGACAAATTTTTTGCGGAGAACTTTACATCCGGCCGAATTCATAACATCCTCTTTTCCGTGTCCGCCACAAGATCAAACAGCTTCTTTCGTTACCTATTAGGTGCTTCACCCGATTTTTTTAAGTAGACAGAATTTCACGAACTTCCTCTCGGCCGTCCGATAGTCTTCGTAATAATCCTTATTTTCCATACGTTCGAATTCACTGCGGCACATTTTCACCATCAGTTTGATCCCCTGATCGCTCTGTGATCTTTTTTCCATTTTATCACCGCGTCCTGTATTGCGTTCTGCCGGGGGTTAACGGGGTCGGTCACTATGATCAGTGTATGACCATTCTGGCCAAAATCAAGTCTGGCGACTGGGTCATGTCTCGATATTTGAAATCATTTAATGTGCAAGCAACGCACCTCTTAATATGTAATTTTAGGTAGAAGCATAGTTGTGAAAAGGCCATACGAATTGGATCATAAATTCAGGATTAGCATAAATTCTCCCTTGCCCGGACAGTGACTGGGATTTTTGGTTGCCGGGGAAGCCATCGAAGATGCACAGGAAGAGATGGAAGATGCAATCGAAGAGGCGGTATATAATCTGGCTGTTTCGGATTGCAAATTTAAAAAACGTGGTAATTTTGGATAGACCCAATGGTTTCGGCTTATAGTTGTAGCCGACAAGTAATAAAATCTTAATTGACAAAATAGAAATGGGATTCAATTCTACTATCTATCGGAACGAACGCCATGCAACCATTATAGAATCTTAATTCATTTTTAGAAAACTATAAGGCAAATACTCTCAATGAGAACTTAAAGCTCAGGAGATGATTATGATTTTTATAAAGAATATTAACGGATTTGTTTTAGCCGCAGGACTCATAGCGACTTTGATGATCACACATCCTGTGGCAGCTTCGGATGCGGGTTCACCGACAACGGATATGCTCTCCAACGCCTACACCGGCAAAGTTTATTCGCCCTATGCTAAACGAGGTATTTCCGAAAGGCCGCTGTGGGGCGATTCACACCTCCACACTTCGCTCTCGATGGATGCAGGTCTGTTTGGTAACCGCCTGTCTCCACGTGAAGCTTACCGCTTCGCTCGGGGTGAAGAAGTTGTCTCCTCAACCGGACAGGCGGTGCGCCTTTCTCGTCCCCTGGACTGGCTGGTGGTCGCTGACCATTCCGATGGCATGGGCATGGTGGGCGATCTTGCTGCCGGCAAGCCACAAATATTGGCCTTCGAGCAGGGCACGCGCTGGAGCAAGGGCATTGAGGAAGGCGGCGATGCGTCGGTTCAGGCGGCGCTCGACCTGATCTCAAACTTTTCGCAGGGCACAGTAGATCCCGCGTTGATGGCGCTTTATTCGCCGGGCTCGAAACTCTACAAGAACCTTTGGGAAAAAGTCATCGACGACGCCGAGGCATTCAACGACCCTGGGCGGTTTACTGCACTCATTGGCTTTGAATGGACTTCATTGATCAAGGGCAATAACATGCATCGGGTCGTCATCATGCGGGATGGCGCAGTCCGCGCCAGACAGGTCGTGCCTTTTACCATGACGGCACCCCAGGGGAGCCCCGACCCCCGGGATTTGTGGAAGTACATGGCCAACTACGAAAAGAAGACTGATGGTGAAGTGCTGGCGATCGCACACAACGGAAATCTATCCAACGGGATCATGTTTCCGCTGGAGGCGCAGTGGAACGGCACCAAGCTCGACGAGACCTATGTCACCCAGCGCAGCAAGTGGGAACCGCTCTACGAAGCGACCCAGATCAAGGGTGACGGCGAAACCCATCCTTTTCTGTCACCGGACGACGAATTTGCCGACTACGAGACCTGGGATGTCGCCAATCTCGATGCCTCAGTGGCAAAGACCAACGATATGCTGGCCGGGGAATACGCCCGCGAGGCATTAAAACGTGGCCTGGCGATCGAGAAACGGCTCGGGACCAATCCATACAAGTTCGGCATGCTTGGCGCCACGGACAGCCATACATCACTGGCAACCGCCGAAGAAGACAACTTCTTTGGTAAGCATGCCGGCTACGAGCCGAATCCGGGACGGATGAGTCATCCTTTCATGAAAACGGACAAAGGGGAAATAGTCGGTTGGCAGATGGTCGCTTCGGGACTTGCTGCGGTCTGGGCAACCGAGAATACCCGCGAAGCAATATTTGATGCGATGCTGCGAAAGGAAGTCTATGGCACAACCGGGCCGCGAATGTCTGTGCGGATGTTTGGCGGTTGGGAATTTACCGACGGGGATATCAACTCTCGGATACCGGCCAATGTTGGTTATCAGAAAGGATCACCGATGGGCGGAGACCTTCGTGTGAAACCCGAGGACGCGACCGCGCCGAACTTCATGGTCTATGCCTTGCGCGATCCGATTGGTGCCAATCTCGATCGTATCCAGATTGTGAAAGGCTGGCTCAATGCTGACGGCACAACACATGAGAAAGTATACGACGTTGTGTGGTCCGGTGAAAGAGTATTGGATAAGAAAGGTAAATTACCAGCTGTCGGCAACACCGTCGACGCTGCGACTGCTAGCTGGACCAATACCATCGGCGCAGCAGAATTGAGTGTGGTCTGGACGGATCCTTATTTTGATGCGAAGCAGAAGGCTTTTTACTATGCGCGGGTCCTTGAAATACCGACCCCTCGCTGGTCAACCTATGATACTTTCAGGTTTGGTATTGATCCGCCAGAGGGAGTGCCCGTCTCGACCCAGGAGCGGGCCTACACGTCACCCATCTGGTACACCCCGAAATCCTGAGCCGAATGAATACTTCAAAACTGCAGCGGTTCCTTAGGGAGCCGTTGCTACATTTCATCGTCATTGGCGGCCTTTTTTTTCTGATTTATACCGCCGTTAATGACGCCATTGGAAACTCATCTGATGTGATCCTCATCACCCCGGAACGAATTGGCCAGATAGCGGCTGAATACAACGGGGTCTGGAATCGGATGCCTACAGATGAGGAGCTTGATAGCCTGATCAATGAGGAAGTCCGGTCAGAGGTTTATTACCGCGACGCCCTGGTGCTCGGACTGGATAAAAATGATGCTATTGTCCGACGCCGGCTGCGGCAAAAGATGGAGTTTTTGACCGACACGGGTGTCTTTTTACAGGAACCCGCCGCAGGTGAGCTGGAGACCTATTATGCAGCAAATAAACAGGCCTACCGGAGTGAACCGCGCCTGGCGTTCGAGCAAGTCTACCTCGGCGAATCCCCATCCGAAGAGGCTGTTTCACAAACTATGAAAACACTGCTGTCAAAGCCGGCAATGGACCCATCCACACTGGGCCAGCGTACAGTTCTGCCAGCGCAGCTTAAACTGTCACAACCGAATGCGATTGACAGTGTGTTCGGCAAAGGATTCTACAGCCAGGTCGCTGAACTCGCT
>NZ_JASJGN010000174.1:0-6005 GCF_033791525.1 Desulfosarcina sp.
ATCGTCGGTGTCAACGGCTTTCCCGTCGGCATCACAAAGAGTCACCCGGGGACCGCAGACCGGGCAGGCGTTGGGCTGGGCATGAAAGCGCCGGTTGTCGGGGTCGTCATATTCGGCCTGACACAGGGGGCACATGCGAAAGTGCCGCATGCTGGTTTTGGGCCGGTCATAGGGGATATCGTCGATGATCGTGTAGCGGGGGCCACAGTTGGTGCAGTTGATGAATGGGTAACCGAAACGACGATCCGTCGGATCGCGCATCTCCGCCAGACAATCGTCGCAGACCATCACGTCCGGTGAAATCAGTGTGGCCCGGGTGGCGCTGCCCCGGCTTTTGACGATGGAAAACGCCGCAAACCCCTTCACGGCTTCAGGTGTTTCCGACACCTCGACGATGTGTGCCAGAGGCGGCTTTTTGATGGAAAGATCGTCGATGAACTGCCGGATGGCTTTTCCAGGGCCTTCCAAAACCAGGGACACACCGGTGGCGGTATTGGCCACTTCCCCCTTCAGGCCGTGGTGGTTGGCCAACTGGTAGATGAATGGACGAAAGCCCACGCCTTGAACAATGCCATTGATCTCCAGGCGATTTGCAGTAAGTGCATCTGTCATGGCCCGTGTTGGACGTATCCTTGATTAACGCGTAAAGAGTCTCACTTCAGACGGCTTCGTAAAAAGCCCGAGATCAAGGCTTGCGGGCCGCGAAAGCGAGCTTAGGCGAGCGAATGGCAAATCGATCAAGATCCTTGCGGCGAACATTCATGTTCCATCCCGAGAATACCGCTATCGCGGGTGCCGAAGGCAGCGTACTGATCGTACGCCGCAGTGACGAGGGGTGAAGCGTAACGCAGATATCGGGTTTTTTACGAACCCGTCATCCTTTGCCGGCTTCCAGGTTGTCTACAAAGGCGGCGGCCTCCTTGAGGAGTCGGATAGTCTCCATGGCCGATTCCTCGTCCACCTTTTTGATGGCAAAACCGGCATGCACGAAAACATAGTCACCCACTGCCGAATCCTCCAATAGCATCAGGCTGGCGGATCGTTTGACGCCGTCCACGTCGATGGTGGCCATTTCGTTTTCGATATGGGTAATTTTAGATGGGATTGCAAGACACATGGTCGTCTGCTCCTTTATCGTGACAGGTGACACCCAGTCGTTCGAGTTCACCCAGCACCATCCGAATGACATCTTCCATTCGGTTTTTGGTTGTTTCGGTCAGCTCCGTGCTCAGTGTGTTGATATCTTCAGGCTCCACGCCCAAAATGACCGTAACCGGCACCTTTTCCATCGCCTGGCAAAGGGTCAGGGCTTCGAGAAAATCAATCTGATGCAGTGAGTTCTTGGCCCGGATCCGTTCAGGAATGGCATCACCCTCGAGGCGATAGAGGTCGCCGGGCACGCCTTGATTGCGAATCACGTCCACCACGATCAGCTGGTCTGCTTCGGACATCACACCCAGCAGGCTTACCCCGAGGACACCGCCGTCGACAATGGAAACGTTTTCGGGGAAGGAATACCGGCGTTCCAGCTCCTCCACGACCCTGACACCGAAGCCCTCATCGGAGAATAATAGATTACCTACACCCAGAATCATAACATGGTCATTCGCCATTGCTTCCGTTCTTTCCGAATTTTTCAATTTTTGGCCTTCAAATATTACAGACGTCAACCGTCTGAAACGAATGACCGGTCATCGAAAATGCAGCAAGGGAATGTGGTAGCATGGATTGATAAACGGTTCAAGCCATGATCAGCCGGTAAAAAAAGTGACCTCGGGCGACGCTGGTGGTCCGACACCAGATCAGCGCCGGCGATTTTTGGGCAGGGCCAGATTCTCATCGTCGAGAGACACGACGCCGATCCGACCCGGGGTCACAGTCACCGGTTCCTGCCAGGCGACCTTGTATCCGTCAATCAAGGCTGGAAATTTCACCAGCACATAGTGGGTTCCGGGGGGTGCGTCCAGGAAGGCAAAATTACCGGTTACCGAGGTAACGGTCTGGGCGATGAGATAGCCGGTTTGCCGCTGCTTTTGCTGAAACCGCTTGTAAAAATCAAGGTGGCAGTTGTTGATGCAGTCCACTTTTCGCGGATGGTTGGTTTCATGGATGCATTTTTTTGCCGAAACTGGAATTTTATCGCTCACCAAAAACACCGACAGACGCTCGCCATACTCGTTGTGGCCGACATCGTTCCGGATGGAAATGGATCCTACAATCCAATTGCCGGCGTGGGCCTGGCCAATGCCTGCAGATCCCACAACAGACAGCAACACGGTTAAAACGCTGATCATGTGCTTAAACATCCCGCACCTCCTTCATTCCCCATGCGATCAGTATTGAAATTATACTCAAAACATGAAATAGTAAAGGGGTTCTTTTGCCGCATCCTGAAGAATCATCCCTTTCGATCCTGATTGCCCTGGGGGGCCCGATGAACCGTTCTTACATGGGAAAGGTCCTGTGGGTTGACCTGACCACCGGCCGCATCACCACCGAAACCATCCCCGACGACCTATACAATCGTTTTTTATCCGGCACCGGTCTGGCCGCATGGCTGCTGTACCAACGGATTCCGGCCGGGGCGGATCCCCTGGGGCCGGACAATATTCTGGGGTTCGTGTCAGGTATATTGACCTCCAGCGGTTCCCTGTTCACCGGCCGTTGGATGGTGGTCGGAAAAAGTCCCCTCACCGGCACCTGGGGCGATGCCAACTGCGGTGGCAACCTGGCTCCCGCCATCAAAGCGTGCGGGGTAGACGGCATTTTTTTCACCGGCCAAAGCAAGCGACCGGTCTATCTGTATGCCGACACCAAAGGGGCCGAGTTGCGCGATGCGACCCATCTGTGGGGCCAGGATGCCATTGAAACGGAGCGGCTGCTGGTGGACGAACACGGCAGCAAACAGCGGGTCCGTGTCGCCTGCATCGGTATGGCAGGTGAACGCCGCTCGCTGATCTCCGGTATCGTGAACCACGGCGGCCGACTGGCGGCCCGCAGTGGATTGGGGGCCGTCATGGGAGCCAAGAGGCTCAAGGCCGTTGTCCTATGCGGTGCCCATCGCGTTCAGGTTCACGACCGCAAGGCCATGAAAGCCCTGAGCCTGGCTTGCAACCACCATGTGGCCTTCCAGCCGCCATTTTTAAACGGCACCATGACCGCTTACCTGGGCGCACTCATGCGCATGCTGCCCATCCAGATGGAACTCGACGGCATGCTCTACAAGATCATGTTGAGCAAATGGGGCACCGTCAATCAAAACCAGATGGCTATCGAATTGGGCGATGCCCCGGTGATGAACTGGAAAGGTTCCAACCGGGATTTCGGGCTGGACAAATCCAAACTAATCGATCCCGACGAATTCACCAAACCGGTGGTGGCCAAATATTTTTGCTACTCCTGCCCCTTAGGCTGCGGCGGTATCAGCCTGGCGCCGGACGGCAAGACCGAGGTGCATCGGCCCGAATACGAATCCACCATTGCTCTTGGGGGCCTGTGCCTCAACGAAGATGCCGACAGCATTTACTACCTCAATGAACTGCTTAACCGGGCCGGCATGGACACGATCTCAGTAGGCGGCACGGTGGCATTTGCCATCGAGTGCTTTGAAAAAGGGCTGTTGACCCCCACGGACACGGACGGACTGAAGTTGACCTGGGGCAACACCGAGGCCGTCGTCCGCCTGGTAGAAAAGATGGTCAAGCGGGAAGGCATCGGTGACCTGCTGGCTGATGGCGCCAAACGGGCGGCCCAAAAAATCGGCCGGGGTGCCGAAACGATGGCCATCCATGCAGGCGGACAGGAACTGGGCATGCACGACGGCCGCTACGATCCAGGCTTTGCCCTGCACAACGTGGTTGAACCCACTCCCGGCCGCCACACCATCGGTGCGTATATGTACTACGAAATGTTCCAGCTCTGGCGGGTTCTACCGGATCTGCCCGACCCCTCCCTGTTTTACCTGAAACGCAGCAAGTACCGGGCAAACCGGGAAAAGGCCGCCATGGGCGCCGCCTGCAGCCAGTACATGAACGTGGTCAACGGCGCCGGGGGCTGCCTCTTCGGCGCCTTCCTGGGAGCCCATCGGATTCCGGTCTTTGCCTGGCTCAATGCCGCCACCGGTTGGGGGCACTCGCCGGAAGCCTACCTGGTTATCGGCCACCGGATTCAGACCGTCAAGCAACTGTTCAACATCAAGCAGGGTATCATCCCCAGGGATATCCGCCTCAGCAAACGGGTGATAGGCGACCCGCCCCAACAGGAAGGGGCTAATAAAGGGGTAACCGTCCCTCTGGAAAAACTGCGGCGATACTACTGGTCTGAAATGGGCTTCGATCCGGAGACGGGGGTGCCCACGCCGGAATGTTTAGCCCGTTTGAATTTGGAAATATGATCCACCCGCACGCTCACATGGGCGTGGCCAACACACCGAGGATTTTCAATGGCCTATACCATCACCCATGAATGTGTCGGATGCAGCGTATGCATGCGTGTCTGCCCGGTGGATGCTATCGTGGGCAAGCCCAAGGAGCGCCATCGTATTTTACCGGAAGTCTGTATTGACTGCGGAGCTTGCGGACGGATCTGCCCCTACGCCAGTGTAAAGGACCCGGAGAATCAGGTGTGCGAACGAATCCGCATCCGCTCACGCTGGCCCAAGCCGGTGTTCGACTATCAGCGCTGCATGGGGTGCACCATCTGCGTGGAGGCCTGTCCCACGAGCTGCATTGATTTGAAAGCAGATCGGGGCACCCGTGAAACCCTTCGCTATCCGATTTTAAATAAAGCGCGCAATTGTATCGGATGTGCCTTTTGTATGCTGGAGTGTCCGGTGGATGCGGTGGCGATGGAGGAACCGACGGGATAACGCTAAGGAAAACCCCTTTCCGGGTCCATGAGACCCGGAAAGGGGGAAGACAGTTTAAATGACTTTAAATTTATATACCTCATTGGAGTCCGGATCGATCACATGGACACCGCAGGCCACACACGGGTCGAAGGAGTGAACGGTGCGCAGAATTTCCAGGGGCTGCTTGGCATCGGCCACGGGGGTGCCGATAAGCGCCTCTTCCACCGGACCCAGTTTGCCCTTGTCGTCACGGGGACCGAAGTTCCAGGTTGACGGCACCACATACTGGTAGTTTTTGATCTTGCCGCCCTCGATGTTAATCCAATGTCCCAACGATCCACGGGGCACGTCGTTGAGACCCAGCCCCATGCCTTCATCGGGCATTTCCCAGGGCGTGTAGGTCTGGGTGTCACCGCTTTTGATGTTTTCCAGCAGTTCCATGGTCCAACCGGGCATAGCTTGGCCGATGGCGATGGTCTCCAGTCCTCTGGCGGCAGTCCGGCCGAGGGTCGAGAACAGGGCACCGGCGGGAATCCCCAGTTTCTGGAGCGTGCCGTCCACCAGGGGTTTGATATCCTTGTGACCTTTGCCGTAAGCCACCAGCACACGGGCCAGGGGACCCACTTCACAGGGTTCGCCTTCGTATCTGGGGGCCTTGAACCAGGAGTACTTGCCACCGTCGGGACGGTATTTGGGATCTTCCTGCAGGGGCTTGGTTTCGCCCTTGTATGGATGCAGGTCGGGGCCGTCCTCATACCAGGCGCGGGTCACATTTTCCGCCACCTTCTCCTGAATGGCCATGGGAATATTGGCCAGGTCCCGTTTGTTGATCAATCCGCGAGGCATGAACAGGCTGTCCGGCTCATTGTCGCTTTCGGGGAACTCGCCCCAAGCCAGGAAATTGGTGGTGCCGCCGATGGCACCCCAGTCCTTGTAGAAGGAGGCCACGGCCACCAGGTCGGGGATGTAGACGTTTTCGATGAATTCCTGGGTCTCTTTCTGCAGGTAGAGGAACTCGGCGATGCGGTCGGGCTTCAGGTCGGCCACGCTGGTGATGCCGCCCACCACCAAAAACTGCGGGTGGGGGTTCTTGCCACCGAAGACGGCGTGCATGCGGGCGGACCTGGCCTGCAGTCGCAGGGCGTCGATGTAGTGG
>NZ_JASJGN010000175.1:0-11982 GCF_033791525.1 Desulfosarcina sp.
ACATGACGGTCAGGAAAGAAAAAGGGGCTACCTGACAATGCCTGTAACCCCTTGTTATTTACTGGCGCGCCCGGCAGGATTCGAACCTGCGACCTACGGATTCGTAGTCCGGCACTCTATCCAGCTGAGCTACGGGCGCTAAAAAGTTGGACTGCTTCTTAAGCCAAATGGCGGAGCATGTCAATGAATTCTTTAAAGGGTGCACACCCGGTAACGCCTGTTATGGCCAATTTGCATTGAACACGAATCAAATCTCCCCTTTCATGACGGACACTAAAAATCTATTGATCAAAGCCAAAAAAAAGTAGATTGTCCAGCAATGACACCCCCTCACGAACAATTCATGCAGATGGCTATCGATCAGGCCATTGTCGCCGGCCAAATGGGTGAGGTGCCGGTGGGTGCGGTTATCGTTGATGCAGACAACCTCGTGCTCGCACAGGACCACAACCGAACCATCAGCAACTGCGATCCATCGGCCCATGCGGAGATCAATGTACTTCGTTCGGCAGCCCGCCGGATTAAAAATTATCGTTTGTTAAGGACTACGCTCTATGTTAGCATTGAACCTTGTGCCATGTGCATGGGGGCCATTATCCACGCCCGGGTAAAAACTGTCATTTTCGGGGCGCCCGACCCGAAATGGGGCGCGGCCGGCAGCCTTTACCACCTTGGTCAGGACTCGCGCCTCAACCATCAGGTCGAGATTATACAGGGAATTTGCGCGGACCGATGCCGGTTTTTGATCCAGGAGTTTTTTCGCGAGCGGCGCAAAGCCAATTGAAGCATGCGGCTATCGCCTAATAACGCCGTTCAGTTGATTTTTGATGAAGGAGCATCTCGTGGCAAATATCGTAATTGTTGGAACCCAGTGGGGTGATGAGGGAAAAGGAAAAATCGTGGATCTTCTGGCCGCTGACGCCGACGTGGTGGTGCGATTCCAGGGCGGCAACAACGCCGGTCACACCATGGTTGTGGATGGCGAACAGTTCATCAGTCACCTGATCCCTTCCGGAATCCTTCAGAAGAAAATCTGCGTCATCGGCAACGGGGTCGTCGTGGACCCCGAGGTCTTGATCGAAGAGATCGATTACCTGGAATCCAAAGGAATTGTCGTCGGCCCCGACATTCTCATGATCAGCGACCGGGCCCACGTGATCATGCCCTATCACAAACAAGTCGACCACGGTCGTGAAAAGATGAAGGGCGATAAAAAGATCGGCACCACCGGTCGGGGCATCGGACCCAGTTACGAAGACAAGGCCACCCGGCGCGGTGTTCGTTTTGTGGACCTGATAGACCCCGAATCCTTCGACGAGCGCCTGCAGGCCATCGTTCCTGAAAAGAATTTTTACCTGGAAAAATTCCTCGGCATGGATACCGTGGATCTCGGGTCGTTACGGGACCAGTACACCCAATTCGCCAATCGGTTGAAGCCTTACGTCACCAACGTTTCCGTGGCCTTGCAAAAGGCCGGCAACGCCGGCAAACAGATTTTGTTCGAAGGCGCCCAGGGTACCCATCTGGATATCGATCACGGCACCTACCCCTATGTCACCTCTTCCAACACCGCCTCTGGCAATGCCTGCTGTGGCAGCGGCGTCGGTCCGAAAGACATCCAGGGCGTGATCGGCATCGTCAAGGCATACACCACCCGCGTGGGCGCCGGTCCGTTCCCGTCGGAACTGTTTGACGATATCGGCGACCGGATTCAACAAACCGGCGCGGAATTCGGCGCTACCACCGGCCGCCGGCGTCGTTGCGGCTGGCTGGATACGGTCATCCTCAACAATGCAGTGAGGCTGAACGGACTGACCGGTCTGGCCATTACCAAACTCGATGTACTCGGCGACCTGGACGAATTAAAAATCTGTACCGCCTATGAACACAATGGCCAGCGCATCAATGACGTACCGGCCAATCTCAACCACCTGGCTGCTTGCAAGCCGATATATGAAACCCTGGCCGGATGGCGCCAGGATATTCGAGGAATAAGACGCTACCAGGACCTGCCCGATGTCGCCCGTCAATATCTGGCCCGCATCGAGGCCTTGACCGGCGTACCGATCCAGATTGTTTCGGTGGGGCCGGGAAGAGATGAGACCATCGTTCTGGACAACCCCTTCGCCCGCTAAAAAAGGGTATCACAAACGCGCTTCAACCTATTGACTTTTTAGATGCCTTGACATACAAGGACCACCCATCGGGACATGGCTCAGTCTGGTAGAGCACAGCGTTCGGGACGCTGGGGTCGCAGGTTCAAATCCTGCTGTCCCGACCAAATTGGTTGAAAGGGGTTACGGTTGCATAATCGTGCCCCTTTTTAATTTTCCAAGTCTGCCAATCGTAAAACAAAGGAGGATAAAATGACCAACCGGCGCATCGGATGGATCGGGACGGGCGTCATGGGCGCGTCCATGTGCGGACACCTGTTGACCGCTGGCCACCGGCTGACTGTTTTCAGCCGAACCCGCGACAAAGCACTCAGGCTTCTTGAAAATGGGGCGGCCTGGGCCGATACGCCTAAAGCAGTGGCACAAAACAGCGATATTGTTTTCACCATGGTGGGTTTTCCGGATGATGTCCGGGAGGTGATCCTGGGGGATGCGGGCGTACTGGCCGGAACCAAAACCGGTGACACGGTAGTGGACATGACCACATCCAGCCCGGACCTGGCCCGCACCATTCACCTTGAATGCGCCGCAAAAGGGGTAAAGGCGCTGGATGCACCGGTTTCCGGCGGCGACGTGGGAGCTCGGGAAGCAATCCTGGCAATCATGGTGGGCGGTGACAAGCCGGTGTTCGATGCGGTGAAACCGCTGTTCGACATCCTGGGGAAAACCATCGCCTTGATGGGCGGTCCAGGCACAGGCCAGCACACCAAAATGACCAACCAGATCCTGATTGCCGGTACGATGATCGGCGTGGTTGAATCACTTTTGTATGCCCAGCGGGCCGGCATGGATGCCCACCAGGTCATCGATGTGATCGGCCAAGGAGCGGCCAGTTCGTGGTCCATCAATACGCTGGGCCGCAGAATAGCCGATGGCGACTTCAACCCCGGATTCTACATCAAGCACTTTGTCAAGGATATGGGCATCGCCCTGGAAGAGGCGCGGCAAATGCGACTGTCGCTGCCCGGACTGTCCCTGGTCCACCAGTTTTACGTGGCGGCCATGGCCATGGGGTGGGAAGACCTGGGCACTCAGGGGTTATTCCAGGTGCTGGCGGCCATGAACCGGAAACCTTCAGTTCGATAGTATGACGGATGGACGATTGCAGCTCAGCACTATGGATGATTGACCCGGTACCGGATGCACAAGGTGTTATCGTCAATCTGACAGAATTCTTTCAAGGCCAGTTCCAGGTCCACGGCACCTGAAAAGATGGACAGCCCGGTACCAAAGGCATAGGGCGACAGCGTGAGGATCAACTCGTCTATCAGCCCCTTTTCGGCAAAGAGCTGGTTGATCTTCGCGCCACCCACCACCACGGCTTCCTCGTAGCCTTGGGAGGCCAGATCGGAAATAATCTGCTCGGGAGGCGCCTGGGTATACACCAGATCGTCCCGGTCGGATCGACGATCCGGGTCGCGGGTCATGACGATGGTTTTGCGGCCGGGCAGCACCCTCCCGATAATATCGAAGGTCGTTGAGCCCATGATCATAACACCGGCTTTTTTGGTAACTTTGACATACAGTTGTTTGTCGGCTCTGCCGGTCCAATCGGGGTAGTGATCAGAGGCTCTGGCAATCTTTCCATCAACCGTAATGGCAACCATCAGACAGACATGCATGGCGGTGTGTTACCTAATCTAAAATGTTAGTAAGATGCGCAAACTTGGACCGTTCTTATCATAAAAGAGCGCCACTTAAAATATAAAGGATGGCCATAAAGTTTACGGACACAGCGCCGATTAAGAAGTGTGACGGGAATTTCGCCCCGTCACCCTCTGGTAAAACAGCAATTAGATTGCTGGTAAAAACAAACAAAAACCGCTATGATTGTTCCCCGAACAAGTGATTTGACAGAACCCTTGATGCTTCCGAGAAAGGCGTTTTCATGAAAGTTGCGTGCAAAAACTGCAGCAAAGCGTTCGAGCTTCCCGATGACCGCCTTCCTGCCGGCAAAAAGATCTCTTTCCCCTGCCCCGGATGCAAATCAAAAATCACGCTGGATCTGAGAGAAAAACCGGACCCCATTCCGGAACAGCCGGATGCGACGTCCGATGGTTCCAAAGAAAAAGTGGTTTTTTCACCCCTTGCCGAGAAACCTTCCGGGAAGCTTGACGGCAGTGATCTGAAACGAAAAATCCTGAATCGCATCAAAGATCTGCCGCCGATGCCAAAAATCATTTACAAGGCGCGGGAGGTCATGGCCAACCCCATGTCCGGATTCAAAGAGATCGCCGAGGTAATCGAAACGGATCAGGCCATTGCCGCCAAGGTCCTCCAGGTGTCTAACTCAGCCTATTACGGGCTATCCGGGATGGTTTCTTCGATCCACCAGGCCACCGTCGTTCTCGGCCATAAGACACTGGAACAGCTCATTACCATGGTCTCTGCGACCAGCCTGCTGGGGAGTCACCTCAAAGGATACCGTATGGGGTCCGGCACCCTGTGGCAGCATTCTCTGGCCGTGGCCCTGTGTTCGCGATTGATCGCCAAAGATCGTGCACCGGCAATGGAGAACGACGCCTTTTCCGTCGGGCTGATCCACGACGCCGGAAAGCTGGCCCTGGATCGTTATCTCCTGGAACGAAAAGTCCAAGTAGACCAAGTGCTCACTGCCGGTGTCAATTTTCTGGAGGTGGAAAAGCAGGTGCTAGGTTTTGACCACACTGAACTGGCCTCAGAGTTGTGCGCCAAATGGAAGCTACCGGAGAACCATGTAAGCGCTATGCGATTTCACCATGACCCCGGCGCATCCAATGGCAACCAACTGGCCTACATCATCCACACGGCGAATCACATCGCCCAACAAAGTGGTATTGGCAGCAGCATGGATGCGAACCTCTACGAACTGGACCCTGAAGCCCTGGCGTTTCTCTCTTTGGATGAAGAAGATTTGACCACGTACAACCAGGCGATGATAGAAGCCGTGAACCAGATTGCCTTGAGCATGGCATAAGCGGTTTTTTTTAAATATGAGTAGACTGTATGGCCAAGACCGAAAAGACGCTGACCACCGGTGAATTTTCACAAATAACAGGCATCGCCGTTTCCACTATTACCCAAATGCTGCGACTGAATAAGATTCGCGGAGAAAAACGCAGCGGGAAATGGGCCATTTACGAAAGCGAACTTCAACACTCAGCCGTTGTGACCCAAAAAGATCGCGGCGGAATATCGGCCAGCGTCGGCCCCATTTTCAATACGCCGGTTGCTGCCCCAAAAGCATACGATGTGGAAACGTTTGTCCAAATGACCTATTTAACTGAAAAAGGGGTTCGCCAATGGCTCAAGACCGGTCGTCTTTCGGGCCGCCCCGGTGCAGACGGCAAGGTTCTGGTGGACACAGCCAACCTCGACCGACCCGAACTCCAACACCTGATCAGGAAGTAGGTCGATCAACTTCCGACGATATGGCTTTCGTTTGATATTGAAGCACCCCATTCTTTGAGGAGCAGCGGCGGTTTGGCAGACAAAAAAGTGAAGCCTTCCCGCCGCAATCGACGGGAAGGCTTCATGGTAAAGGTAGGATCGGGTCTCACCAAAATTGAGCGTTTTCTACCCTGGAGATGTCAGTGCCGGTGATGGATGCTTCAATTAAAGCGAATCGGGTTGGTAAACCTCGGTACGGTGTGACTGGATTTTTTCCTTGTTTTTGATCAGCTGTTTTTTAGCTTTGTCAACCACCAGATCGATGGCTTCATTCCAGGCACCACTCTCTTCTTTGGCGTGGACATCAAAACCCTTCCCGCTAAGGTTAACATCCACAATTTTTCTTAGTTTTTCTTCCTGGAAAACCACATCGGCGGTTCCGGAATGGGGCATGATTTTATCAAGACGCTCGAGCTTTTCTTCAAGGTAGGATTTCAGGTAATCTGAGGAGTCTACACCTTTAAAGGTGACCAGAATTTGCATATCACGTCCTCCTTTCGCGGCTGTCCGGTCCACTCACCACTGTTTGTGCAATCCCCTTATCCCTAAGGACCGACGGGGAGATGGATGGTTTGTTGATTCGGCTTTGAAAATGGCAACGCCTCCTTTCAATTGCTATGGACGATAATCCGAAATGGGGATCAGTCTGTTTTTAAAGTGTATCATCGGCTGAAAGCCGAGACAATAAAATCCTTCGTTTTTTCCAATAACGGTTTTTTGAATTTCACTTTAAGGTATAGATCGCCGTCTGTTCCGCCGTTTTTACCTGCAGCGCCCATCTGGGAGAGGCGAATTTGCTGGCCATCCTTCGTACCGGCAGGAATGCTGACCACCAGCTTTTTAGAACGCCGATGGTGATGATAGGGATAGGGTCCACCGGACCTGGCAAATTCAGGGCTCAGATGGATGGTGTCGCGAATATCCTGCCCCGTTTGAGGCAGACTCAACCCGGTTACCTTCTGTAATAGATACCTGGCCAACCGGCCCAAACCCGGGGGAGTGCCGGACGCCATGGCTTTTCCCCGACGCTTGCCAAATCCTCCCCGGTAGATGAATCCGCTGCCGTGAATGCCATGCTGCTTAAACGCAAAGCCTTTATACCCTGAACCGTAGAAGTCTTTGAATATGGAATCGACACCACGAAGGCCAAACGATCGTGCCATCTCTTCGAAAATCTGATGAACATCGGAGCCGTTGAAGATATCCTGCTCGGTATAGGTGTTTCTAAACTCACCATACGCGTTTTCACCGAAACGGTTGCGCATGGTATCGTAATCACGACGCTTTTGCACATTGGACAAGACCGCATAAGCCTCATTGACAGATTTCATCATTTCTGCACTATCCGGATTTTTTTCGTTGCGGTCCGGATGATATTTAAATGCGAGTTCCCGATACGCCTCTTTAATTTTTTTCGCCTCTGCAAGTTGATCCACGCCAAGTATCTGGTAGTAGTCCTGTTGTGCCATACGCCCTGTTTTCCCTTTTTAATGATGCCTGTAACACCCCCCAGCCTACCCTATCGATAATATAGTCATCATTCGTCCGTTGGCGATGCCAAAATCAGCCGGCCAAAAAAACGTTCTCATCGGTGCCCGCTCAAATTCTCGACCGATACGCTCAAGCATTCAGAAAAAACGCCGAATAACCAATTATCATGCATGACAACAAATTGAGGATCTGAAAAGTGACATTCAACCTCATCACCCTTATAATCAGTTCGATTTTTTTGATGGCTTCGATATGGGCCCGGCAGGCATTTGTATTCGGTGCGTCGACTCATGGTCACTATTATATGACGGCCATCCTGATGATCAGCAGCATCATTACCGTAATCACCTTGTTCCGATGGTTACGGCTTCGTCACCACCGGCCGAAGGCTTCAGACGATGCCGATCAGGAAGTGTCCAGCTGGCAGCGCCAGCATTATCGCATCCAATTTGATGAAGCAATGCCTCCCCTTTTCGTCCAGAGAACCGAGGAGCGCCATCCGGTTACGGAGTTCACCTGTCCCGTCCACGATGTCTCGGAAACAGGCATCAGCCTGGGCTGCAAGGGTGTATACACGCACGGGCAAATGGTTCAGGGGGAAATTATCTTTGTTAGCGGCCGGACGGCACCGGTGAATGGCGTCGTGATACGTGAAGAAACCGACCGCACCTGTCTACGTCTTCACTGCACCATCGACCCACCTTTGTTGATGGCAGAACAGCGTGAACAGATTGCCCTGAGAAAGGGCAACAGTCCCCGGCCGGCGGTCAGTAAAACCATACTGGACACGACGGCCGCATCTCTTCCCAGCACCGCCCCAAAAGGGATCTGCCGATTGAAACGACCGTAGGCGTTCCACTCATTATCCATTCAAAAGGGCCCGGATGATTGCATCCGGGCCCTTTCGTTTAATAGAATGCACATGCGCGCTGGATAGTTTGCTTAGAGTTCCCAGGGCGATGGGACCGCGCCGGAAAAGGTTTTGGGTATTTTAAACTCACCGCTCTCGACGGTGAGTCTCACCAGGCGGGCCGCTTCCTCCATTCCCATGGCGTTCATCATGGCAAACGGACCTTTGGGCCAGGCCAGTGACGTGCAGATCCCCAGTTCCAGGTCTTTGATGGAAACGACCCCCTTTTCAATGAGATGGGTGGAAATGGTGAAAATGGATCCCAGCAGACGGTCTTTGACGACGTCAAGCAGAGCCGGGTCGTCGGCCACGGCCCCGTCCTCAAGATTCCAGGGTTTGCCACTTTCAAACTGTTCTTTAAGCTGATCCGGCACCGACGGATAGCCGACATCGGTATCGGCCAGATAGTCGTTCATGGACACGGCGGCGTGGTAGCAGGTGCCAAGGCCGGATCCGTTTTGCACCCACATGATACCAAAGCGAACGCTCAATGCCATCTGGGAGATGCGCTCTAAAGTGGCCACATTGTAGGCGTCGCCATAAAACGAGTCGAGCATCATGTAACTGGAGATGAACACCGGGTTGATGGCAAAACCGGGGAAATCCTTCACTGCAATGGGTACTTTACGGTTTTTTTCCGCAAATGCCATCAGGGCTTCAAAGGTTTCGTCACCGGTCTCTTTTTGCCGGATCACCTCCACCAGCCGGTTGATGTTGGCTGGAAAAAAATAATGCAGGCCGGCGGTCCGGGAAGGGTTTGAAACCGATGCCATCAGCCGCTCGATAAGATAGGTGGAGGTGTTGCTGACCAAAATGGCATCCGGACGGCACACCTTGTCCAGATCCTTGAAGATCTGGATTTTCAAATCCATTTTTTCCACTGCCGCCTCGATAACCATGTCACAAGCTGACAGGTCCTGATAGTTGGCAGTTCCCGATATCATACCGGCCACCTGATCCATCTCCTGCTGGGTCATTTTTCCCTTGGCCACGCGTTTGTCAAGGGCTGCTTTCACCCATCTGTCATACATGGAGCGAACCAACTCGTCGTTGAGTTCCTTGTAAATCACGCGGTACCCGGACGATGCGGCATTGAGTCCTATGGCCGCGCCCATAACGCCGAATCCAACGATTCCCACGGTTTCAATTTTCGCCATCTCTCCTCCTTTTCCATTAACGTGACAAGCCTGCCCATTGCATCGATACAATGGTGTAGGTCGCTATAAATAGCCTATAATTTTTGATGGTTATGTAAAAAGTTTAAAACCGGCAAGGGGCAATTGACTCTTTTTATCTCACCCTTGCGGCACAGGGTCAAGGCTATTTTTTAACTACATTAAAGCTACATTGTCCTTAAAAAAAAATATATGCGGGTCGATTACCTTGTATTGAACGGCCAGATGGCTATATTGGCACTTATTCAAAAAACGCCAACCAAACGAAACGAGCAGGTATGTCCGCTTTCTTAACCAAGGAAAAACTTCGCAATATCGCCATTATCGCCCATGTCGACCATGGCAAGACGACCCTGGTGGATGCCATGTTTCGTCAAAGCGGCCTCTTTCGGCAAGGCCAACAGATGGACGAACGGATCATGGACAGCATGGACCTGGAGCGGGAGCGCGGTATCACCATTGCCGCTAAAAACTGCTCAGTGGTTTACCAGGGCGTGAAAATCAACATCGTTGACACACCGGGCCATGCCGATTTCGGCGGCGAAGTGGAGCGGGCCCTGTCCATGGTGGACGGTGCCATCCTCCTGGTGGATGCCTCCGAAGGTCCTTTGCCCCAAACCCGTTTCGTACTTCAAAAAGCCCTGAAGTCCAAACTGAAAATCATCGTGGTGATCAACAAGGTCGACCGCAAGGATGCCAGGTCGTCTGCGGTGCTGGATCAGGTGTACGATCTGCTCATCGACCTGGATGCCAATGAAGACCAGTTGGAATTCCCCTTGTTTTACGCCATCGGCCGCGACGGCGTGGCAGGAACCGCCCCCAACCAGTTGGCCGATGACCTCCATCTGCTTTTTGACGCCATTGTCAGTGAAATCCCCCCGCCCCGTTTTGACCCTGAATCACCGTTTCAAATGCTGGTCTCCGACCTGAGCTATTCGGACTATCTGGGGCGCCTGGCAGTGGGACGCGTAGTGGGCGGCAAGGCCGAATCCAGGCACCGGCTCATCCGCATCGATGCCGACGGTAACCACCGTCCCTTGAAAGTCACCCGCCTGCAAATATACGAAGGCATGGATATCACACCGGTATCTACGGTGAGCGCCGGTGAAATCGCTATCCTGTCCGGCATTGACGACGTGTCTATCGGTGATACCATCTGCACTGAAGATGCGCCCTTCGCCCTGCCCCGCATCACCGTCGACCCGCCGACCGTGTCCATGCTGTTCACGATCAACGACGGTCCGCTGGGCGGCAAGGAAGGGCGCTATGTGCAGTCGGCAAAAATCCGGGAACGATTGCTCAAAGAGACCCTGCTCAATGTGGCCATCCACGTGGAAACGACGGGGGACAGGGATTCTGTGGTGGTCAAAGGACGCGGGGAGTTTCAGTTGGCTATCCTCATCGAGACCATGCGCCGCGAAGGGTTTGAATTTTGCGTGGGGCGCCCTGAAGTGATCCTGAAGCAGGAGGATGGTGTCGTCAAAGAGCCCATCGAACGGCTCTTTGTCGACTGTGGTGAAACCTTCATGGGGGTGGTGACCGAAAAGCTTTCCGTGCGCAAAGGAAAAATTATGAACCTCTCAAATACCGGCACCGGACGGGTGCGCATCGAATTTTCCATTCCTTCCCGGGCCCTGATCGGCTATCGGGACGAATTTCTCACCGACACCCGGGGAACGGGCATCATGAATTCCTATTTTTTGGGTTACGAGCCTTACCGGGGAGACTTTCCCAGCCGCTTTACCGGATCCATCGTATCGGACCGCCAGGGACATACGGTGCCCTATGCCCTGTATAATCTCGAGCCGCGGGGCCGGTTGCTCATCCAGCCCGGTGAAGTGGTTTACGAAGGGATGGTGATCGGCGAGCACAACCGGGAGACGGACATCAACGTCAATCCCACCAAAGAAAAGAAACTGACCAACATGCGGGCGTCGGGCAAGGACGAAAACGTAATTCTGGCCCCCATCCGGCTGATGACCCTGGAGCAGGCCATCAATTTTATCCGTGACGACGAGCGGGTGGAAATTACCCCCAAGTCCATCCGGCTGCGCAAGGTAACGTTGGGTCTAAAGGCCCGCTACGCCCAGCGCGGGTCTAAAAAGTAAGAACTGCTTAGCGGGGATTTTCGAAAAAAACGTAGCTGGTGGAGTAATCGGAAAATTCGAAATACACCTTGCGCTCATCGGCATCCTTGACCATGTTCAAGTTAAGGTCCATGTATCCATACCCGAAGCGGTAGGGTCGCGGGTTGTTGTCCGAGGTGCCGTATGCCGTGGACAATTTGTCCACGTTGATGAAGCGTCGCACCAGTTGTTCGCCGGCGTAAATCTCCAGCACCCCGTCCGTACCGGTCCAGTTCTGAATGGACCGCCCGATTTTGTTCTGTGACTCCTGCGTACAGCCCATCACCATAAGCGCCGCCAGCAGAGCCATTGCTTTTATTAATGCCTTCATGACGTTACTCCTGATTAATCTGAAACCGTTATTTTTTTTCGGAACTATCACCCAAAAGAAGGCTATCAATTGTAACTTGCTGTTACAGCTTCATATTTTGCTCTCTAAAGGTGGATAAAGTTAGCGAGTATCTAACTGAATTTAATCCAAAATAACGAATTAGCCTTATTCTTGGTTATAGGCCCGATTTTTTTCAATTTTTGAATAACATCCTGTATTCTTAGTTCTCGCAGGACTTAACCATAATGCAAGAATACTTGATTTTCAAAAGCCCCATTTATTCAAACAAAATAAAGTTAAGGTTTGATGTGGGGAGGAGAGCACTATGTTAGAGATTCGGACAGAC
>NZ_JASJGN010000176.1:0-2525 GCF_033791525.1 Desulfosarcina sp.
CACCTTGGTGTCGCCGGTGACCACAGTAACGCCAGCAAGCCGTGCCGCACGACCCATTTCGGCCACCACCCGCTCCAGGTCGGCCATGGGAAAGCCCTCTTCGATGATCATCCCCACGCTCAGGTACAAAGGTGTCGCGCCACACATGGCCACGTCGTTCACCGTGCCGTTGATGGCCAGGTCGCCGATGCTGCCGCCGGGAAAAAAGATGGGGTCCACCACATAGGTGTCCGTGGAAAAGGCGATGCGGCCGCCGGGCACATCAAGCGTGGCCCCGTCATCGAGCATGGCCAAAGCCGGGTTGTCGAATGTGGGCAGCAACAGGTTAGTCGTTAAGCCGTGGGAAATTTTTCCACCGCTGCCGTGGTCCAGAAGGATCTTATCCGGTTTCATGGGGTCTTATTCCTCTCCGTGGTAACGGTAGTAGGCGGCGCAGGTGCCTTCACTGGAGACCATGCAGGGTCCCACCGGTGCCATGGGGCTGCACACCGTTTTGTACAGCGGGCACTGGGGGGGGATTTTCATACCGGTGAGGATCTCGCCGCAGGCGCATCCCTTGGGTTCAGGAACGGATTTCAGCCGGATATCGAATACCTTGACGGCGTCGAAAGCGGCATAGGTTTCCCGGATGGCCAGACCGCTGTCTGGTATGGTGCCGATGCCCCGCCAGTCGGCATCTGCCATCTCGAACACCTCGTTCATGACCGCCATGGCCTTGGGGTTGCCGGCGGGTGAGACGGCGCGGGGGTATGCGTTCTCCAGAGCCGGTTGCCTGGATTCCACTTGGTCCACCAGCATGGCGATACCCTGGAGCAGGTCGGCCGGTTCGAAACCGGCCACCACGCACGGCACCCGATGGGTCTCGAAAAAGGGCCGGTAGGCATCCAGACCGATGATCACGGACACGTGGCCGGGAAGCAGGAACCCGTCGATGTTGATCTCACCGTCAGCTAAAGCCTCAAGAGCCGGGGGCACGGTCTTGTGGGCCGACACCACCGAAAAATTGTCGAGTTTTTGCTGGTGGGCGGCCAGAATGGCGGCAGCCACTGTGGGCGCGGTGGTTTCAAACCCCACCCCCAAAAAGACCACTCGCTTGTCCGGGTTCTCTCGGGCCAGATTCACGGCGTCGAAGGTGGAATAGACAATGCGCACATCGGCACCGTCGGCCATCTCACGCTGCAGCGAGGAGCCGCTGCCCGGCACCCGGATCAGGTCGCCGAAGGTGGCCACGATGGTCTCCGGTTCCCGGGCCAGGGCGATAAAGGCGTCGATCTCCTTTTGCGCAGTGACGCACACCGGGCATCCCGGTCCGGAAAGCAGAGCGATGGTCTCCGGCAGCAGGGAACGGATGCCGCTCCTGAAAATGGAGACTGTATGGGTACCGCACACTTCCATGAAACGGACCGGCCTTCGGCTGTTACGGGTGATGCGCTCGGCCAGGTGCCGGGCGATTTGTGGATCGTGAAAGGCGTCGTTTTGTTTCAGGGTCATGATGGATCGTCCCTCATGAATGGTTTACTTTTTGATGAACTCGTAAATAGTCGGATTCCCGACGGCTTCGTAAAAGGTTCGAGATCAAGGCTTGCGGGCCGCGAAAGCGAGCTTAGGCGAGCGAATGGCAAATCGATCAAGATCCTTACGGCGAACATTCATGTTCCATCCCGCGTAATGATGGGTACTTATCGTACGCCGCAGTGACGAGGGATGAAGCGTAACGCAGATATTGAACCTTTTACGAAGCCGTCACTTTTGCTGCCGCCACCATGGCCTGCCCCAGTGACAGGCCGCCGTCGTTGGTCGGCACCAGTCGATGGGTGAGCAGGTCGAACCCGCTTTTTTCAAGGGCGGCGGTTAACCCGACCAGCAGCCGGTTGTTTTGAAACACGCCACCGCTCAGGGCCACACGGTCGATGCCCGTGGTGGTGCGTAGGTGGCGACACAACTGGTCAAAAAGCAAAATCAAGGTGTTGTGAAACCGGGCGCTGATCGCATTGGGAGAAACGCCCTTTTCCACATCCCGCACCACTGCCTGAATGATGGGTGTGGTGGCTATCCGACAGGGTCCGTCGCCCTCCCAGGAAAAATCGTAGCTGCCGGATTCGGCGGCGTCGAGGATCATCTCCAGTTCCATGGCGGCCTGGCCCTCGAAGGCCACCTGACCGCGCAGTCCGATGATCGCTGCAACGGCATCGAATAGCCGGCCTAAACTGGAGGTCAGCGGGCTGTTGATCTGTTTGTCCATCATGGCCATCATGATCGCCACCCGCTCTTTGCCCGCCGATCGTAAAAAAGGCAGCGGAAGCAGTCCCGCCTCCTCACCGAAAGCGGCCCTCAGATGGCTGACGGCCATGCGCCACGGTTCCTTGATGGCCGCGGCACTGCCAGGCATGGGCACCGGCGCCAGATGGGCCGCCCGGGTAAAGAAGTGGTAGTCCGCCACCAGCACCTCGCCCCCCCAGATGGTACCGTCCGTACCCAGCCCCGTGCCGTCGAAGGAGAGACCGATCACCGGCCCGTCTGCATGA
>NZ_JASJGN010000177.1:0-30308 GCF_033791525.1 Desulfosarcina sp.
TGTTGGAATGGGTCGAAAAGCCGAAGAGGCGGATCTTGCCTTCGGCCTTCTGCTCGGCCGCCCACTCGCGCATACCGCTGTCCATCGTGTCGGCGTCCCGGATGGCATGCACGAAAAAGAGATCGACGTGATCGGTATTCATCCGTTCCAGGGAGGTGGCCAGGTCATTGCTCATGCCCCGGTTGCTCCGGGAGGTGGATTTGGTAACCAGGAAAATCTTCTCACGGTGTTCGGGGTAGCGTTTGAAGTACTGGCCGATGCCCTCCTCGCTGCGTCCACCGCTGTAAACATTGGCCGTGTCCCAGTAGGTGACCCCCCAGCGGATGGCCTGCTTGAGCATGGTCTGGTTGGAGGGGATGTCGAACATGCCCCCCAGGGAGAGGATTGGGACCTGGATGCCTGATCTGCCGAAAGGCCGGGTGGGCACGCCGGTGGTGTCGGCGGCTTGGGCCGGTGTGGCGGCGTGAGCACGGTTGCGCCCGACAAGGGGTGCCAGCGCGGTGCCTATTCCGGCGGCGCCGGCGGTTTTGATGAATGATCGTCGGGAGATATCGGTGGTTTTATCTTTCATATGGTCACCTCCGTTTTAATAGGGATACCCTCGATTTATTAGAAAGCAGAGAATCCCTTATTCAATGTTTTATGCAGACAGTTCAACAGTCATGACCCGTCTCTTTCCAAATTACTATTCCTGTGTTCATTTTCTTGTGCGGTCAAGAAAACGAACCAAAAGAAGCCGCCCGCGTCACGGGTTATCCTTGTGCTTCTCTCCATCGGCGGGGCCTGTGGAACTCGATGCGCTCAGACAGCCACAGGCCCTTGATCGCCAATGGCTGCGATGCTCAGGCCCGCGACGAAGGGACCAAAGGAATCGCCTTTGGCTCAATCGGATTGATCGCTTAGCCGGAGTCTACCCCAACGTTGCAAAAGCCGGAGGGATTCAGGGCCAAGGCGCCAAGGGTGCAGCCGTAGTAATTTACTGCAATCCCTTGGCAACGCCGGATCTGGATTCCTCCGGCTTTCCCGCAATGGTAAAAACATGAGAAAATTATTGTTTTTCCTGGAATTCACATTTGGTGATTTCCATTACGTACCGAAAGTTGACACGATTAATCAATGTTTTCAATTGGTAACAATAATTTTCGCATGTTTTTATGCAACATTGGGGTCTATTCACGTTCTTTATTTAAACCTATAACAACAAACGATGGCGCCGTTCGCGCGTTTCGTTCTCCGCGGTCACCCGGATGGCCCGGCGGCCCTTGACCGGGCATTCGTGTTCACAGATCCCGCAGCCGATGCACTGGGCCGGGTCCACATAGGGCAGTTGCAGTCGCACCAGCAGGTTGATCCGGTCTGCCCCTGCCGCATTTGCCGTGAATGAGTGGCCCTCGAGGGTAAGACCACCGGGGCCGATATCGGCAATTCTGGCGGGCGGCATCCCGGGGTTGCCGTTTATGGACACAAAATAGTCTCCGGTGGCAAACCGGTCGGAAGGCAGCGCTGGACCGTCGAATGTCAACCGGTTTCCCTTCAGGCTTCGAAGGCGCAAATCGCCGTCCAGGCGAACCGGTCGAAATTCGATACGGGTGAAGATCGCCTTGGGACTCACGGGGCAGTTTTCCTGGCAGACGATACAGGGACGGTCCATGGCCCACGGCAGGCAGCGGCCCCGGTCGACGAAAGCCATGCCGATGCGCATGGGACCCTTGGGTTCGAAACTGCCCTTTCCCAGACGTTCGTCAATGGAAATCGGCCGGATGGCGGCGGTGGGGCAAAGGTTGCCGCAGGCGATACAGCCGTGCTGGCAGCCGCTGGTGCCCATGCGAAAATTAAGCATCGGGGTCCAGATGCCTTCAATACCGGCCTGAAGGCCGGCCGGGTGGATCACGTTGGTCGGGCAGACCCGCATGCACTGGCCGCACTTGATGCAGCGCTGGAGAAACACTTCCTCCGGCAGGGACCCCGGAGGGCGGATGACGGCCGGGTTCCAGGCGTCGCCGGTCATACCGGCCAGACGAGCCAGGGGAACGGCAGTCAACCCTGCGGCCAGGACGGCCACCAATTCTCTTTTGGAGATATCTGGAACGGCAACTTCTCCTGCAGCCGATGCATCAAGGTGATAGCCCATCACGCCGTGCCGGCAGTCCGCCAGGCAGTTCATGCACAATACGCACTCGGGGGTGCGGATGACGGCCGACGGTTCGCATCCACCCTCGCAATACCGGTCGCAGTCTCCACAGGCGGTGCAGCCGTCGGCTTTCTGGCCCACCCGCCACAAGGCATTTTTGCCCAGTATGCCGAACAACGCCCCCAGCGGACAGACAAACCGGCAGTAAAAGCGTGGAACCACCAGGTTAAGAAAAACCGCCGCCCAGAAGATAGCACCCATGGCAAAAGTGCCCGGGTAGAGCCGGCTGACGGCAGAGAGGGAGACCAGCCGTCCGTCCACCAGCGGCAGCAGGGTCAGGTTCACCGATCGGTAAAAAAGGGGAATGGGGTCCAGCAATCCGGTCTGCAGGGATGCGGCCAACAGCCGTGAGTCGTCGGTGAAAAGACCCAGGGTTACCCAGCCGACGGCCACAATGGCAACTCCGGTCACCCATCGAACACCGGATATGGTTCGCAAACGAAGCGCACCCACCCCAAGCAGAAGCAATGCAACCACAATTGCTGCAGCCAGGTAAGGCGACTGGATGGGAACATTCAGCAATCGGCTGATGAGGGTACCGGCTGTTGCACCGAGCAGGAAGAGGAGCAGGGTGTATTTGACACCCTGGCTCCGACGGTAGCGGTTGGCTGCGATCCTCCACGATGCACGTCGACCCAGATTGGCCAGCCATCCCACAGCCTGGTGCAGGGTCCCGAAGGGGCAGAGCCAGCCGCAGAAAAACCGGCCCAGCAAAATGGTCAAAACCACGGTTAAGAGGCCCCACAGCAGACCGGCGTAGATCGTGCCGGTAGCCAGAAGGGTGCCCAGGCCAACCAGCGGGTCAAGTTGGATCAGCCAGCCCACCGGCCACCCGCGCAGCTGCCACCACTGCTCGCCCAGGGTGGAAACGATGCAGAACCACAGGAAGAGCAGGAAGAAGAAGATCTGGCTGATGCGCCTGGCGGTGATTATTCTCATATTAATGGTTTTTGCGGTTGGATTGGTTCGTAAGCGGGTAAAAGCGAATATCGAATGTCGAACGAGGAACCGCAGAATGTCGAAGGATTGTATACTGCCTCTTTAAAATAATCGGCATCGCGCAGCGATCCATTCCTTGGATATTCGAAATTGGACATTGGTTATTCTGCAGTTCTCTTTTCCCTTTGGCTGTTGACATTACCCGGTCTGTATCTCTTTCAAATATAGCGATCGATAGTCTGCTGTACCGGCGCCTACGCTTTCAGCTTTGGCGATAAAGGGCAGATCAGCGGCCGTGCGGCCCAGCAGCGTGGCCCCCGCAGCATCGGCGGCTACCGGATCGGTGCTTACGATCAGGGTGCCGGTGGGTTTGAGATCGGACAGGGACCCCCCGGTGGGCCCGTTGGTCAGCATGGACTGTGTGCCGTCCAACACCACCACCGTGGGCCTGATCATCATGGCCAGCTCCTGGATGACCGTGTGGATATCCTGGTGAAAAATGTTGCGCCGCCCGCCCAGCAGGCCGTACCAGTTTTTCAGGGTCATGGATGCGCCGCTGCGGTGGTGATCTTTGACCGGGGCCATGCCGATGACGCGGTCTACCCGGGCCAGGGGTGCATAGAGAACCGGCCAGTTTCGGATCAGGCGCCCGCCGGAAACGCTGAACCGCTCAAAAAGGGATTCGCGTGGAATCACCACCTCGGCACCGGCCATTCGGGCCGCCGCATCGATGCCGCTGAGGGCGAAGCAGGAGGCCGGATCATTGATGGGGTTGTCCGTTACGATCACCCGGGACGCACCGGCGTCTAAACACAAGCGCACCACGGCTGCGACCAGGTCCGGGTGGGAGGTGGCCCCCAATGCGGGCGGCGAGGCAAAGGCGGCATTGACTTTAAGCAGCACGCGTTCACCGGGTTTGACAAAGGCCTTCATGCCGCCCAGGGCTTCGAATGCCTGCTGCACGGCAACAGCCCGGTCCGTTCCGCGGGCGATGCAGATGCTTCCGTGCATGTCAGTGATGGAAAAATCCGGGATCTGCACCGTTTCACTGGCCTCGGAGAGGGCCGTGGGCGGCTGGCTATCATAAAAGCCAATGCCCAGGGCACCGGCTGTGGCAACGGAAAGTCCGGCGCGGGTACAGCGCCCGATAAATTGGCGGCGGTTGATGGAGGGTTCAGCCATATCAGGTTTTTTCCCTGCGGGTTTGGTTAGAATAATGAACGTCCAACATCGAACATCGAACGTCCAACGCTGAATGAAAACGAAGATCGAAAATTCAACATTCGATGTTCATCTTTTTATTTCCTTTCCTTCCAGATGTCCGGCCAACTGCCCGGCAAGGGTCCCGGCCGCCTCCAGGCTGTCGGCTTCGTGTACACCGGCCAGGTAGCGCCCCCGGCTGAAGACGATTTCATAGGTGTCGAAAAACTGCATCACGCTCACCCCGGCGATAATCAGGGGGTCGTTAACACGCGCGGCCCCATAGGATAGCAGCGTTTGCTGGTATTCAACGGCCAGTGCCGATGCGGCCTCGGCGGTCTGCCGGTCAGAGACAAATGCCGTCAAGCGGGTTCCGTCGATCAGGTATTCAGCCGTATGGATCCGGTCTAACTGTTCGTATCCGAAGGCGTTGGCGGTTACCAATTGAAGGCTTTCAGCTTGAAGATCGCTCTCGGGAAACAGATTGGCACCAGGCACGTTTGCCACGGCGCTGCCGCCGTGGGCCTGCACAAAGGCGTGGGCCAGCAAACCGATCGCCTGCTGTAACGCCTCAGTGATGTCCGTGCCGATGATTTCCAGGTAGAAATTGTTATGGACCATGAACAGGGCATTTTCCGTGCGGTAGGCAGTGGAGACGATGCCGGCGGCCTGGGCGTCTTCCCGTCGCTGCATGCTGAAAACGGAAAAGGCGTTTTCAGCTGTAGCCATGTCGTAGACGAACACCTCTACCCAGTTGCCGGTGGTTTTATGCATGCTGAACCGCTGGGTGTTCAGGGAAACGAACCCCGAAGAGAGGTAGAGGTCTGCCCGGCCGTTGATTTTTTCGTATAGCGTGTCCGGGCTGAAGCGTTCCGGAGGAGAAAAGGGGGCCATGCCGGTTACCGTGGTGTCGATCAGCGCCCTCTGATCGGATGCCGGCGCAAGGGACTGCTGATGCGATTCCGGCCGCAGGGCAACCACTCCCGGATTGATTTGAAACTGGCGCATGACCACCCCGGTTCCTGCAATAATGAGCAGAGCCAAGACAGCCATGGAGAGGCGGGCTTCCATTTTTCCCGGCTTTTTGTGCCTATCTGTTTTCATTGCCTGCAACGCATCGTTACTTTATCGTGACTCGTATCCTGACAGTGCGTGTCTGAGTGGCATTTGATCAATGAATGGTCGGTTTGTCCTTATCGTTGCTTTTGCCGTTGATGACGGTAAACTTGGTTCGGCGTTTTTTCTGGCTATGCGCGAAAAATTTCCAGCGCCACCAGTTGGTGTCGAGCCACTGGGTCGGTGCGCGAAAGTAGAGCCAGGCCAGGCCGATGCCGCCCAGATGATAGGCACCGTGGACATTGGTCTGGGCCAGGAAAGTCAATGCGGTCACGATGGTGGTGCCATAGCTGATATACTTGGCCTTGATGGGCAGCACGAACATGAGCAGGATGGTGGCTTCAGGCTGCAGCAACCCGAAGACAATAATCAGTGCCAGCAGGCTTGGCATCATGCCGGCACATGGCACGCTAAAGGAGGTCAGTCCGCCGAAAATCAGGCCGGCTGTTGCGCCGCCCAGGGCGGCGATGACGTATAACCGCAGAAATGCGCGGGTCCCCAAGGCTGATTCGATGGTGCCGGCGAAAAAAAAGAAGACCAGACAGTTGATCAGGAACCCGATGGGCGCCCCGGGGTCGTGGATGATTGGGTGGGTAACCGCTTGCCAGATGTGAAAAGTCCCGCTGTTCAGTGGGCTGAGCGCCAGCCATTGATAGATGGGTATTCCCAGCCATTGTTCGCCGATCAATTCCAGAACATAAACCGCCGCATAGACGATCAGCATGATTTTACCGACCGGTGTCAGTGAGCTGCCGAATCCGATTGTTTGTCGGTGACCGTAGGAAAACATGATCGACCAAGCCTATCTTTTGTTAAAGTTCAGTTGTTCCTCATAAGCAGGTGCGCACATACGCCGAATCGCATTTTACCCTGCTTATAGCATATGTTTGCACAAGCCTGCCACACCATAGCACGTGCGGCAGGCGAGTAAAAGGCGCCGGCCGTGGCCAACGTTATTTTTTCCAGTCTTCAGTCTTCGATGTCCTTGTCAAATGAAATGGTCAACGCGTAGGCACCGTCATCGAAACGGGTGCGGATCGGATAGTCGCCACTTTCGAACACCTTGATCATGGCCTGGTTGGTGGCCAGTACGTCGGCGGTCATGCCCCGGGCACCGCGTTGACAGGCCAGGCGGGCCAGCATGCGATAGAGGTAGGTGGCAATGCCGAGCCCCTGGTACTCCTCGTCAACGACAAAGGCCACGTCCACGTATGGCTTGTCCTTGTGCCGGGCAAAGCGGGCTTCGGCGATGATCTGGCCCTGGCCCGGCGGTCCCACCAGCCCCACCACGGAGAGCACATCCCGGTAGTCCACATTGACGTAGGCCTGCATCTTGGTGTGGGGCATGGTTTTGATGGGGGTGAAATAGCGATAGTAGATTGCCTCGTCCGAAAAACGGTAAAAGAGGCGGCGCATCTCTTCTTCGTCGGATGGTTTGAGGGCACGGAAGCGAACGGTGGTATCGTTTTTAAAGGTATGCCGCTCGGCGATCTCCGACGGATAGAGATGGGCGCTCTCCGCCAAAAAAATCTGGTCAGGGTAAATGATATGTTGGGTCTTGGCCTTCTCGACCAGGGCTGGCCGGTCATCGGGGTGCGCGATTTCGATGATGGCCTGGGCCCGTTCGCGCAAGGTCCTGCCGAACAGGGAAGCGATGCCGTATTCGGTGGCGATCATATTGACCGAGTCGGGCAGGTTCAGTTGGTTG
Source organism: Desulfosarcina sp. (assembly GCF_033791525.1). Classification (GTDB taxonomy): domain Bacteria; phylum Desulfobacterota; class Desulfobacteria; order Desulfobacterales; family Desulfosarcinaceae; genus Desulfosarcina. Next base: position 7,155 of record NZ_JASJGN010000177.1, read on the forward strand.
GGCATTTCTTCGATGGAGATGCGGATGTTGTTCTCCCCCTTGAGGTTACGACTGGGCAGGGCGAAAATGGTGAAGCCACCTGCCGATATCTCCGCGCCGTTGAGAAAATCCATGGCCTGACCCGGTCCGGAGGTGACCTGGCCTTTGCCGGCGTGCAAGGCGATACGCCCGGACAGGTCAACCTTGCGGGCCGGGAAAATGGTCACGAAACGCGGGTTTCTGCCGATTTCCATGGGATTGAAGACCTTGTCGATGCTCTGAAATTCCACCAGGGGGTTGCGGTCCAGCCAGCGCATCAGCTCGCGAGAGCCCATGGCGTAACAGGTGAGCGATTTGCCGCGAAAGGCTTTTTTGCGTCGGTTGGAGACCGCACCGCTTTTGATCAGCGCCATAACGGCATCGGTGATAAAGGGTGTGTGGATGCCCAGGTCCTTCTTGCCGGCCAGGTGCTGGGGCAGGGCGTCGAACAGGGGGCCGAAGGTGAACCCCAGGCAGCTGCCGTCTTCGATCACCGAGGCCACGTTGGCCGCCACCCGGTCAAAAACATCGTCCACCGGCCAGCAGGAGAACACCGGTGCCGGCTCGGTGCTCTCCACCAGCAGGTCAAATTCATCCACGGAAACGAACGTGTCGCCATAGGTGCGGGGAATGTCAGCGTTGATTTCCCCGATGACCACCGACGCCCGGGCCATGACCTGCCGCCCCACATCCACGGCGATGCCCAGCGAGCAGAGCCCGTCGTCATCCGGCGGGGTGATCTGGATCAGCGCCACATCCATGGGCAGTTGCCGGCCTTTGATCAGCCACGGAATGGCCGAGAAGCGGCTGGGGATCAAATCTACCCGTCCGGCGATGATGGCCTCACTGGCCACCCAGCCGGAGAAGAAGGTTTTCAGCCGGTATTTGTTGGAGCGTAGCTCTTCCAGGGAGATGACATCCCCGAAGCTGAGGATCTGGATCAGAGTAAGGTCCTGAAGATTCAAGGCATCCGAGGCCATGAGGCGCTTGACCAGGGTGCGGGGTTCGGCAGCACCGGTACTCAGAAAAATGTTCATGCCCGGTTCGATGCGGGCCAGGGCCTCGTCCGGTGTGACCTGCTTTTTGTGCCAGTCGGTTTCCTTGGGTGCGGTCATCTTATCTCCATTTTTTAAGGCCAAAGGTAATTTGCTTTCAGGCGTCTTGGCTCCGAATCCCTCAGGCTTTTGCAACGTTGGGGTTGAAAAACAATCGACGTCAGCGAGATCAGGTGCTATGCAGCAAAAGTAGTATTAAAGATCAGTCAGCCGGAGGCACATACTTATGAAATACGATTTCGACCTGGAGATCAACCGCAAAGACACCCACTCTGCAAAATGGGGGGTGATTCAGGACCCGGACAACCCGTCGTGCTGGCACGCCACCGAAGACTATTGTGGTGAAGACCGGGTCTTGCCCCTGTGGGTGGCGGACATGGATTTTCCGGCTCCCCAGCCGGTAGTGGATGCCCTGGTCCGGCGGGCGCAGCACGGAATATTCGGGTATACGGTTCGGACCGCAGACCACGACCGGGCCGTGGTGGATTGGATGCAACGACGCCATGGCTGGGCGATCGAACCCGGCTGGATCGTGTCCACGCCCGGGGTGGTGCCGGCGGTCAACCTCCTCGTGCGCACCTTTGTGGGGCCGGGTGAAAAGGTGCTGATTCAGCGGCCGGTCTATTATCCCTTTTTCAGTGCCATTGAAAACAACGGCGCTGAGATTGTCTCCAGTAGCCTGATCCTCGACCATGACCGTTATACAATGGATTTTGACGATTTCGAGAAAAAGGCGGCCGATCCGGCGACCTCGCTTTACATCCTGTGCAGCCCCCACAACCCGGTGGGCCGGGTGTGGACCCGTGAAGAGCTGACACGCGTCGGGGAGATCTGTCTCAAGCACCGGGTGCTGGTGGTTGCCGACGAAATCCACGCCGACCTGATTTACAAGGGAATCACCTTCACGCCTTTTGCCGCCATCAGCGAAGAGATGGCCCACAACGCGGTGGTCTGCACGGCTCCCAGCAAAACCTTCAACCTGGCCGGCCTGCACACCTCCAACGTCATCATTCCCAACGACAGATTGAGGCGCCGCTTCCAGCAGACCCTCAACAGCAGCGGCATGGGTAGGTGGGCTTCTCCCTTCGGTGTCGTCGCCTGCGAGACCGCTTACCGGGAAGGGGAACCATGGCTGGAGCAGGTGATGGCGTATATCGAAGACAACCTGGACTATCTTCAGGGGTTCATCGCCAAGCATGTTCCAAGCATCCGGGTCATCCGGCCCGAAGGGACCTACCTGGTGTGGCTGGACTTTCGGGGACTGGGACTGGACAGGTGGGCGCTCAAGCACTTGATGCTTGGAAAAGCGCGGATTTTTATGGACGAAGGGTTTGTCTTCGGGCCGGAAGGCGACGGGTTCGAGCGAATCAACATCGCCTGCCCGCGGTCGATTCTGCAGGACGCCCTGGCGCGTATCCGGCGGGCGGTTAGCGGTTGAACATTACAAAGCCAGCCAGGATCAGCGCCATGCCCGCCAGGTGGAAGGACTTCAGGGATTCTCCCAGGAAAAGGATGGCCAGGATGGCTGCAAAGACGGGGATCAGGTTGATGAACAGGCCGGTGCGGTTGGCACCGATGACGGCCACTCCCCGGTTCCAGCAAAAATAGGCCACGATGGATGGAAAGAGTGCCACGTAGCCGATGCTGCCGGCCACGCCGGGGGTAAGTGTGAAAGTCCCGACGGCCGATATTTCCCACAGGTAGAGCGGCAGCAGCCCCAGGCATCCGAGGCCGAAGGTGTAGGTCAGAAAGCTCATGGGATGCATGTTCGGCCGTTTGGGTAAGAGGGCCGAGTAGAGCGCATAAAGGACCACCGCCACGATCATCAGCAGGTCTCCCTGCGCCAGGGCCAGGTCGATCAGCGCCTGCCAGCGGCCCTTGAGCACCACGACCCCGGCACCTACGACGCATAGCATCACCCCGGCGGCCTGAATCCCGGAGACCCGCTCTCCATATAGAATCAGGGAAATAACAATGATGACCGCCGGCATGGTGGTCTGGATCAGGGCACCGTTGATGGCCGTCGTGGTGTGCATGGCTGTGTAGAGCAAGGTGTTGAAAATGGTGACCCCGAACAGGGCGAGCAGCCCCAATATTTTCCACCCGGCCAGGGCCGTTTTCCAGTCGCGTTTGACGTAGGGCCAGGTCAGGGGCAAAAGAACCATAAAGGCCACCATCCATCGCCAGAAGGCCAGTGAAACCGGAGGAATCAACTCGGCCACGCCCTTGGCCAGCACGATATTGCCTGCCCAGCACATGGGTGCCACGGCTACCATGAGAAACACGGGAAGCTTGGATTTAGGGCTTGCTTTCATGCGTGTTGCCGGTCTCCGTTGAAACGGGATGAGGGACGTCGTCTGGCGACACCGGTAAGAATCACGACCTTGTACCGAAACGCTCGGGCTTTTGCAAGGTGCCCGGCGCCGACGGAAAGCGCCGTGTCCGTCATTGGATCGTCGAGCCTTCGTCAGATCCCGGATACCAGCTGGCCTGCAGTTATTGTGACTTCCCTTCCCATGCCTTTGCGCTGGCATTCCATCACCTCCGCCCGCCAACTGGCGCCGCTCTGCCTTCCCGGTGAAGTGCGTTGACACCGACTTCGGTTTGCGTCATAACACCGGAAGCAACCATCCACTGAAAAACCAGCCACGATCAACAAGGGAGGAACCACCATGAAGCAGGGCAAATGCCCCAAATGCGGGTCAGTGAACATCTATTCGGCCGAAGACCTTCCTCTGAAAAGCGGCCCGTTCGGCAGCAACTCCATCCCCATCAGCTTGACGGCCATGGCCGCCCTGGACAACTATGTGTGCGTGGACTGCGGCTTGGTAGAGAGTTACGTGGCCGACGACTACATGCTGAAGAAAATTTCCCAAAAATGGAAGTCGGTGAATGGCACGGCAGATCAAAAGGATTGATTTTTTGACATCGTCAATTAATATTCTTCCAGGAATGATAGCAAATAGGTAATCTGATGCCGTTTCCCTTTTCCAGCAGCCGCATCAGCGGCATTCGCCATTTCGGGCTGATCTCGCGCGTGCTCATCAAACACGGCATGGGTGAAGTCGCCGATCGACTGAGGGGGCGAACCGGCAGCAAGATCAAAACCGGCCTCCCCGATCCTGTGCGCATTCGTCGTACTCTGGAGGAACTGGGACCCAGCTTCATTAAGCTTGGTCAACTCATGAGCACGCGTGGCGACCTCTTTCCCCCGGAATATATCGATGAATTTTCCAAACTGCAGGATCAGGTCCCGCCAGTGCCCTTCGAGGGCATCCGCCGGCTGATCGAAACCGAGCTGGGACAACCGCCGGATCAGCTTTTTAAAAGCATTGACGAGACGGCCATGGCTGCCGCATCCGTGGCCCAGGTGCACACTGCCCGTTTGAAAACCGGTGAGAAGGTGGCCGTGAAGGTGATCCGGCCGGGGATCGAAAAGCGTATCCGCAAAGACATCCAGCTCATGTATTACTTCGCCGCCCGGTTCGAACGAAGCTTCGATCTGGGCCGCATCGTCGGGGCGGTCAACCTGGTCAAGGAGTTCGAACGCACCATCTTCCGAGAACTGGACATGCTCATCGAGGCCGGCAGCATCGAGCGATTCACCCGCAGCTTCAAGGAGATCGATGAGATATACATCCCAAAGGTGTACTGGGACCTCACGTCCAAGTCCGTGCTGGTGATGGAACACATCGAGGGGATCAAGATGGATCGCGTGGACGAGATCCGGCGCCACGGCATCGATCCCCAGGAAGTGGCCATGATCGGCCTGCGATCTTTTTCCCGCCAGCTTATGGCCGCTGGCATTTTTCACGCCGACCCCCACCCGGGCAACACACTCGTCATGCACGACGGCCGGGTGAGCCTGGTGGATTTCGGCATCGTCGGCTATCTGGACGAAGAGACCATGATGCAGATCGCCCACCTGTTCCTGGGTTTTGCCGAGCACGACTACGACATGGTCATGGAGGCCTTCGAGGCCGCCGGCCTGCTGGATCCCCGGACCATGGATCTGAACAGCTTCCGAATGGACCTCAAGGACATGGCCGAACCCTTTTACGGGCGCTCCCTGAAGACCATTTCGGTCAAGGATGTCTACTACCAGACCATGCGGCTGGTATACAAGTACCGCATCCGACTGCCCCGCAACCTGCTTTTACTCTTCAAGACGTTCATCCAGACCGAAGCCTTGGGTAAGATCCTGGGTTCCGAGGCCAGTTTGCTGGAGGTCACCCGACCCTACGCCAAGAAGTTGTTGCAACAGGGCTACGAAGCCCACAAAGTGTTCAAGAATGTGGGCCGGGACACAAAGTTGTTCGGCGGCTACCTGCGCCAGATGCCCCACCTGGCCCACGGGCTGTTCAAACGCCTGGCCACGGAAACACCCAAATTCGAGATCGCCCACACCGGCCTTGAGGACACGTCCAGGAAATTCGAAAACGGCATCAACCGCCTTACACTGGGGTTGGTGGTGGCGGCTTCGCTGATCGCTGCCTCCCTGATTCTCAACTCCACCCGCAAAGTACTGCTCTTCGAGGTCGATTTTTTCGGTGTACAGACCCTTTCCGTCACCGATGTGCTGGGGTTTTCCGGTTACATCATTGCCACGTTCCTGGGCCTGTGGCTGGTTTTTTCGATTGTTCGCTCGGGTAAACGCTGATCCCATCTGACAGGATCTCAAGAACGGCCGCTTTAATATCAGTCAATCGACCATTGCCACAAGGCTGCCGGATGCGGTAGGCTATTTAATAAACTAAAATTTTGATAACGGGCGTGCCCATGCTGTTAGACCGAAAAAGGGTGTTGATCGTTGATCCGTCCCCGATCTTCCGCCGCAAACTGAAAGCGACCATCCAGACGAACGAAACCCTGGTCGACGTCATCGAAGCGGATACCATCAACGCGGCGGAAGACATGATGAGAAATCAGCAGCCGGATGTTGTCTTTCTCGATATCGGGTTCCCACAAGAGTCGGTCATCCGGTTGATCGATGCCATCGACGGTGTGGCAGAAAATATTCGCCTGGTGGTCCTGGCCGGTCAGGATTCTGCGGCCGCCCAAGCGGCCGGACTGCATGACAGGGCGGACTGTTTTCTTCCCAAGGAACAGGCTCTCGGGGTGCGTCTGGCCGATGTGATCCATGAAATGATCCGGCGGAGCTGAACGTCCTTCGCTTTGGCAAACCAACCGTTTTTCAGGGCCGGAAAAATACCGATATCGCCATCACGGATCGGGTCATGCGATCAGGGGTTTTAGCATGTAGATGATGTCACTTTCCCTGGAGGGGTAAGGTGTCATGATGCTCTGGCGGTAGAGCGCTTCGACGGGGATGCGGTTGACCATGGCCAGGGTGCAGGTGTTGATCAACCCGGTGGCGTTGTCCGACAGAACATGTGCCCCCAACAGCGTCCCTTTCTCATCCGCTAACACCTTATAAGCTGCCGATTTCATCCCCACGCGCCTGTAGGTCGGCCAGGTCAGATTCTTGCCGACACTTTTTTTATACACCATGCCCGCTTCCTTAAGCGCCTCTTCCGTGGCGCCCACCATCCCGTACTGGGGATAGGTGAACAGCACCGACGGCACGGCCGTGTAGTCCATGGAGGATTCGTGTCGATCGCCCGTATGGCGACTGACAATGCCGGTGGCCGCCACCTGCGCCTCGGCGTCCGCCACCCGGGCCAGTTGGATCGTGGCGGCGCAGTCGCCAACGGCGTAAACGTGAGCATTCGACGTGACCATTTCCTCGTTCACGGTGATACCTCGCCGTGTCGATTCGATCCCCGCTTTTTCCAGGTCAAGATCCGACAGGTCCGGCGTGCGGCCGGCGCCATGGACCACGAGATCGGCGTCAAAGCGGCGGCCATCTTTTGTCGTGACCCTGAAGGCGTCACCGGTTTTTTCGATCGCGGTGATCTTGACATCGCAGAGAATCTCGATGCCTTCCGGAGCGGAAGCTTCCGTCAGCAGGCCAACCATCTCCCCGTCAAAAGGCCCCAGTGGTCGGGGGCCGGCTTCCAGGATCGTGCAGCGGGTATCCGTTGGCCCCAGCCGGACGGCAAAATGAGCGAATTCAAAGGAGATAAAGCCCCCACCGATGAAAATGATCCGGCGGGGAAGCCGGTCCAACTCCAAAAATTCACTGCTGGTGACCATATGCTGCGCGCCGTCTATGGGCAATTGCATGGGAACCGCACCGGTGGCCAGAACGATGAAGCGGGCGGAAAGCTGCTGATGGTCCACGGAGATGGTATGTCGGTCCGTGAATCGGGCACGCCCCCATATCAAATCGATGCCGGCTTTTTTCAGTCCGTTGACCGTATTGTCAGGCACCTGCGACGTAAACCGGTTTTTGGCGTCACGCAGCTCCAGCCAGCTGGCAACGGCTGCGGAAGTGATTCCTATGCCGGAAAGATGGCGGGAACGGGCCACGGTTTCGACACCTTCGTAGAACCATTTTTTGGCCTGGCAGCCGCTGAGCGCGCAGGTTCCCCCGGGCCGCTGGCTGTGCTCTACCATCCCCACGGTCAGGCCGTTGCGATTCAATTCGTAGGCGGCGGTTTGACCGGCGGTGCCGGACCCGATTACCAATGCGTCATACTGCTTGGACATGCTCTCCTCTCTATCATTAACCCGGCCGACACGGCCAGGCCCGGCTCATACAGAACTGTCCGGACCCCCTCACCGCTGACGCCATCGTCCACGGTCAGTCCAGGGACAGCTTCTCATCAGGGTTGCTGGGTGGCTGGGAGGGGCCGGAGATCGGTGAGCAGCGGGTTTCTGTCAGGCACCGGATGACCTGCTTTTGCTGCAGGGTCAAATTCTCGAAGCGGACACCGATGCCTTTGGGGTCCCGGCGGACCACCGTCCCGTTGATGGCGCAGGTGCGCTCCAATACAGGAGACGTAAGCGATACGGTGAGCCGCTGACCCACTTTGATGGGCTGTTCGGTTTCGATGTAGGCGCCCCCCTCACTGATGTCCCGCATATAGCACTGGTAGGTCCAGTCGCTGATGTCGTAATTCACGCCCACCAGGCAATCGTAACGGCTGTGCTTGCGCTGGTTGGGCCGCTGGCTCTGCTTTTCATCCACCATCCGACCACTCTCCAGCAGCATGTTCATCAGCGATGTGGTGATCTCCCGCGGCGCTTCCCGGGGTGCATAGTCGATATCGATCAAAACGTTTTCCCAGGTGAGAATGTGCAGCAGGGCAGGCTTGCCCGTCAGCAACCCCATCTTGGCGGCGGCGGGCTTGCCGTCTAAAATGTAGATCGATCCGGTTTTGCCTTTGGCCGTGACCTGCAGGGTGCAGGAACGACCCTCCAGTTCCAGCATCTGGAGAAATGAGGAGAGTGTGAGCCCCCGTAACTGGCCGCCGTAGTCGATCTGCAATTCGGTGAAGATCCGTTTGGTGAGCATGCTGATGTCCAACGCCTGATCGAAGTGAATGACCGACGCCATCTGCTTGATCTTGGTGCGGAGCATGGCCGACGCATTGTTGGTCATAAAAATAACGCGGGTTTCTGGATAATCAGCCCCCAGCAGCGACAACAGCTCAAAGGCTTCCATTTCGGACATGTGCATGCCGGTGATCAGGACGTGGATGTCCTCCCCGGCAAGGATTTCCAGGGTTGTTTGGACATTGGCTGCGGAGAGGACCTGTAAAAAACTGCTGTGGCTTTTCAGCAGCCCCACAAACGTGTGGAGCATGATGGGATCGTTGTCAACGACAAGGATGTTCTTCATCGAGTGTGGGCCTCTGTTGGTTCTATCAGTCGTTAGCGGCGTCTCCTGATGTGCTGTGCACCGTCATCCGCCGAGTTTCTATGGTTTCGGTATCAGGGTGAAGGAAATGGTGCCCGGGTAAGGGAACCGGTCCATCCTGTGGATGCCCAAATCCTCCAACTCCGGGTAAAAAGAGCATTTTTCCGCCGGAAAAACAAACAGTTTTTCAAAACCGGATAAGGTGGCCTCATAACCCAGCGGGGCAAATGCATCGGTGATTGCCGAAAAAACACCGGTTATTTTCCAGCGGTCCTGCACGACGGTGTAAATCCTCGGTTGGCTGAAGGCACCGGGATTGTTGAGATACTGCTCCCAGGGGGCGTAGCCGTTGAAAGCCAGAATGCTTTTCTTCTCTACCTCCTTAATTCCCATGAAGCTTCCCGCGCCTAAACTGTTCAGTTTGAGATCGGCGCCAAACCGTCCGTAAAGCGCGTTCATCATGTCGGCCAGCAGGGATTCGAAAATGGGCACTGTCAGCAGCGGTGTGCTCGGTTCGGTGTCGGGGTAGAATGTCAGGTGGGCGCCGACAATACTTACCGATCCTTCGGTTTCACGCCGCTGGCTCAAGCGCAGCGAAACCCGGTGAGCGCCCCTTTGAACCGAAACCGTGTGTTCGATCAGGGTCCCGAAATCAAACGTCTTTTCAATTTCTGCCGGCATGTCGGTAGCCGCATGGGCGACCGGACTGCACGGATCCGGTAGATAAACCAGGGCGATTGCCAACAGGGAGATGAAAAAGCTGACGTTCATGGCAACCCTCAATTGATGGCTGTCGATTCAGCGTTCTTGAGAATGATGGAATGGGTCTTTTTGGCGCATCAGGCGGCGCCACTGACAGCAAAGCCGCTGGGCCCGATACCGGTGGCCGAAGAGGTGCCGGCTATTTTTGCCAGGTAGGTGTTGCCCAACGTGTTGATATGGTCACTGATGTTGTCGAAGTAGTTGAAGTGAAGCTGCTCCTCATCGATCGTCTGCTCGAACAGCTTCATGCTCGTGCTGTCCCCGTTTTCGCGGCAGATCAGAAGAAACTGGTTGTAGATGTCGATGGTATTGTCCTCGAGGCCGGCATCAAAGGTAAAAACCTGTTCGACCTTCTGACCCTTGGTGACCTTCTGGTCGGGTTCTGTGGTGGGCTCGCCTCCCAGTTCCTTGATCCGTTCGGCAAAGCCTTCCGCGTGGCGCATCTCGTCGATGGCGATCAGCTTGACCTTTGCGGCCAGCTCGCCATAGTCCTTGTCATCCAGGTTGTAATGCTGGTTCATGTACTGGGTGATGGCCGTCAGTTCCATGGACCGGGCTTTGTTGAGCACCTCGATAACCTTAGCCTTTCTCTTTTCCCTCGCCGTTTGAGCCATTTTCAATCTCCTGGGTTTGAATGGGTTGAGGATCGTTTTTCGTATTTATAGAATGTCGACCATTACTTCGTAATGATCGAATGGGGGCATAATGCAGGCGCCGGCAAACCGGGTTCGAGCGGTATCGACCATTTCGCGGGCGTTGGCGGCACCTTCGGCCACCGGGTCTGGAGCGCGGTGGATGCGTTGCCGCAGCAAATCGGGCACGGTGATGCCGGCCACCTTGGTGTGCAGAAATTCCGCGTGCCGGGGTGTGCGCAGGGGGAGGATGCCCATGATGACAGGGATGTCGATATTTCTGATGGCGTCGGCGATTTCATCGGCTCCAGGTTCGTCATAAACGGGCTGGCTCACGGCAAATTGGGCGCCGGCGTCCACTTTCCGCCGCAAGTGATCCACCGCCCTGGCCAGGCCGTTTTTTTCGGGGTGGGTGTCAAAAACCACACCGGTCTGCAGGCCCGCTTCCCGGGCCAAGCTTACCAATCCGTAGACGTCGGTATCCCGGACGTCGGTCGTATTTCCCCGGTCCTTGAAGGCCAAAAAATCGCCGGTGGCCACCAGTACCGTTTCAATGCCAAGCGCTTTGGCCCCCCACAATTCGCCTTGCAGGCTCAAGCGGTTGTGGTCCCGGGTGGTGAGGTGCAGGATGGCTGGCTTTTTCGTGCGCTGCAGGATCATGGCGCACAGGGCCATGGCACTCATGCGGGGCTTGGCCACGGGGTTGGTGGCCACGCTGAAACCGAAGAACGGCAGTGCGTTCAAGGCATCCAGGGCAGAAAGGACTTTTGCCGGGTCCGGTCCGTCCGGAGGGACCACCTCTATGGTGACGACGAACGATTCGTTAAACATGTTGACCCTCTTACAGATTCGGATGTGGCGTTGATGTCACGCTGATAAGAGACGATTGGCCGCGGCCCGGGCAACGGCACAGCTGTTGACATCCATTGCTTCCTGACCGAGCCGTTGGGATGGGGTGAAGTCGGTTTTCATAGGCACTCTTGCAGGCCATAGCCTATGGTAACAGCTAACGGGTTTGCCCGGAAAGGCTGATCTCCCCTTTTTCCCCGACATGGAGATTGGGCCTCAGGCCGCCGAGGTCGAGTTTGGCGTTGAGCTCATAAGCAATCGTATCCCGCTGTGCGTTCACCAGATCAGCAAAAAAGCGTATGCTGCTCAGCAGGCTGGTGGTGGCAATCAGGGTCACGTCGCCTTCTCCATAGCCGTCGATCGTTGGCAGATCGTTGGCGACACCCGTCAAAATCTTGTGCCCGTCAAGCTTTAGGCTGTAGGCGATCCCTTGAAGCTTCAGAGCTGCTCGATTGGGATTGATGATGTGAAGGCCGATTTCGAATCGCGGTGCGATGCTGTCCGATGGCAGTGCCCGGATGGCGCTGACGTTTACGCTGGGCGTTTCATAATCGGGGTGGAGGGTGGCGCAACCCGCGATCATCAGAACCGCTGACGCAAGGATCAGGATCCAGTGGTATCGGGGCATCGGTATTCTCCTTTCGGGTGATTTCACCCGGGAACCGCCTATTTTCCCATGATCATCAGCAGCGGGATGAAAACCAGACCTGCCAGGGCCAGGTAGAGGCCGTTCAGTACCCGCTGATATTTATATCGGGTCGTTTCGTCCGGCTCGTTGAGGGCCAGTTGCTTGAACCGCCGGTAATCGTCGAGCCATCCGGTCATCAAATCCACGTGATGTCCCTTTTCTTTCAGCGTCATCTTGATCTGCTGAAATGAGTGCAGGGTGAACACGATGGAACCGATCAATCCAATACTCAGCCAACTCATAGTAGCCGCCTCCTCATGTCCCTTATTCCGCGCATTTGTTTATTGACTGTTCCCCGGCTGGCGATCCGGCGGAAAGTAGCAGATCCTACCACACATTCAATGATCGGGCCACCGTTCAGTTTGACTATGTCATTTTGACTTTCTGGGTTTGGCCCGTGCCGTGGGAGTGGCACTCAGTGGATCATCCGGCCAGACGTGTTTGGGATAACGTCCTTTGAGCGCTTTTTTTACCTCGGGGTAGCTGTTTTGCCAGAAACCGGCCAGGTCCCGGGTAATCTGGGCGGGGCGGCCTGCCGGTGAAAGCAGGTGCAGTATCACGGGTATTCGGCCTCCGGCGATGGCCGGGGTTATGGTGGTGCCGAACATTTCCTGAACCCTTACGGCCAGCACCGGTATCGGTTCGCTGTAGTCGACGGGTAGGCGGGAACCGCTGGGCACCGTGATGTGGGTGGGGGCCAGTTCATCGATCTGGCGCTGTTGCCGCCAACCGAGAAGATTACGTAACGCGTTAGAAAAAACCTTCGTTCCCAGATCTTTCAATCGTGTCATGCCGGAAAGATAGGGCGAGAGCCAACTTTCCAGGGTGCTGGAAAGCGCGGCATCGCAGACATCAGGCCAGGGACCGCCTTCTGCATCTATCCGTGCCAGTAGCATAGCCCGAGTTTGCCAGGACCGCAGGGTCCGCGTCCAGGGAAGGATGTCGATGCCGTTCTCACGAATACCGGTGATCATGGCGGCCATCACGGCTTGGGGAGCAGGATTGGTCAATATTTCAGTTTCCATGGTGAGCGCCCCCAGAACCAGCTTCCGCATACATGATACGGCCTGCCGCTGGGAATCCCAGGCCACCGATTCCAGCCATTGGACCCGGTGTGTGAACTGCTCCAGCAGGCCTTCTTTATCGATTGCGGCTGCCATGAAGATGCGGGCCTCTCGCCGGTCGCCGTCCGTGCGTGCCGCCACCAGGTATTCACTGGCACTCAGCGGTTCGGGCGGGTCGAAATAGGCACCGCGGCCGCTGGTGAGCAAAAAGCGGCCCGGGCTGTCGGGTCGTTGCCGGGCAATGCGGTCGGGGTAGGCCCAGGCCAGCAGCCTGCCCGGATCGGATGCCCGATTGGTTTTGTCGCTAATGCCCAACCGGTGTTGAAGCACTGCCGACACTTTCAGAATATGCTTCACAGCGGATGTATCGACGCTACAGCCATTCATGTGAAATGCCCTCTTCGCCCGGTAGGCTTGCAGTGCATCCAGCCTCAATCTCAGGTCGGCATCGCGCTCCCGGCCTATAAAATGAAGGGGGTCACGTTCACTCAAGATGGCGGCAGTTTCGCAGGCGGAACGACCCACTTTGTCCCTGCGGGCCGCCAGAATCATGTGGGCCAGGCGGGGGTGCAGGGGCAGATCCGCCATATGCCGACCGTGTGCGGTGATTTTCCCACGATCGTCAAGGGCTCCCAGATCCAGGAGCAACTGACGGGCCATGGCAAATGCCGGGGTTGGCGGTGGATCCAGCCAGCCGAGGGCATCGGGGGCCTCAAGCCCCCAGGCAGCCAATTCCAGGGCCAGTCCGGCCAAATCGGTGTCGAGGATCTCCGGTCGGTTGTGGGGCACGAGCGTATGGTGGGTCGCTTCGTTCCACATCCGGTAGCAGATGCCCGGACCCATGCGACCGGCCCGCCCCCGGCGCTGGTCGGCCGATGCCCGGGACACCGGCAGCGTCACCAATCGGGTCATGCCGCTGCCGGGATCGAAGCGCGGCGCCCGCTGCAATCCGCTGTCCACCACGACATCGATCTGTTCGATGGTCAGGCTGGTCTCGGCAATGGGCGTGGCCAGCACGATCTTGTGCTGCCCGGCCGGGGGCGGTGATATGGCGGCATCCTGCCGTTCACGGGGCAGATTGCCGTAGAGCGGGGCGACATTCCACCCGCGGGGAAGATCTCCGTCTTCAAGTAAGCGGGCCACCCGTCTGATCTCCGGTGCGCCGGGCAGAAAGACGAGAAGATTGCCCTCGTTGGCCGCAACTGACTGCCGGAGGGTAGAGGCAACGGCCCGTTCGACGGGTTGGGCTGCCGGCCGGTCCACATACCGGGTCTCTACAGAAAAAATACGGCCATCACATCGGATCAGGGGTGCGTCATCCAATAAGGCGGCCACCGCTGCAGGATCCAGCGTGGCGGACATCACCAGCAGCCGAAGATCGTCGTTGAGCACCCCCTGGATGTCGCGGCACAGGGCCAGCCCCAAGTCGGCATCCAGGCTGCGTTCGTGAAACTCGTCGAAGACGACCAGCCCAACGCCGGCCAATGACGGGTCGCTCTGGAGCATGCGGGTGAGCACACCTTCTGTGACCACTTCGATGCGGGTGTGCGGCCCAACCCGGCTTTCCATGCGCACCCGGTAACCCACGGTCATGCCCACCGGCTGGCCCAGCAGAGATGCCATGCGATGGGCGGCAGCCCGTGCAGCCAGACGGCGGGGGGCCAGTAGCAGGAGGCGCTGGCCGGACAGCCATGCTTCCTCCAGCAGGGCCAGCGGCACGGCAGTCGTTTTGCCGGCACCGGGCGGTGCCACCAGCACCGCTGCGGGGTTGTTCCGCATTGCGGATTTGAGCTGTTCCAGGACTGCTGCCACCGGCAGGTGGCCGATTGCTCCGGTATGGTCGGTATCTCTCATGGCGCCTGGCATACCACATTTCCGGTTGAAATTCACCGTGCGCACCGATGCGGTCTTTTCTGGGGAGATTGCCAGTGGATTGGTGCGCTATATTCAATCCTTACCGGCACCCGCCATGATCTCTCTGAGAAACCGGCCGGTATAGCTTTTTTTCACCATGGCAACTTCATCCGGCGGGCCCTGGGCCACCATACGCCCACCCCCTTTGCCCCCCTCGGGACCCAGGTCGATGATCCAGTCGGCGGTCTTGATCACATCCAGGTTGTGTTCGATCACCACCACGGTATTGCCGCCTTCCACCAGGCGCTGGAGCACGGCCAGCAGCATCTTGATATCCTGAAAGTGCAGGCCGGTGGTGGGCTCGTCCAAGATGTAAAGGGTGCGTCCCGTGGCTCGCTTGGCCAGTTCACGGGCCAGCTTAATGCGCTGGGCTTCGCCGCCGGAGAGGGTGGTGGCTGCCTGACCCAGCTTGATGTAGGAGAGCCCGACATCCATCAGGGTGTCCAGGATACGCCGGATGCGCGGATGGTTCTTAAAAAGCTCCCTGGCCTGAAGGACCGACAGGTCCAGCACGTTGGCGATGGAGTGGTCCTTGTACTTGATCTCCAGGGTGGCGTCGTTGAAGCGTTTTCCCCGACAGGTTTCGCAGGGCACATAGACATCGGCTAGAAAGTGCATCTCCACTTTGATGTAACCGTCACCGTTGCAGGCTTCGCAGCGCCCTCCTTTGACATTGAACGAGTAGCGGCCCTTCTTGTACCCGCGCATGTTGGATTCGGGAAGCTGGGCGAAAAAATCCCGGATAAAATCGAACACCTTGGTATAGGTGGCCGGGTTGCTGCGTGGGGTGCGGCCGATGGCCTTCTGGTCTATGTTGATCACCTTGTCCAGATGTTCCAACCCGTGGATGGCCTTGTGCCGGCCGGTCTCCAGCATGGCGTTGTGCAGCTTGCCCGCCATGGCCGGGTAGAGAATCTGGTTGATCAGTGTGGACTTGCCCGCACCGGAAACACCGGTTACCGCCACCAGCAGCCCCAGCGGGATGTCCACGGTGAGGTGGTCCAGGTTGTTTTCGGTGGCATCGACAATGGCGATCCACCGGCGGCCGGCGGTTTCGATGCGTCGCCGGGTGGCCGGCGTTTCAATTTCATCCCGGCCGCTCAGATACCGGCCGGTGAGGGAGGCTTTGCGGCGCATGATCTGCTTGGGCGTGCCCTGGGCTACGATTTCACCCCCCAGGTGCCCGGCGCCGGGGCCGAAGTCAACGATCCAGTCCGACGAGGCCATGGTTTCCCGGTCATGCTCCACCACGATGAGGGTGTTGCCGATATCCCGAAGATGACGCAGGGTGCCCAACAGCTTGATGTTGTCTCGCTGGTGCAGGCCGATGGATGGCTCGTCCAGGATGTAGAGGACACCGGTGAGCTCCGATCCCACCTGGGATGCCAAACGGATGCGCTGGGATTCACCGCCGGACAGGGTGGGACCTTTGCGGCTGAGTGACAGGTAGTCCAGTCCCACGTTGACCAGAAAACCCAGTCGGCCGTTAATTTCTTTGAGCAGTTCATCGGCGATGATCTTTCGGTTGCCGGTCAACTTCAATCCGGTGAGAAATTCCTGAGCTTCCCGAATGGTCATTTCGGTGACGTCGATGATGGAGCGGTCGCCAATCTTTACCGCCAGCACTTCGGGTTTCAGGCGCCGGCCACCGCAGGTGTCACAGGGCCGCGTGGAGAGGAAGCGGCTGTAGTACTTTTTGGCATTTTCCGATTCGGTCTGCGTATAGCGGCGCATGAGGGTGTTGAGCAGTCCTTCATAGGTCGTGGTATAGGACCCTTGAATTTTCTCTGCATTCCAGCTCACCGTCAGTTCACGCCCGCCGGAACCATAGAGAATCAGCTGCTTCTGCCGGTTGGACAACCGATCCCAGGGTGTGTCGAAGTCCACGCCCCATTGTTCTTCCATGGCCCTTAATTGTTCGGCCGTCCAGGAGCCGTTCAGTTTTCCCTTGCCGGTGAAATGGCCTTGCCAGGGGATGACCGTTCCCTGACGGATGCTGAGCGTGCCGTCGGCGATGACCCGGTCTGCGTCCATGGCCAGCTTGGCACCGATGCCGTTGCAGTCCGGGCACATGCCCAGGGGCGAGTTGAAGGAGAAGATGGGCGGGTCCAGTTCAGGGTAGGCGACGCCGCAGCAGGAACGGGCCTCGCTCATGGGGATGTCGCCGCTGGCCATGCGGTGTGCGATGATGCGGCCCTCGCCCAGCCGCAGGGCGGTTTCCACCGAGTCCGTCAATCGTTTTCTGAAACTGCCGGCTTTGGAGATTTTCAGACGATCCACCACCGCTTCGATGGTGTGCTTTTTGTAGCGGGCCAGGGTCTGGACAGACTCGATCTCCTGCACCACGCCGTTGACCCGTACCCGGGCGTATCCCTGCCGTTGAAGCCGGGCCATCACCTCCTTGTGTTCCCCCTTGCGGCTGTCGATGACCGGTGCCAGGATGAGAATCTTTTTGCCTTCGGGCATCTCAAGAATGCGGTCAACCATACTCTGGGCGTCACCCTTGCCCACGGGGTGGTGACATTTAATGCAGGTTTGCTGGCCGATGCGGGCGTAGAGCACGCGAAGGTAATCGTAGATCTCGGTAATGGTGCCGACCGTGGAGCGGGGGTTCTTGCTGGCTGACTTCTGTTCAATGGAGATGGTCGGTGACAGTCCCCGGATGGTGTCGTAACGGGGCTTTTCCATCTGGCCGATAAACTGGCGGGCATAGGCGGACAGGGACTCCACATAGCGGCGCTGGCCCTCGGCAAAGATGGTGTCGAAGGCCAGGCTGGACTTGCCCGAACCGGACACACCGGTGAAGACGATGAGCTTCTTTTTGGGCAGGCTGACATCGATCTGCTTCAGGTTGTGCTCACGGGCACCCTTGACCTCGATAGTATCCAGCTCCATGGTTTTTCTTTTCTTGCGGGGCCGGGTGACTGCCACGGGTACGTTTCCGTTGGGTCGGTTCTTCATATTTTCTTTCCACATCGGCTTCTTCGGTTGCCGTTTAATTTTCCTTCGTGTGATTGCATGGCAATAAAACCGGTTGCCAAAAGGTCGCGGGCTGTATAATTAATTGTGAAAAATAAGTATCGATGCCCCCCTTGTCCACGCCAGCCTTCACCGGATGAATGAACAGACGCCCAAGGAAACGACGATGAGTCAAAACGCAACCGGCTCGGTTTACCATGAAACGTATCGCAACTATCTTGAACAGTTGACTTCCTTGCGGTTTGACGGAAAAGAAGAGGTGCTGGGCATCACGTTGGATGGCGATGCCATAGTGGTGCCCTATTTCGGACAGTCTATCCGATTGACTGCTGACGGACTGAAGAATGAGGCGGGACATCGTCCCGATTTTTCCGATTGCGTGGTGGTGTGCCGATACCTGATCATGTGTCCGCTGTTTGAGCCCACGCAAAAAGAATGGGCGGCCTATCGGGATTTTCCCGATGCCGGCCCGCTGACAGTATTCTGGACAGACACCGTGGAGAGGCCGCTGGCCAGGACATTTTCAGGGCGTGTCAGCGCGCTTGAAAAGGGTTGTGACGCCCTGGGCGGCAGCATTCCGGATATGGACATCGCCTGCGACCTGTGCCGGCGCTTTACCCCGCTGCCAAAGATGCCCCTGCTGCTGGTCTTCAACGATGCCGACGACGATTTCCCTGCATCGGCCTCACTCCTTTTCGAAAAACGGGCATCGACATACCTGGATGCCGAGAGCCAGGCTATTCTGGGCCACGTGTTATCGAACCGGCTGCTCGCCGCAGCCTGCGATTGAACTGCCCAAGCCAGAACGGCTTCTCCGACCGGCAATTGACCGATACCAATGGGCATCGGGGTCAGCTTCGCTTAAAGCAAGCCATTGAACCCTCCCCGCTTCAAGCCGCGGCCAATCCTTCCCATTCCGGTTTCCGGCAATCTGGATCAGCACGCCCAATGCATCTCGGGGATGAATAAACACGTCCTTCCAGAAATCGCCGGACGCTCTTTTTAGGCTTGATTCTTTTCTAAAGTATAATTAATATTCGGAAAAATTCGGTAAACCGATCTGTATGAGGCTTGCTCGCCCAAACGCCCCCGCTATCTTAGGGGGCGCTTTTCTCTGCATCGCTATTGGCCCCACATGTATCTAAAACACGCTGTTTGCCGGAACCTGCGGCAGGCTAAGAAAGGGTTGCACATGACCATCCGAACCAAAATCGTCGCCACCATCGGCCCGGCTTCGAATTCCCCCGAAATGCTCCATAAGCTCGTTGCGGCCGGCATCAATGTGGCCCGGCTGAATTTTTCTCACGGCAATTACGAAACCCATTCCGAGGCGATCCGCAATATCCGGTCCGTCGCCCGAACACTCAACCGGTCGGTGGGCATTCTGCTGGACCTTCAGGGGCCTAAAATCCGTGTGGGCAAGCTGGAAAACGGTGAACCGGTGCGGCTGAAGCGCAATGCCGCGTTTGCCATCACCTCAACTCCCATGGCGGGCACGGCCCAGATGGTTTCTACCACCTACCAGAATCTGCATTCTGATGTGCAGCCCGGTGACACCATTTTGCTGGACGACGGCCTGATCCGGCTCGTGGTGGAATCCAAAACCCGCGACACCGTCAACTGCAAGGTGATCCACGGCGGCATGCTGAATGAGAACAAAGGCATCAACCTGCCGGGCGTGAAGGTCTCCGCCCCGTCACTGACGGACAAAGACATCCGGGATGTGAATTTCGGCATTAAGAACGGGGTGGACTTTTTTGCCCTCTCCTTTGTGCGGAGAGCCGAGGATCTGGACATGATCAAAGCCATCATGAAAAGGCAGGGAGTGAACATCCCGGTGATTGCCAAGATCGAAAAGCCGGAGGCTGTGGACAATCTGGAGGCGATTATGGATACCGCCGACGGCATCATGGTGGCCCGTGGAGACCTTGGCGTGGAGATGCAGCCTGAATTGGTGCCTATTATCCAGAAAAAAATTATCTCCGCGGCTGTGCGCAAAAACAAGCCGGTGATCACCGCGACGCAGATGCTGGAGACCATGAGCGCCAATCCCATACCCACCCGTGCCGAAGCGTCGGATGTGGCCAATGCCATTTTTGACGGCACCGATGCCGTGATGCTCTCTGGGGAAACCGCCTCCGGTAAATACCCGGTCAAGGCGGTGCAGATGATGGTCAAAATTGCCGAGCAGTCCGAAAGCTCGCCCTTTTTAAGGGTAAATTTGCACTATGATTCGGACACCGCGGATCCGGTGACCCACGCCGTGGCCCAGAGTGCCGTCAACATTCTCCAGGAAGTCAACGCCCGTTGCATCATTGCCTTTTCCGTTTCCGGTGGCACCTCCAAGCAAATCTCCAAGCAGCGCCCGTCCAAACCGGTATACGCATTTTCCTCGCGGATGGATACCTACCACCGCCTGTCGCTGCTGTGGGGCATTACCCCGATGTTCATCGCCGACATCGAAAATGCCGTCCGCCTGGTGAAATCCAGTGAGAGCCTGCTTATCGGAAAAAACTGCGTGCAGAATGGGGACCTGGTGGTGCTGGTAATCGGTATGGGACTCAAGGCCGGCTCAACCAATATCATCAAGCTTCACCGTGTGGGACATGAGGATTGATTTCCATAAATGGAGGCCGTGGAAGCAAATTTGATTAAATACTCGTCCGGCCGCCCATGAGTGCAGATGACCGACGGACCATTTTCAGGAAGCGAGAAAAGGTTATGGTCTTAGAAAGAATGGAATACAGTGATGCCTGATCCATGACGAAGTAAAGAGAAGCCTGTTCGGTCAACTTTCGGTGATGCGGGAAAAGATCTTATTTTTGAGTCGTTGTAACCAGCCTTCTCCGGCGGATGTTTCGTTTTCGGGAGCGATACAGGCCCGTTCGAGGAATTGCCCGAAATCGGGGTTGATTTTCCCGAACTGGACAATCCTGTCAATAGAGAGCAGATTTTCTAATGTCGGGGCCGGCAACTGAATGCCCGACTCCCGGCGGATGGTTTCCATGGTAATGGACAGGGCGTAAATGGTGACCTTCTCGGCCATCTCTTCATCCGAGAATTCGGAACCGGCTCCGTGCCTGGAATGGAGCACTTCGTGGACGCAGGACACCAGGACAGGGTCTCCCATATCCAGGGTTTCGGTGCATTGATCGATGGTAAAATTGCTGTCTAGAAAATCGTCGCAGAGCTTCTGGAGTGCTTTAATCCAATAATCGCTCAAATTCTGGGGCAGTACGGCACTGGAACCGTGGGACAGCACTTCATTTGAAAACCGGGAAAGCATGTGAAAAGCTCCTTGAAGTTGATGGTCGCGCCGTTTTTATCATAATTTGCCATCCATGCCCACCCCAATTTTTCAAGGCTGCAGGTGACAACACCCCATCATCCCAATTTACTCATCGTCTTATGACGCCAGCTGATATCTCAGAAACACCCCAATACGACACCTCTATCCGGCTGTTGGACCATTTGCCGGATGACCTGGTTGACGATGCCGCCGCCTTGTATCTCTCTGCCCTGGCTGACAAACTCATACCGGTATACGGGGCTGGACCGCGGGCGCGGCGGGCACTGGCTTGTGGATTCAACCGCCCTATGTGCATCACCGCGATGGAGAAGGATCGGCTCGTCGGCATCCTCGGTATTCAGACTGCAGCTGCGGGATTCATGGATGTGACGGTAAACACGCTGCAGCCATTTTACGGCACCCTCGGCAGTCTATGGCGGATGGCACTTCTGGTCTTTTTGAATCACTCCCCAATGGCAGACGAAGCGTACATCGACGGTGTGGTTGTATCTCCCTCCTATCGCGGACGGGGCGTCGGTTCGGGGTTGATCGCTGCCCTGGAGGCATGGGCAACCGGGCAGGGTCTGTCAATCGTCTGCCTGGAGGTGGTTGACGCCAACCCGCGAGCGGAAAATTTATACCGACGCATCGGATTCGAAACGGTCCGAGAGCAGACCGTGTGGCCTGTCGGTACCCTTTTCGGGTTCCGCTCTTCGACGGTGATGGTCAAAGTCTTGACTTGATCCTCACCACGCACCAATCCGGACCGGGCGTTGACATAGATGCCCAAATGGACCTGCTCAAGGCGATCAAGCACCACTTCGACCCCAATACCATCATGAACCCCGACGGTCAGCTGGGGCTGGATCTGAACGGCAGTCACTGGCGGGAGATGGGTTGACCGGCCGCAAGCATTATCGTCGGGATAAAAACCGGCATTGCTGCGGTCAGTCGGCGACGTGGAGAACAGACAGGCTTTTTTACCAGTTGGGGGTAAATATTTCGAAGTAGTTTGACGGGCGTACACAGGCCGGGCATTTTTCCGGTGCCCGCTGCCCCTCGTGGATGTATCCGCAGTTGATACAGCGCCAGATCCTGCTGGATTCCCGACTGAAACTGTTGCCTGTTTCCACGTTTGCGGCCAGTCCGCGAAATGTTTTTTCATGCTGCACCTCAGCAACGGAGATGGCATCCCAGACATCAGCCGCCCGGTTGAACCCCTCCTCGCGGCCAATTTTTGCGAACCCCGGGTACAATTCACTGTGTACGAATTTTTCTAAATCCGCAGCGGATAACAAGTTATCCAGGGTGGTGTTGACGACGCCGGTAAGAAAACGGGCGGTTATTTCCAGCTCGCCGCCGTTGAAAAACTTGAAAAACCGCAGGGCATGCTCGCACTCCTGACCGGCGGTTTCCTTGAAGATGGAAGCGATCTGGATGTATCCGTCACGTTCGGCCTGATTGGCGAAAAACGAATAGCGGGTGGTCGCCTGGGATTCGAAAGCG
The DNA here is from genome assembly GCF_033791525.1 of Desulfosarcina sp. Lineage (GTDB taxonomy): Bacteria > Desulfobacterota > Desulfobacteria > Desulfobacterales > Desulfosarcinaceae > Desulfosarcina. The sequence continues at coordinate 29,676 of NZ_JASJGN010000177.1, forward strand.
TAGGAGGTCAGAAGGTTTTTAGCGGTCCGGCTCTCTCTGAATTTGCCCATTCAATTACCTCCGGTAATTTAGTGGTCATGTGCTACCAATGAAGTGATTTTTCGGTCAAAAAAAGTGGAGCGGCCTCGCCAGATCGTTACCATGTGGCGGGCGCCGCTCCCACGGATGAGTCGATAAATTAAATAGAATCGATTGATTGTGTGTTAATTTTCAATGATTTCGATGGCGTCTGCACCGCACTCTCTGGCCGCCTGGCGGACCACGTCTTCGTACTTTTCGGGGATGACGTCGAATTTGACGGTGGATTGCAGTTGATCTTCGTCATATTCAAAGACCTCGGGGCAAAGGTTGTTGCAATTTCTGTCTCCCATGCACTGGCTGTCGATTTTTACTTTCATTCGGTTTTCTCCTTGTCGAATAGAATGAGGGTGCCTGGTTAAGGCGGTTAAGTGATAAAAAAGTGAATATTCAGCGTGCTGAGCCGAGAATACAAAATGATCAAACCATAGCCCAAAATGGATGAGAATTCAATGTCGAGCAGGGCTCTCCGCTTCGAACGACTGCGTTGTTTCTACAAAATCCGATAGCGAACTGCCATCGGGTCGTTTTTGCTGACTCTCTGCCCCAGGCCGA
>NZ_JASJGN010000178.1:0-5809 GCF_033791525.1 Desulfosarcina sp.
TTGATGCCGCCCAATACGGCAAAGTTGACCACGATGGAATCGGGAACACCCAGGGCCACCGCCCGGCGGACGTCCGGGACATGGGTAGAGAAGGGGATCGATGAGTGCCGGCGGAGCATGGCCATCTCTTCGAATGTGGCCACCGGATCTTCGTAATTTCTCACATTGTAGGGTTCGATCTCCCGGAGCACCCGCCGAGCCGTGGACAGGGACCACTGCATGTTGGAATCCAGGCGGATCATGGCATCCGGTCCCAGGGCCTCCCGGATCGCCTTGACCGTCTCGATTTCCAGCCGTGGATCTCCCTGGATCAGCTTGCCCTCAAAAAAAGTGGCACCGTATTCCTCTTTCATGCGCACACAATAGTCGGCTACGGCCTTGGGGCTCATTTCACCGCCGATACCGTCTTTTTTAACCCGGAAAGCGAAATATTCGGTAAATGGGATCTCTTTTCTTACCGCTCCGCCAAGCAATTTGTAGAGCGGCTGATTCCAAATTTTCCCCCGAAGATCCCATAATGCGATTTCCAGGCCGCCGAAGGCCGTCACACTGGAACTGTCATCGGTATTCTGGACGATCTGCCAGGGAGGGATGCACACATTTTCGATCTCGGCAATATCCAGTGGGTCTTTGCCGATAATCCGGGGCGCCAGGTCTTGAATGACTGGCGCCAGATGGGCCGACGGTGCTTCACCCAGTCCGGTCAGTCCTTCGTCAGTGGCCACTTCCACGATGGCTTTGGATGTGCCGGGGTAGTAGCCGCCGGTCCATAAAAACGGTGTTTCCAAAGGAATGTTGACCGGTGTTACCGTTACCTTGGTAATCTTCATCAGTCTTCTCCATTGATTGTGGCAATCGAATGCCGTGCCCGTTGAGGGATAGAAACTCGGATTTTGACTTCTGGTCCGATCGCGGCGGAAAGCCGCTCAACCCATTTTTCTATCTTCTATCCATCCGCCTATTTCCAGCTTGCCTGCATTTCGTCCAAGGTCTTGATGGTATCTGCAGGCAGCAGTTCCGGCCGATGCGCCATCTTTTTCAAGGTCACTTCCTGGAGCCGCTGCTCGAAGGTTTTGGCGCCGGCGTTCTTCCATTGGTCGTAGACCATACGTTCGAAAATCTCGGAGTATTTAATTTTTTTGAAGTTCTTGAGGGTGTGGGGATCCTGGAGATAGTGACCACCCGGACCCACGCGATGGATCACATCTAAAGCCAGGGTCTCTTCGGTTACGGGGATGCCCTGCATGTAATGGTTGACCGAATCGACGATGTCATGGACGAGCACCATGAATTCCGGCGAGGCCACGGAACCATGGTCCATCCAGCTGCTGCAGTCATGTACGAGACCCGATCCGGCCGTAGCGGCGGAAAGGATCTGGAGCGCGGCTTCGGCACCTGCCTGGGCGTCGCAGAATTTGGCATCCGTGGCGCCGGCGGTGCCGAAGAAGGGCAGCCCGTAGTTTTGGGCCATCTGGGCCATGGCTGCAGTCATCAGGCTCATTTCCACGGCGCCGTATGAGAAGATCGTGGAGCGCATGTCCATGATGGTGGTAAAGGCACCGTAGATAAATGGTGCTCCGGGAGCCACCAATTGATGGACCACCAGGCCGCTGAGGGATTCAGCACTGGCTTGAACCAGCGCCCCGGCAAAGGTGGACGGTGAACTGCCGCAGCACTGGGGCGCCGGGAAGTTGATCAGCGGGATGCGGTTCTCGGCGCAATACATGACCTTGTCTATGGCCGGGTCGAAATAGACCAGCGGTGAAATGGGCTCCGAGTAGTGCACGATGGTGGGTGCCGCGTCGAATTTCTCCTTGCCGCCGCACAGCAGCAAGGCCATTTCGTAGGTGTCTTTGATGCTGTTGGTGTCCTTGCAGCAGAAAACCAGGGGCTTTTCGCAGTTTTCGAAAACCTTGCGGGCGATGACCCGGTCGGCGATGTCGGCGGGCACGTCATCGGCCATGCCGATGGTCATGCACCACTGGAAGTTGGGCAGGGCGTCACACAGGGCGGCGGTGGTTTTGACGTTGTCGCTGATGAAACGCGAGCGTTCGTGGGTTGCCGGGTCCATGTAGTCGACACAGTCCAGGCTGGGGCCAAAAAAGCTTTTGTCTCGCTCCAGGCAAACGGTTCGCCTGCCGGTGCGCGTTCCCAGGACGATGCGGGAGGGGGCTTTGCGGATAGCATCTTCCACCAACCACCCTGGGATCTTGACCCGGTCGCCGTTGACCTGGGCGCCGGCTCCGGCCAGGAACTCCAGGGCTTTCGGGTGGGTGATTTTAATGCCCGTGCGCTCGAGCACATCCAGCGTGGCCATATGAATCTGTGCAATCTGCGCGTCGTTGACGACCTGAAGACGGGGTTTGAAATAGAGTTCATCGGTTGTCATTCCCATGATTGGTCTCCTCTTTTAAAACAGTTTGTTTACTTGCGGTCACTATTGATCAGTTGCGGCTAACGCTGATTCCGCAACTTATGTGCCATCGCGTTCGCATGGATCATAAAACAGCGAACGCTTCTGATATTGTTTCCATAATAGATCTTATAAAGCCGTGTTGGCCATTTGGGAAAGTGAAAAATAATTTTCTTTTTTCATTATAATAATAAAAAAAAATTGCAAATATAAAAATATTTGTCGTCAGGGGTAAAAGGAACATGATTGTTTTGGAAACGTTGCTTATCCACTTGATACAGGCAACGCCAATACCGTTCCTTGACAAACAGGTTTTTGAAACGTTTTGACCGGCTTAAGTATAAGGCGTTAGTCTTTTGGTGTTTCAATCATTTTTCCTTCACTCCGGTTCAGAAATACGCAACTCCACAATCAACAGCAACGCCGGTGACCGTGCATAATTCATGCATGTTGACATTAACCGACAATTGAACCGCGAAAGCGAGCGCGTTCCCCGTCGCTCACTTTCGCGGACCAATAGCCACCGGCCAACCGGCAAGCGACCATACTCTGGCTTTCACCACCACCCACAGGAGATGACGCAATGACAACAGCCCATTGGCCCACCAAAAACTGGCCCGACGGTGTTCCCCACGAAATCGACGGATACGACCAACCCCTTTTTCAGTTGCTGGACGACGCGGCACGGGACTATCCGCACGGGACCTACACCATCTTCAACGACGCATCCCGCACCTTCGCCCAAGTCAAGGATACGGCCGAAAGGATCGCCAATTTTCTGCATGCAAAGGGCATCAAAAAGGGCGACCGCGTGGCCATTTTCCTGCCCAACCTGCCGCACTACCCGGCCATCTTCTTCGGCATCCTCAAGGCAGGCGCGGTTTGTGTGACCTGCAACCCCCTGTACACCCCTGCAGAACTCAATTACCAACTCAAGGATGCCGGGGCTAAGGTGCTGTTCTGCATGGACCACCCCCAGTTCTACCCAACCACCGAAAAGGCCATCCAGGGAACCGATGTGGAAACGGTGGTGGTCTGCAACGTCAAATCCTACCTGCCCTGGCTGAAGGGTTTCCTGGGCGGCCTGCTGGGCAAGATCCCCCATGCCGAGCGTCACGGCACCGGGCATCTGATGTTCGACGACGTGGTCGGCAGCGCCCAACCCGCCCCGCCGGCGACGGCTATCGATCCATCCAACGACCTGGCGCTGATCATCTACACCGGCGGAACCACCGGGGTGCCCAAAGGCGCAGCCCTGACGCACGCCAATTTCGTTTATGATCTCAAGGCGCTGGATGTCTGGGCGCGGCTGGACTACGGCGAAGGCGGGCCGATAGAGGGAATCCGCAGGGGCGGTTATCACTGCTATCTGGGCGTGTTGCCCTGGTATCACAGCTTCGGCTTGACGATTGCCATGCTGTCCGCTTGCCTATCGGGCAGCCGGTTGATCTGCGTGCCGGACCCACGGGCCGGTGACCCGCCATTTACCGAAGTACTCAAGCTGGTGCAGAAGCACCGGCCGACCTTGATGCCGGCGGTACCGACGATTTTTGTGGCTTTTGCCAACCATTCCTTATTGGATCAGTTTGACCTGACTTCTCTGATGGCCTGCTTTTCCGGCGGAGCACCGTTGCCTCCGGAGGTGTGCAGGCAGTTCGAGGAGAAGACTGGCGCGATCATCTTCGAGGGGTATGGGCTGAGCGAAACCGCCCCGCTGGCCACAGCCAATCCCTCTTTTACCGATACGCGCAAGATCGGGTCCGTCGGCTTTCCCGTGCCCGGTACCGACGTCAAAATACTGGATGCCGATACAGGCCAGACCGAACTGCCTCAGGGCGAAGACGGGGAGGTGGCCATTTGCGGCCCCCAGGTTATGCCGGGCTACTGGAACAAACCGGATGAAACGGCCGAGGTGTTCCGGGAGTTCGACGGTTGCCGTTTCTTTCTCACCGGCGATATCGGTCACGTGGACGATGACGGCTACCTATTGATCACCGACCGCAAGAAAGATATGATCCTGGTGGGCGGCTTCAATGTATACCCCCGGGAGGTAGAAGATATTCTCTTCACCCATCCCAAGGTGGCGCTGGCGGCCGTGGTGGGGGTACCGGATGCCAAGAGCGGCGAGGCTGTCAAGGCCTTCATTCAACTGAAACCCGATGAGACTTGCACCGAAGCGGAGATCCGTGAGTTCTGCAAAGCCAACATGGCCGGCTACAAAAGACCCAAGGCCGTTGAATTTCGGGATGCCATTCCGGTATCGAATGTGGGCAAGGTGCTGCGTCGGGTGCTGCGGGATGAGGAAATAAAAAAGTCGACCGGGTGATCCAATTGAAATGGGAAGCAGTCGATCATTGCGGTTTTGGGTCATACCGGCGAAAGCACAAAAGGAGCATAGGATGAGAGGGCGCGTATATCAGATTGCCGGACTAACGTTGATTATCTTCATGGTCGCAAGCGGCTGCGCCCGGCTGCAGGTACCTGCGCTCGATACTGACCCAAAGGCGCAGACGAAAAATGTTGTTTTGATTATCGGCGATGGTATGGGGCCGGAACAGGTCGGGCTGCTGCTTTCATACGCCAGGCAGGCACCCAACTCGGTGATTAAGGATAGAAGAACGGCCTTTGACCGAATTATGGATGAGGGGGGCCTGATGGGGATTTCGCTGACCTACCCCAGCGGTGCTCTGGTTACGGATTCGGCTGCGTCCGGTACACAACTGGCAGCGGGGCGATTTGCCGGTTCGGAAATGATCGGGGCGGACAAGGACGGCAACCCGGTGGAAACCATCCTCGAAAAAGCGATCAAAGCGGGCAAGTCAACCGGGCTGGTTTCTGATACGCGTCTGACCCATGCGACTCCAGCCGCTTTTGCCGCCCATCAGCCCCATCGAAGCCTGGAAAACGAAATTGCCGTGGACATGTTGAATGCCGGCCCGGATGTCATGCTCTCGGGAGGATTTCGCCATTGGATCCCCAAGGAGGCCAATGACCAGGATTCAGTCGCCTACAAGGAGTTGGAGCAGCTGACCCGGGGTTCCGTCACGATCAAATCCAAACGCATGGACAGTCGGAATCTACTGCAAGAAGCCCAGGAAAAGGGTTATGCGCTGGCTTTTAACCGAGCCCAGATGGATCTGGCACAAGGCAAGCTGCTCGGACTTTTCGCTTACTCGGCAATGCCGGACGGCATCAAGGTGACCCGCAGCCAGGACAGACCAGACCGGACCATTCCCACGCTGAAAGAGATGTCCGCCAAAGCCTTGCAGGTGTTGTCCAAAAACGACAAGGGTTTTTTCCTGATGATCGAGGCCGGCATGATCGACTGGGCCGCTCACTATAACGATACGGGCTTGATGCTCCATGAACTGTTGAGGCTCAACGAGACCGTCGACT
>NZ_JASJGN010000179.1:0-3193 GCF_033791525.1 Desulfosarcina sp.
CAAGGCCATAAACCGAACACCGCTGCCGTCCGGAGGGGCAAATTCCAATATAGCCGGCAGGTTCAACTTTTTTATCAGCCTTAGATTGCCCTTAATGCGAAAGACTTCCATATCGCTGTGCCGGGCGGAAAGACGAAAAAAGGTGTCGCTGTCCACAACATCCACCGGCCCGATCCTCAGGGAGCGTTGCAGATTCCATTTCCTCAAAACGGCCGTCAGCGCACCATTGCGTGAGTTCATGGCCGCCGTGGACACGATCATGTGTCCAAGGTCGCGGACCGGTGCCGACAGTGCCGAATCAATCGTGGCTGTCATGGCTGCCGGCGGCTCGGTTGAGGGTTCTGCTACGGTGAGTGCGGGTTCCGGAGTTGGCGGCACGACCGGTGTGGTTGAAGTTTCCGCTGGGAGGGGTTGAGGTTCCGAAGTCAGCGGTGCGACCGGTGTGGTTGAAGTTTCCGCTGCGAGGGGTTGAGGTTCCGAAGTCAGCGGTGCGACCTCAGGACTTGTTTCTCCGGCAGCCTCCGGAGCACGATCCGCTGCTGATTCAGAAAACATTGTTTCAATTTTATGGTGAACGACCGGCGCAATGGCTATCCGGCGGGTGCGGTTCAACATCGTCTGGCCGACAACCAGCCCGGCCACCAGAATCACCAGGACCACCAGTAGGCCGATGATCAGTTTTTCCCTTACAAACTGCGGCTTGCCGGAACGCTTTCTTTTCCCGTCCAGTTCACGAAGGGCCCGCCGCACGATGGTGTGGGTGATGCGGTGCTTGCCCATGGCAAAGGCGGTAAGCAGGGTCCGGTCGCAGACGATGTTGATCAACCGGGGGACGCCGTTGGAGTGTTTGAAGATGGACCGGTAGGCGCCTGCGGTGAATGCCAATCCCGGTTTTCGGGAAGCGATGTGGATGCGATGGCGAATGTACTCCCGCATTTCTGACGCACTCAGGGGAGTGAGGTGGCAGCTCAGGGTAATGCGCTGGTTCAGCTGGCGAAGCGCGTCGGTCTCCAGCAGCTCTCCCAGCTCCGGCTGCCCGACCAGAATAATTTGAAGCAGTTTGCTGGTGGTGGTTTCCATATTGGAGAGCAGCCTCAATTGCTCCAGCACATCGGCGCTCAGGTTCTGGGCTTCGTCCACGAGCAGGATCACGCGCTTGCCCTGGGCTTTTTTCTCCAGGAGAAAGGCATTGAGGCGATCGATGAGGGTTTTTATCGATTCTGTGTCCGAGGGGATGCCGAATTCGTCGTTGATGGCTTTGAGCAGTTGAAGGGCGTCGAGCTTGGGGTTGAAGATGTAGGCCGCTGCGGTATTCTCGTCCAGGCTTTCCAGGAACATGCGACAAAGGGTCGTCTTGCCGGTACCCACTTCGCCGGTGATCTCAACGAATCCCTCGCCATAGCCCACGGCATAGTTCAAGTGGGCCAGCACCTCTTCATGAATCCGGGACAGGTAAAGGTACTCCGGGTTGGGTACCAGTTTGAACGGTCTCTCCTTAAAGCCAAAAAAACGATTGTACATGGGCGTATGCCAATTATCAGCTAATGGGATTGAACCCTCCCTGCGGCCCCGATGAGCGGGATCTCTGCTTCGCTCCGACAAACCGCGGGGAATGTTTTGCCTGTAACGGCAGTGCTACGCAGCACCGTAAGGATGAAAATCGATTTCCAGTTCGCTCGCTAACCCCGCCGCACCGGTGCTCGGTATCTCTGCTTCACTCCGACCCCGATGGCGGGATCTCCGCTTCGCTTCGACAAGCGGCGGGGAATGGGCTCGCTGTCGCGGTTCACGATCCGGAGCAAGCCGGGGGAGTACGATCACAATAGCCGGCGGCTTCGTCAATGGGCCACCAAGGACACAGCAAAGCGGCCAGGAGCCCGCCGTCAGCCTTCCAGTTGGGCACCCACACAGCCGAAAAAGAACCGCTCACCTAAGCGCGCGCGGAGGTCGGCCGCTTTTTCCAGCCCCGTGCAGTGAGACACACCGATCCGTTCGATTCCGTATCGGTCGATGGCCTTGAGCGTCTCGTCGAACTGGGCGGGCTGGGAAAAGCCAAGGTGCGTCCCGCCGACGACCGCATAAATGCGGTCCCGGTGAAACATCTCCAGAATATGGTCGAAAATGTTGATCATGCCGGCATGGGCACAGCCCAACACCAAAATGAGGCCTTTTTCCGAATCGATCACCAGGGACAGGTCGTCGGCAATGGGGTCCGGGCATATGGCCATGGCGCCTTCAGGATGCAGGGTCATGTTGGGATCCGGCTTTTCAAAGTCGTTGTTTTTGGCAATTTCGCCGGTCAAGTGGACCCGATCGCTGATTTCAACCGGATTTCGAATCAGATGGAATTGGGCGCCTAGAGATTCGAGGTATTCGCGCCGGTGGCGCATGCCGATGTACCGCGTGGCATTGCCGTCGGACCAGGTGCGTGAAACGAAGATATCCGGATGGCCATAGACAGGTACGGGGCCGGTCTGTTTGAGCACCTGCGGCAGTCCGCCAGTGTGGTCGTAATGGCCATGGCTGATGGCGATGGCCTGAATCGATGCCAGATTTTTGTCCAGGACAGCGGCATTGCCGCAGATGCCCATACCCTGGCCGGTGTCGAAGAGCACATTGCCGGTATCGGTTTCGATAAAACAGGCAAAACCATGCTCGCCCACAACGCCGAAGGGATGGCCCACGGAATTTTCGCACAGGATGGTCAGTTTCGTTGACATAAGGCGCTCTTCGAAAAACGGCGGTTGACCGCCGCCCTATTCGGCGATCTTGCTGAGCCGATTCTGGATGTAAGCGTTGCGAAAGGCTTCATAAGGATCCAGTGAGGCATTTTTCAGGGTTTCGTAATCGCCGATGCGAAAAGAGGTATCGTTGACAACTCTGACACCGTAGGCGATCACGTTGGTGGTGCCGGAGGTCAGTTGCCCAGCATCCACATTGATCAGCTGCATAAACGAAACCGGGTTCAAGGCCCAATCCCCGATACTGCCCACCGTATCGCGCAGGGTCGAGGGACCGAACAGGGGCCAGATGATGTAAATCCCGTTGCCGACGGCATAGTACCCCAGGGTCTGGCCGAAATCCTCTTCGGGCGGGTTGAACGACGGTTTGTCTCTTACCAGGTTGAACAATCCCAGGCACCCTGCCGTGCTGTTTACCACAAACCGGCAGAACTCGCCTTCTGCGGATCTCC
>NZ_JASJGN010000180.1:0-2935 GCF_033791525.1 Desulfosarcina sp.
GGCTTCATGGGATTTTGTAATGCTACAGCAGCCTTCCTTCATGCGCTGAACTTCGCACGGGATCGCATCCAGGGGAAAGATTTGGCCGACGGCAAGAATACCGAGGCACCCTCGGTACCTATCATCCGGCATCCTGACGTGCGCCGCATGCTGCTGTGGATGAAAACCCACGTAGAGGGGATGCGAAGTTTCATCTACTATGTGGCCCGTTGCTTCGACCTGGCCGAATGCGCTGACGACAAAAAGGAGCGGGAGCGCAACGATGATCTCATCGCCCTGCTCACCCCGTTGATCAAGGCCTACTGCGCCGAACGCGGATTTGAAGTCTGTATCGAGGCCATTCAGGTGCACGGCGGCTGCGGCTATACCATGGACTACCCGGTAGAACAACTGGCCCGGGACTGCAAGATCGCCTCCATTTTCGAGGGCACCGACGGTATCCAGGCCATGGATCTGCTGGGGCGCAAGCTGGGTATGAAAAAGGGAGCGGTGTTCATGGATTTTATCGGTGAAATTAAAAACACCATCGGCCAGGCCAAAGCCATCACTGCCATCAACCCCTTGGCGGCAGCACTGGAGGCTGCTGTAGAGAAGCTTGGAGAGACCGCCATGGTCATCGGCAAGCAGGCCGTCAGCCCAAAGTTTCAAATCGCTTTTGCATCGGCTCACCCCTTCATGATGGCCATGGGAGATGTGATCATGGGCTGGATGCTGTTGTGGCGGGCAGTGACAGCGTCACCGCCATTGGAGAAGATCATTGGCGGACTGGACGATGAAAAAAAGGCCCAAAAACTGGAAAAGGATAAAAACGCCGCCTTCTACGACGGTCAGATTCAGGGCGCCCGCTATTTTATCAATGCGGTGCTGCCGATTGCGCTCGGTCGCCTGGCTGCCGTCCGCGCCGGCGATGAGGCGGTGCTGAAAATCACAGAGCGGGGTCTTGGAGGCGTTTAGCAGAGAGACAAAGGGGTACAATTTAACAGCAAACGCCAATCGATCCGGAAGTATTTAAGAGCAATCAACCAATCAGGAGAAGAACATGAAAGATGTTGTCATCGTATCGGCCTGCCGGACCGCGATCGGGGCCTTCGGCGGAACCCTCAAGAATTCCAACGCGGCGACCATCGCCAGCGTCACCATGAAAGAGGCGGTCACTCGAGCCGGTATCGACCCGGCCATTATCGACGATGTGCGCTATGGCTGCTGCATGGAGCCTGCCGACGCCCTCAATGTCAGCCGTGTCGCCGCGCTTCTGGCCGGCATTCCCGACACCGTGACGGCCGTCACCATCAACCGTGTGTGCATTTCCGGCATGGAAGCGGTGCTGTCGGGTATGGCCATGATCCAGGCGGGTATGGCCGACGTTATCCTTGCCGGTGGTGTGGAACACATGAGCGGTGTAGCCTACCAGGTGCCCAATGCCCGCTGGGGATGCCGACTGCAGGACACCGTCTTCGTGGACGCCATGATTCACGCCCTTCACTGCGGTTCCCACATCATCCCCCACCCTGAAGATGGCCCGGTGGATGCCACACAGCCGCCGCTGAGCATGTGCGTGGGCAAGCCCTACATCATGGGCCAAACCGCTGAATTCATCGCTCAGCACATGGACATTTCCCGCAAGGAGATGGATGAGGTGGCGCTGAAAAGCCAGAACAATGCCGAGCGCGCCAACGACGACGGTTCATTCGCGGACGAGATCGTACCCATGGAAATCCCCCGACGAAAAAAGGAGCCCATGGTCTTTGACCGGGACGAGCATTTCCGCCCCGGTTTGACCATGGAACAGCTGCAGAAACTACCCCCTGCCTTTGTACCCAAAATCGGCAAAGTCACCGCCGGCAACGCCTCGGGAATCAACGACGGATCCGCTGCCATGGTGATCATGTCGGCGGACAAGGCCAGAGAACTGGGCATTCAACCGCTGGCCAAGATTGTCGCCACAGGCCGCGGTGCCTGCCATCCGTCGGTCATGGGGCTCTCCCCGGTGCCGGCCGTAAAAAACCTCATGGACCGCCATGGCGTGAAGATCAGCGATTTCGAATTGGTTGAGGTCAACGAGGCCTTCGCCGCCCAATATATCGGCTGTGAGCGGGAGCTGAACCTGAACCGTGAGGTCACCAATGTCAACGGTTCCGGCATCGGTCTGGGTCATCCGGTGGGCGCCACCGGCTGTCGGATCATGGTGACCCTGCTATACGCCATGAGAAACCGGGGCCGGTCATTAGGGATGGCCACACTGTGCGGCGGCGGTGGGGTATCAATGGCCTGTGCACTGGAAACATTATAGATCGCTATAGCTCTGGAAATTACGACAGCTCGAATAGTTACAAGAATTCTAACATTCAATAATCGGTTTTGTATTTAAAACCTTCAATGGACCCTTGTTTTCAATTTGTATAAGGCATTGTTGAGCTAAAGTATTTCTTACAATTTTTCAATCATGTTAAGAATTTTCAACACAATCAAGGCACAAACGCTGACGGTCCAGGGGGGTTCCCTAAGAAGGATCTGAATATGGCAATGTCCGATGCACTTGCAATTCCGTCCCATCGAAATCGGCGTCGGGATCATTCGTCCCAATCACATTTCTGAATATGGCGATATCTGACGCACTGGTTATACCATTGTTGTCCAGATCCGTATCACAGAAGTTACCAAACCCATCTCCATCGGTGTCCCGCTGATCTGCATTTGCTGCTAAGATACAATTATCACAGGAATCCAGAATTCCGTCACTATCACTGTCGGTCGTTCCGAGACAATCAGCAGTGATAAATTTAATTTCATTGGAATCGGCGCTTTCCTGGTCTGCCACGTAAGCGCGAACCACGAAGTAGTGCATGGTATTAGCTTCCAGACCATCGACGGTGCCGGTAGTATCTATGCCGATCCAGCAGGGCTGGCTGTAGTCATATGCCTGACCTTCCGTCCG
>NZ_JASJGN010000181.1:0-3026 GCF_033791525.1 Desulfosarcina sp.
CTTCAGCGGTTTGCCCCGACTTTTCTTGACCTTGTTGGGGTTGAGGGGTTTGCCCTTCACGCGGACTTCGTAGTGCACGTGCGGGCCGGTGGACACGCCGGTCGATCCCACCCGGGCGATGACCTGGCCCTGCTCGACCAGTTGTCCCCGCTTCTTCAGCAACCGGCTGCAATGCCCATAGTAGGTCTGATAGCCGTTGGTGTGCTTGACGATGATCAGCTTGCCGTAGCCACCCTTGCGCCCCGAAAAGGTGACCTTGCCGTTGGCCGTGGCCATGATGGGCGTTCCCGTAGGGGCACCGTAGTCGATGCCGGTATGCGGCTTGTAGCGTTTGGAAACCGGGTGGAACCGCCGGATGGAATAAGAGGATGTCATCCTGCCGAATTTCAACGGGGTTCGCAAAAACATCTTTTTCAGCGGCTGGCCGGTTTCGTCATAGTATCCGTCATACTGGCCATCGTTGAATAAAAATGCCGAAAAGGTTTTCTGCTTGCCCACGTAACGGGCGGCCAGGATGTCCCCGTACTTCACGAACTCACCGTCTTTGTAGCAGCGTTCATATACCACGGCGATCTGATCGCCTTTTCGCGGATAGAGATAAAAATCGATATCCCAGGCAAAGATTTCCGCCATCAGGCCGGCGACCTGCTGGGTTTCACCGCTGTCGGCCACCGCCTGGTAGAGTGAGGACTCGATGGTGAACACCTTGGCGACCACCTGCCGATCCAGTACGATTTTCCGCTTGAGAACGGTATAGTCGCCGTTGCCTTCCTTTATGGCTTCGTATTCGTCCAGGGGGCTGGTCTTGTAGACAAATTTCTGGATCAGGTTCTGGCCGTCGACGCTGACCTCATAGTAATCTTTCGGCCGGGAACAACGGAAGTCGAAAACCGGTTTGAAGGATCTGGAGAGAGAGAGGATCTCCGCCGGTGGAATATCATAGGCTGTCAGGGCATCGTATAGGGTGCGGTTGCGAATGAGCCCTTCGACCACACTGATATGTTCCGCCTGTGTCGCTTCTATTGCAAAGGTCTCATTAACATCAGCTTTTGCCTGGAGACCGGTAGCAGCGGCTGGCAGGGGAGAAAAAAGAAAAAGCACCCCCATCAGGATGACGAAATACCCCGCTGCAAGCATATTACATTTCCAACGCATATTGGACATTCCTTTCAAGCGTTCTGCTTTTCTCAGGATGGTTTCGGTCGGTTCTACGGATAACTTTAGATAGCATGACTGCCTTTTTAACAAAAGCATTTATGGTAATAAACCGTTTTTTCATGGATTTTATTGATTCAAGGAGACCTGATGACGTTTTTTTCACCGCTGAGGGGTAGTAAAAAGCAAGAAGGACGCGTTGCCTGGAGAGCCGGAGAGGGCGAGATCCGGAGGAATTCCCCTACCATGGCGAGCGTCCCGATGTCACGGCTGGCGGGCACTGACAGTGTCAATGAACATCCATTGCGCCGGGTCAACCCGCCTGATTACCCCGGCAACCCATCATGTGATTTTGGAAGATTGCCGGGCCTGATCCGGGAAGCCGTTCAGAAATCGGATGAAATTTTTGAACATAATGAAATCATAGTAATTTATTATTTTATTGCCGGTTTAATCCAATCTCATAGCAAACAGAGTTCCGGGTGACAGGATGCAAAGTGATCTGGCACCCTCCCAATTTAGGATGTAATTTTCTGGAGCTCGACAAGCCGGTTCCTAACGGATTTTAAATGCCTCATGCCACTGGTCGGATCCTTCGGCCAGCAGCACATCGTCCGGGTTGATTCGAACCACGACGATATTGTCCACGGATCCGCCTTCTTTGATGAGGCGGTTGTTGATGACCACAAACCGCGCGGTGGAGTCCGGTGCCCACACCAGGGCCTGCAGGTCAATACGCGGATCACTCTTGAAAAATTTGCCAGCATTCAGAGGTGCTGCTGCCGGCTGGCTGGCCACAGCTGTCTCCGCCGGGCGGGGAGCAGGATCTTGGACAGGGGCAATTACCGGATCGGATTTCGGGATGGCTCGGGGCAGGGGGCGTTTCCCGGGCTGAACTGGCGTGACCACGACCATGGGGTCGGGCACGTGAGCCTCTGAAGCGGGTGCATTTGCCGTGGCTTGACCAGGCGAAGCATCCATCGGGGTCTTGACGGGCGGCGCCTGCGCTGGGTCGGCTACCGGCAGGTTGGGCGGCGGCGCCTCGGCAACGGGCGGCGTGACACGGTGATCGGGCTTGGGTAACGGCAGTGGCGCTGCCGCTGAGATTGAATCCGGAGGAGGTGTCGTGTCCGGCTGCCGCACCTGCCAGAGTGTCACGCCGGCAACGCACACCACCCCAACGATACCCAGCAGCACCCACCACCGCAGGCTGCGTTTGCGGTAGGGTGATTGCATGGGAAGCGGGGCCGGCCATGGGGTACCCGCACTGCGATCAATAGCAGATTCCCGCTCTGCTTTTTTCAGTGCATCCAGAATGGAACTCAACGCTTCCGCTCCTCAAACCACCTTCATTGCTCCGGGTTGCCGCCAGCCAGACGGGGACCGTTCAGCAATGGATTTTCATTGTAAAGTGCGATTTTCGTCATGGGGCCCACCATCCCGTCAACAGCCAAACCGTTGCGGGCCTGAATCGTCTCGACGGCCAACCGCGTGGTGGTATCATAGGCGGCGGTCATCTCTTGGATTGGAAATCCCATGGCTTTCAGGTGCACCTTGAGGGATAAAATGACTTCTCCGGGTGACGATATCGGGATAACCCCCGTGTAGTTAAAATAGTTTTTCCAGAAGATATGGGCCACCCCATTCCACAGTCCCGCCAGCGATGCAGGCGCGACGGAAAAGGTCTCGTCACCGTCAGACAGCCGAAGTTCATCATCCGTAAGGCCCACCAAGGCCATAAACCGAACACCGCTGCCGTCCGGAGGGGCAAATTCCAATATAGCCGGCAGGTTCAACTTTTTTATCAGCCTTAGATTGCCCTTAATGCGAAAGACTTCCATATCGCTGTGCCGGGCGGAAAGACGAAAAAA
>NZ_JASJGN010000182.1:0-3243 GCF_033791525.1 Desulfosarcina sp.
TAGCCATCGTGTTTAGATACTTAAAAAATTGGGCAAGGAAAAAAAATAGAACCATACAAACGTAGACGTTGCACCTGACATATCATTTTGGACGAACCTTGTAAATCAAGGGATGCCACTTATCGTAATCTAAACATGGTAGAAGTAAAACGGATGGAAAACGACCGGTGACGCATAGGCATCAGATTCGGTTTGTTGCCCGAGGCGTTTTGCGTTAGAATGCAGCCATCGTCATTTCGACGTTGACCGTAAAACAAAACAGGAAAGGATCGGATGGCCAATAGCCTTTACATCGCCAGCATCGAGCCGGAAAGCGGTAAGTCGGTGGTCGCGCTGGGCATCATGGAGATGCTCTCCCGAAGAGTGGGCCGCGTGGGATATTTCAGGCCCATCATCCCCACGGCCCAGAAACGGGACAACGACATCGAACTCATCTTGCAGCGTTACCACCTTGACCAGACCTACTACGAGACCTTCGCCTTTACCCGCAATGCCGTCCAGAGTCTGTCCACCGGCAGCAGCAGCCAGGGCATACTGAAACAGATCGTGGAAAAATACCGCACGCTTCAGCAAAAATTCCGTTTCGTTCTGTGCGAGGGAACGGATTTTACAGGCGTTTCATCGGCATTCGAATTTGATATGAATGCCGATGTGGCCAGCAATCTGGGCAGCCCCATCCTGATGTTGGTCAATGGAAGTGACAAAGACCCGGAAGAGATTGTCGAGACCGTTCAAATGGGGATCGAGGCCTTCACCCACAGGGGGTGCGACGTAGCCGCCGTAATCGTCAACAGGGTCGACAAATCGGAACTGGATGCCGTTGGCGCAGCGGTCGGTGGAAGCGTCCCCAGTGACGTCCCGGTCAGCGTGCTTCCTGAGATGACCACCCTGGGCAGGCCTACCGTAGGGGATATCGCCAGAGAACTGGGGGGCGACATGCTCCAGGGTGAAACTGAAGCGCTGAGTCGGTCGATCCACGATTTCAAGGTAGCCGCCATGAACATCCCCCATTTCCTCGACCTGATAAGGGAGGGGGATCTCGTGATCACGCCGGGGGACCGAACGGATGTCATTCTGGGGAGTCTGGCCACGGTCGTATCCGACAATTACCCAACCATTGCGGGCATGGTGCTTACCGGTGGGTTTAAACCGGAACCGTCTGTCAAGCGCCTGATGGAAGGCTTCAAGTTGACCTCACAGCTGCCCATCATCAGTGTGCCCACGGACACGTTTACCAGCGCCATGAATGCCAGTGAAGTCCGCGCCAGCCTTCAACCCGGCGATGAACGCAAAATCGCCGCCGCCCTGGGCCTCTTCGAAGCCAACGTGGACCTTGCCCGCCTGGAAGCCCGCATCGATGTGGTCCGATCCACCCGCGTGACCCCGATTATGTTCGAATATGAACTCATCGAACGGGCCAAATCGGCCCGCCGGCATATCGTTTTGCCCGAGGGAGAAGAACCGCGGGTCCTGAGGGCCGCAGAGATACTAGTTCGCAGGGATGTGGCCGACATTACGCTATTGGGCAACCCGGAGCAGATCCGGCAGACGGCGAAAACACTCGGGCTGGACTGGAAAGGCTTGAATATCATTCATCCGCCCAGCTCGTCACATCGGGAGGCCCTGGCCCAGATCTATTACGACCTTCGCCGGGAAAAGGGCCTGTCGAAGGAGATGGCCTGGGATATGACGGCCGACGTGAGCTACTTTGGCACACTCATGGTCAAGGCGGGGCTGGCCGACGGCATGGTGTCAGGCGCCATCCACACCACCGGCGATACGATCCGGCCGGTGTTTCAGATTATCCGCACCCGCCCGGGGGTGTCGATCGTCTCCAGTGTTTTTCTCATGTGCCTGCCCGACCGCGTCGTCGTCTACGGGGACTGTGCGGTGAACCCCAACCCCGATGCAGGCCAGCTGGCGGATATCGCCATCAGTGCAGCCGACACGGCAGTCATGTTCGACATCGAACCACGCATCGCCATGTGCTCCTATTCCACGGGAACATCAGGCGCCGGGCGGGATGTGGACAAGGTCCGCGAGGCAACGCACATCGTCAAATCCCGCTTTCCAAAATTGAAGATCGAAGGCCCCATCCAGTACGATGCGGCGGTAGATGCCGACGTGGCCAAGACAAAGCTGCCCGGCAGCGAGGTGGCCGGGCAGGCCACGGTGTTCATTTTTCCGGATCTCAACACGGGCAACAACCTGTACAAGGCGGTGCAACGCTCTTCAGGCGCCATTCCCATCGGGCCGATTCTCCAGGGGCTGAATCAGCCGGTCAACGACCTGAGTCGGGGCTGCACGGCAACCGACATTGTCAACACCGTGGCCATCACGGTAATTCAAGCCCAAGCCCTGATGCTGAATAACAAAAATGGCAAATAGCCTTAATAAATGCAGACAAAGGCAGGCTAAATGAAAATTCTGGTCATCAACTGCGGCAGCTCATCGTTGAAGTATCAGCTGTTGGACATGCAGGGCGAACGCTTGCTGGCATCAGGCCTGGTGGAGCGAATCGGTGAAGCTGCCGGCAAGGTATCCCATCAAAATCGATCGAACCCTTCCAATGGCAAAGGCATCGTCTATGAAAAGCCCATCAGCGACCATCGGTCGGCCATGAACGAAGCCGTTGGCCAGCTTACGGCGTCCGGTACGGGCGTCATCACGGGGCATAGCGAAATCGAAGCCATCGGTCATCGGGTCGTCCACGGGGGAGAACATTTCCAGAAACCCACCCAGATCGATCAAAGCGTACTGAATGCCATCCAGCAAACGATTCCCCTGGCGCCTTTGCACAACCCCGCCAACCTCATGGGCATCACGGTGGCCCGTGAGCTGTTTCCCCATGCCCCCCAGGTGGCGGTTTTCGATACCGCATTCCATCAAACCATCCCAGCATATGCCTACCACTATGCACTGCCCTGGTCCTATTATGAGGAATTGGGTGTTCGCCGTTACGGGTTCCACGGCACCTCACACCAGTATGTCTCCCGGGAGGCGGCAGCCCGGTTGGGCCGGCCATTGTTTGAAGTCAACCTGATTACCGCCCATTTGGGCAGCGGCGCCAGCATCTGTGCCATCGAAAAAGGGGTCAGCGTGGACACCTCCATGGGTATGACACCGCTGGGCGGGCTGATCATGGGCACCCGGGGCGGAAACCTGGACCCCGGGGTCGTCATGTATATCGCCGAGCGCAAAGGCATGTCCCTGAAGGAAATCAATGCCGTCCTGCAAAAGGAG
>NZ_JASJGN010000183.1:0-5343 GCF_033791525.1 Desulfosarcina sp.
GTGGAGCCGAGCAGCAGTTTCCGGGTTCTTGATTTTTTTTCGATGCCCACGAAAATCTGGTCGATGCTGTTCTCCTGGGCAAAGATAACGATGTCCTCACCCGGAGAAAGGCCTCTGGCCATTTCCTGGACTTCGTGCTCGGCACCCGCGGCCTCGAGCTGCTGCCGAACCCGCTTCAGTTCATGGTTTACCAGGGCGATGTCTTCTGGTTTTTCGCTGTGGCCGCCTTCCATGCTGGTGATGACAAACACTTTGGCCTTGAAAATCGACGCATGCTTTATCGCCAGATCAAGGGCGGCTTTGGACTCTGTCGAACCGTTGTAGGCAACGAGGAACTTCATATTGGTTTGCCCTTTCTCCGTCGGTAACCGTTCATAGGTTCAATGTTCAAAGGTTCAGAGCTGCTTTGTTGCTGAAGCCTGAGGGAATAAATGAAAATCATTGGATCCCTTGATGGAATTATTCCGACGTATTGCATATGAGTCAGCGGGTTGTACCGTTAATTTGATTGTTTTCAATCCAATATCGCACCAAATGTTCAAGTTTGACATATCGACGGTAGTAATGAGTATTAAATGTCGAACCTTTGAACCCCGAACTCTGAACCCAGAACCTGTTAAACCCTACATCCAGCGTTTGCGCCGCTTATAGGACTTGACTTCTTTGAAGGATTTTCGCCCGCCGCCCTGGGTGATGCCCATGTAGAACTCTTTGACATCCGGGTTGTTCTTGAGTTCCTTGGACAGGCCTTCCAAGACGATCTTGCCTGACTCCATGATATAGGCATAATCGGACACCTGTAAGGCGATCTTGGCATTCTGCTCAACCACCAGAATGGTGGTGCCCAGGTCCCGGTTGATGGTTTCGACGTTTTCGAAGATCTCTTTTACCAGCAGCGGTGCCAGGCCCAGGGAGGGCTCGTCCAGCATGAGCATTTTAGGCGCTGCCATCAGGGCCCGGGCAATGGCGATCATCTGCTGCTCTCCGCCGGAGCAATAGCCGGCCAGCCGGTTGGTGATTTTGGAAAGCCGCGGGAAGTGATCGTACATCTTGTCATTGTCCGCGCGAATTTTTTGGGACCCGTCTTTTCGGGTAATGGATCCGACGCGTATATTTTCTTCAACGGTGAGATGTTTGAACACCCGGCGTCCCTCCGGCACCATCACCGCGCCAAGTTTGACCACCTGTGTTCCCAGGACATTGGTGATGTCGCTTCCGTCAAACCGGATGTGCCCATCTCGGATAAAGCCGTTTTCCGGCTTGAGCAGGCCGCTGATGGCCCGCAGCGTGGTGGTCTTGCCGGCGCCGTTGGTGCCCAGCAGGGCGACGATGCCGCCTGGGGACACATTCAGGCTGACACCGCGCAGTACCTGGATGATATCATTGTAAACCACTTCGATGTTGTTGACTTCGAGCAGGTGTTGGCTCTTTAGTTTATCCATAGCAGCGCTTTGTTAGAAGGTTCTGAGCCGTTGTGTCCGCATCGCCGACAAGTATTGCCGGGGCCCCTGCGCTGCAACCGACGCCAGCGCCTCGGTTGCAGCACAAAAAAGGGGTCTCCACACAATAATGCGTTGCAGGTCGGCAGTTATTTGATCTTGCCCGTGTATTCAGGGATAAATGGTGCTCCCACAGAGTGGAAGACCCCATCTTTTACCGCGTACATCTGCAGGGTATCCACTCCTGCCATGTCAGTTTTAGAATAGGTTACCGGCCCAACCGTGGTAACCGGGTAGAAGGCATTTATGCCATTCATGGCTATCAATTCTTCATAGAGGCTTTCTTTGGTAATTTTCACGCCCCTGGCTTTGGCCCGCAGGATACATTCGGCAGCAACCTGGGCCACCATCACGCCATTGGCATAATTGTGGGAGTTGGCCGCCTTCTCATCTCGTCCGTACTTCTTGGCCAGGGCCAACTGAGCATCCGTTCCGACACCGGGCTCGGAGGTTACTATGTAGGAGGTCGTCCAGTAGAAATTTTCTGCGGCCGGTCCGGCCAGGGACACCAAGTCGTTTCCGCCGGTGTAGTGACACCCGGTGAAGGTGATCTTTCCTTTCTCACCAAAGGATTTGGCGACAAGCCCCAGGCGGCTGGCATCTTTGAGCATGGTGGCAACCGGAGACTGGATGGTCTGGCTGATGACGTATTGGACGCCTTTGCTCTTCAGGCGCTGAAGCATGGCGGTGTTGTCCAGGTCCTTGCCGTGCTCCACGACTTCCACGATTTCGATTTTCAGGCCGGCGGCTACGGCTTTCTCGACATCTTTAAGGGGACCACGCCCGAAAGCGGACGGATGCAGGAACATGGCCACTTTGGGCGTCCCGCCACCTTCATGGTTGTTGGCTATATATTCGGCCAGACCAATGGCCTGAGCGGAATAGGAGGCAATGGGCAGAAAGATATAAGTGGAATCCACCAGGTTGCCGGCATGGAAAGAGGCCGGGATGGTGGGCATCTTCTCTTCGTCAAAATCTTTTTTCAAGGCCAGGGTGCTGCCGGTGGAGTAGTTGAGGTAAAAAACAATTCCCTGATCCAGGAAATCTTCAAAATTTCGTTTGGTGACATCTGTTTTATACTGGTCGTCCCGAATAGTACATTCGATTTTGTCATCGCCCAAAATTTTCATGTCGTTGACATAATTGAAATAGTCCTCTACGCCCTTTGAATAAGGGTCGCCGGCATCAGAGGTCGGTCCGGTAATAGCCAGGGACAGGCCCAACTTGTATGTCTCGGCCTGAACCTGAACGGTAAACGCAAAGAGAACAATAAGCGTCAGCGATAAAACAACGGTCATCCTTTTCCTGTTTTTCATGACTCCCCCTCTTTAGTTGGTGTTGATTCGTTAACTACGCACAAAATTCTACAAATAAGAACACGTATAAGAATTTACCGCTGAGCACGCTAAGGACGCAGAGAAATCATATTGTTTAAAAATAAACATTGCGGGCTCAGCGATCTCTGCGGTTAATAAAAAAAATGGCTGTCTCCGGCGGCTCAATACCGGAATGGCCACAGTTTGGTATAAGAGCGTGCGATGCGCCACCAGTTGGCGATCCCCCTCGGTTCAAACATTAAGAACAGGACGATCACCAGGCCAAAAGAAAACGGTTTTAAAGCGGTGGCAAGATTCCAGTCTGATGGTAATATCTGGCCGGCATGCTCGGCAAGGGTTTCCACCTGGAGTTCGAGGGCGATGATCGCGGTCGGACCCCAGAAAGCTCCGCTGAGTGTCCCCAGACCGCCGACGATGGCCATGGCGAGCAAAGTGATCGAGTGATGCAGGGTAAAGGATTCAAAACCGACACCCCGGTAGACGTATGCGTGCAGGGCGCCGGCGACACCTGCAAAAAAACCGGCCAGACCGAATGCATATACTTTGGTAAGGCCGGGATGCATTCCCATGGCATCGGCGGCTCGGTCGTTGTCCCGGACAGCACTCAGGCAACGCCCATAGCGGGTTCTCAGGAGATTTTGCACCATGAACCCCGAAAGGACCACCACCACAAGCAGCACATAATACCAGAAGAGGTAGTGGTCATTTCTACCCAGTTTGCCGGTGAACCAATACACCCTGCTGATAGGGATGGTCTGCCCCTGGTTAAAAAACTCAAGAAAATTGATCGTCCACGAAAATATCATCTGAAAGCTCAGGGTGGCGATGGCCAGGTAAAGATGTTTCAGGCGCATGGCCGGAAGCCCGACGATGGCCCCGAAAACCGCACCCATCAACCCGGAAAGAACAATCATCAGCGGCCAGGCATGCGTGATAATCACATGACTGTCACCCAGGGTCCTTGAAAAAGAGGCTAGGGTGTAGGCCCCGATGCCCATAAAGGCGGCATGCCCGATGGATATCAGGCCGGCGAAACCGGTGACGATGTTCAGGCCGATGATCGCCACCATGGCAATCAGGATGTTGTCCAAAACCAGCATGTATTTGTTGCTTAGGGAAAAAAGCATGGGCCAGACAAACAGCAGAAAAAGGAACAGGATGAGGATGGTCCGGTCCAAGTGGGTAAAAAATATTCGCTGCTCGTCCTGGTAGGATGTAAAGTAGTTGCCGGTGGCTAACCAACGATTGGTTGACATGATTTATACCCGTTCAATTTCATGGATGCCGAAAAGTCCGTGGGGCTTGAAAAGCAGGATGATTAACAAAATGATATAGGGCAACACTTCCGCGGTGCCGTTGAGCCCCCAGTTGCCGTCCAGATATCCGCTGGCGAACTGCTGGATGATGCCCATGATGATACCGGCCACCACGGCGCCTAAAATGGAATCCAGCCCGCCTAATATGACCACAGGAAAAACCGTTATCCCAAAGGCTTGCAACGTCTCAAAATTGAGACCGGTGATATTGCCGATGATGACACCGGCAGCGGCGGCGCTCAACCCGGCCGTGGCCCAGGCCAGACCGAACACCCGGGGCACGGAAATGCCCACGGACATGGCGGCGAACTGATCGTCCGATACCGCCCGCATGGAGATACCCACGGTCGACGCTTTAAAAAACCAGGTGAAAGCGCCGATCATGGAAAACGTTATGATGACTCCCACCATCTGGGTCCAGGAAATGGAAACGCCCAGGTAGGAAATCGGTTCTTGGGGAAGAAATTCCGGGAACGAAAAATTTTCCGCTCCAAATGGTGTCATGTAAATAACGCCGTCAATAATCGACATCAGCCCGA
Source organism: Desulfosarcina sp. (assembly GCF_033791525.1). Classification (GTDB taxonomy): domain Bacteria; phylum Desulfobacterota; class Desulfobacteria; order Desulfobacterales; family Desulfosarcinaceae; genus Desulfosarcina. The sequence goes on from NZ_JASJGN010000183.1 coordinate 4,692, forward strand.
TGGTAACCATGATCACCGATATGATCGGCTCGCCGATCAGCCGGCGCAGAAACACCCGCTCGACGCTCATGGCCAGGAAAAAGGTGATGATCATACTCAATACAAACGACACCGCAATGTGGACACCCAGCCACACTGTCAGGGCATAGGTAATAAAGGCTCCGGAAGCGATGATCTGCCCATGGGCGATGTTCAGCACGCGGCTCGATTTGTAAATCAACACAAAGCCCAGCGCTGACAGTGCATAGATGGAACCCACGACGATCCCGCTTACCACCAGCTGGAAAAAATAACTCATGCAACCCCGTCCATGGTGTAAAACTTCATTTCGGCCTCCACGGTTGTGGTCTGGCCATCCTGATACTGAAAAAAAGCCTCGACCTTCTTTTTTTCGACACTCTCGTCGTAAAGGGCGTCGTACAGGTCCTGGTACTTTTCCATGACGAACTTGCGACGTATTTTGCCGGTTTTGGTCAACTCACCGTCGTCCATGTCTAATAATTTGTACAGCACGGCGAAACGCTTGATTTTAAAATGCTCTTTTTCCGCCCGCGCGTTGATGTCGGCCACTGCCTCCTGGAGCAACTCCGCAACCTCCAGGTTGTTGGAAAGATCCATATAGGTCGTAAATGATATCCCGCGGTCCTCGGCC
>NZ_JASJGN010000184.1:0-14350 GCF_033791525.1 Desulfosarcina sp.
GGGCGCCACGGTCACCGTTGGCCGTTTTTTCAAAATATGGGGCGTAATAAATATTAAAAGTTCATCCAACTGCCGGTTCTTGGATTCACCCTTAAACAGATATCCGAGGCCTGGGATGTTTCTAAGCCAGGGTATGCCGTAATCGAGATCTCGGTCGGTCTGTTGGTTCAGCCCACCAATAACGGTGGTCTGGCCGTCGAAGACGACCACGTTGGTTTTGGCATATTTAGTAATCACGGTTGGATTTCCTCTCACCGTTCGCGTAAAATCCGGTTCATCCTTATTGGTAATGATGTCCAGCCTCAAGGTGTCGCCTTCAATGACATGGGGGGTTACCTCCAGGCGAAGCACGGCCTTTTTATATTCAACCTGAACTTTGTTGTCGTCTACGCTCTGGTAGGGGATTTCATCACCCGCTTCAATAATTGCCGTCTGGTTGTCCAGCGTGGTAATAGACGGTTTTGACAAAATATTTAATACGCCGTCCTCTTCCAGGGCATTGATTTGGGCGGCGAGCAACAGACCGCCGGACTGGACAATCGCGCCCAGGGTAAAACCGGAACCGGCAATCGCTGCACGTGAAAGGTCTGCCGGAAAGTTCGAAACCACGCCTGACGACGGATTAACTGGATCTTCGCCGGTAATGCCTATAGCATCACCGGTACTGGATGTAACCCAATAATCGTTTCCTGTGTACAGGCCGCCCCATTGAACCCCGAGTTCCCTTGCCGTTTGGCTGGTTGCTTCGATGATATAGGTCTCGATGAGCACCTGGGCAGTGGGTTGATCCAGTTCGGTAACTATTGCGAGGATCCGTTCCAGGTCGCTGCGGGTGGATTGGATAATCAGCGCATTGTTGTGTTCATCCAATAAGACCGATCCTAGTGTCTTTCCGTTATCCGCTTCCGTCAGAAAATTTTCCAGATTGGTTTTCAGCTTGCCGGCGTCAGCGTAATCGACGTGGACGATCTTGGTCAGCAGCGGCTCGGAAAGCTCCATTTGCCTTCGCGTGGACAGAATTTTCTGGTCCGCCTCCAACTGGCGGACGATATTGGCTTTGTCGTCGAGGGTGATGATGCGGAGCAGGTCGCCCTCCCAGGCGTAGGAGAGACCGTGAGTTTTCAGTATGCCTTCAAACACTTGATTCCATGGGAGTTTGGCTACGTTTAGGCTAATGCTCCCCTTGACCGAGTTGTTGATGATAATGCTCATGCCCACGGAGCGCGCCAGCGCCCGTAACAGCACAGAGATCTCCGCCTGGTGTATTTTAAGGGTGACCGGCTTGTCGGGCAGCGGTTTATCGATTGGGTTTTCCACCACCACGGTTTTATCGGACGGTGGCGGGCTTTCCGGCATATCGATGATACGATGCTGTTCAGGCGGTGAAAACCCTCTGGAGTCGGCTGCCCTGGCCTGCCACTGATCGAAAAAAGTCTCTTTTTTCTGAGTTTTCTGTTGGGCACATCCGGACAAGCAGAACAACAGAAAAAGGGTGGCCAACACGAACGATAACCATTGGTGACGATGATTGGATGACATGGGGCTCCCTAATGGTCTATCCTATTTACGGGTAATGGCTTCGTACTCCATTAATCTTAATATGATGACACCCGGTGTATGTTGTTTGCCGATTTCCACCTGATGCGGATGGATGCGGCGAACGTAGTGTCCCTGGCCATCGATGGCTTCCCCCGATGCGTACTCTATCCCATTGATAATAGCCAGACGCTGAGTCCCGACTTCCAGAAAACCGGTGTAAACCAGGTTCATCTGCGTGTCAGCGGTGCCGGTTTCGTTATCCGTAACCTCACGCTGCTGGGTATCCGACAGCATGGTGTCGTTTTTTAAAAATGGATCCTTTTCCCATTTGCGTTCGGCACTGCGTATGGTGAACAGATCCTTGGTCAAAGTGGTGTCCTCCCTAAGTTTTTGGATGACTTTCTGGGCAAATTCGAGGGCCGAGACGTCAGGCTTTTTTTCAACGCCCAGCCGACTGTCGGTCATCACTGGACCCAAATACAGATAGACACCCAGCAATACGGTTGCCGCCATAATGGAGACGATAATTTTTTCCCGTCTATTCATCGATACCAAAATCCTCATCGTGCGCTTAACCGAAATCAATGGTGCAATAGCGACACGGAGAGCTTGATCCATTTATTATCTTCTGCACAGCGGACCTGGATTTTATGAACCCGGTCCACAAAAGACTGCTCCACGATAGTGTTGATCAGCGGCTGAACATTTAAAAATTCACCTCGGAAAATGACATCTACCATCAAAAGCCCGTTTCCCTGGTCAAAGGTCTGTGCATCAGGGGTCACACTTTCAAGCGTCAGTCCGGCGGTATTGGCGATATTTTGAAAGATTAGAGTCAGTCGACCGGTGTTACCGATATCCAGCGCCGTTTTTTCAGGAGATTTCAGCAGTGCCGACGGCGCGAGTCGTGCCTGATCAACCAGCTTGCTGTAAATGGGAGATAGTGCCTGTCGTAGGGCAATTTCTCCGTTCAGCGCGGATATCTGCCGGTCGTAGTCCTTCATGTTGCGATAGTTTGGGTATATCACCAGAACCAGAAAGGCCAGCAGGCCGAAGGCGCAAAGAATCACTAGAATGGGACTGCTTTGGCTTTTCGTGTCGGCCATCGTATTATCGCACCGGTCCTTTTTTTTCACCGGATGTCGGTTATGCGAGTTCGAATTGGATTGAAAACCGCAGAACCTGTCGGTCATCCAAGAACTGAAGCCGCTTGTTTTTGACAACGGGCTTTTTGAATAGCGGTGAATCATCAATGGTGAGCATGAAACCCGCCAAATCCGTTTCGAAGTGGATTTTGTCACCCGTGACGACGCCTTCAATCGCCAATGACGATTCTGTTTTTGTTTTTGATTTCGGCAACGGTGCATCCATATCGGCACTCAAGGCTATCAATTGAATATTTTCCGGTGTGAGGTGGATAACCTCTGCCATGACCGCGGAGCTGTGATAACGCTGGCTCAGGGTGGTGATTAGGCCTCGTTTCTGGTTCACCTTTGCATAGAGGGCCATGACCAGATTCTGTGTCAGCGGCACATTGAAGGCGTCGCGCTTTTGGATCAAACGGTCCACCTCAGCGGCTTTTACGGATATGTGGTGTTCCTGCCACAAAAAGCCGCATAACAGCAACGCCAGAAAACCGATGCTGGCGGCAGAAATACCGATTCGAATCTGACGCGACCGGTTCTTTTTTTCCCGATGACGATAGGTGAAAAGGAAATTGGGGGTCAGTTCGTTCGAGGATAGTCCGATCCCTATCGCCGGAACGAAACTCTCTTTTTCCACCGCAAGGTCCGGTATTTTTACTTTTTGGGTAAAGGTATGCGGATGGGGAAACGGGTTCAGAATACTGACCGGCACACCCAGTTGAGATCCGATGTGTGAAATGACTGTTGTGTTGGCCGTCATTTTTCCGGAAATGAGAATATCGCTAACGCCGGATCGTTTAAAATGCAGGGAAAAATGGGCGATGGTGCGCTCCACCTGCTTGATCAGACGATCGATGGCGGGAAAGATGGTCTGGAAGATATCGACAGGCTTACCATCTTGAGTTCGTGTGACGCTATCTGCGGTGCTGTCGGCATCCAAAAACCGGAAAAAGTCCTCCTGGGCGGCGGTATAATACTCATCTTTTTCTTCGGCAGGGCCACCGTCGTGGTCCGCCATGACAAGCGCCGGCGGCATGTCGCTGGGTGAGGGGTGTCGATATTGTTCGGCGATGGCATCGATCATGCTGTGCATACCGGCCTTGATGCCCCGTGAGAGAATCAGGTCACCATTGACGTAAATGGTGATGCGTGACCAGTCCCGGCCAATGAAAAGGCAGCAGGTGTTCTGCCCCGTCTCCTGAACGATACCTGTCTTCAACAGGTTTTGAATGGCAAAGGGGACGATCGAAATGCCGGTAAGCGGATAGCCGGTGCTGCTGAACAGCTTCTTCAGGGCTTCCGTCTCGGCAATGGGAATGGTAAATGTCATGACTTGGGTTTTGTTCATGCCATTTTCATTCACATCGCCCAATATCCTGAAATCAAGCAACATCTCTTTGTCGCTGAAAGAGACTTCCTTCGAAAAGGTCCAGAAAACCGCGTTGGGAATCTGTTTTTTAGGCAGTTTGGGGATTCGGATGCACCGGGTTTCCACTTTTGCCGATGTCACGCAACACCAGATATCATATCGTTTCAGGCCAGTACAGAATCGGGTCAATAGGGCAGCCAAGGCCTTGGCCAGGCGTGGCGTATCGAAATTTTCGGCCTGCTCGATGTCGATGGTACCGTAGTCCAGAAGCTCAAAGGACTTATCCGAGTTCCGGTTGATCTTGGCGATCTTGATGCAGCGGTTGCCGATTTCAACGCCGATTCCGATGGCTTTCTGGAAAGTCAGAGCACTCAGCAATCCCGTTTTTTGGGACGGTGCGGCAGCTTCGGTTGGGTTGGAAGTTGACTGGGGGGGAGTATTGTATCGAATCAGATCCAGCAGTTTTTCAGTGGAAGAAATCTCGTCCTTTCGCACCAATTCAGTACTCCGTATCGATATGGCTGTCGTGTGTCGAAAACGCGGTTCAGTTTATTATTGATATCGCCACGCAAACGATAAACTTGAGAAGGATTAAGACTTAACTTCAGTTGGTTGGAAAAGAGATCCTTTTCCTATAGCGTCCAGGGACATTGCGGCAAGAGCTGCGCAAAGCCGATAACACATTCAAACGGTTACAATTTTGAACTATTTCACCGGTGTTTGTCAAGGCCTATAAGTCAGCGTCGATGGGGCTTATCATTTTTTTATTATTGGATATTTGCCGGATCGTTAGGGGACATTCCAGCTTTGGGCAATCCCAATTGAAACCCGTTCGTCCGATACTGGAAACATGAAAATTCTACCGAATAGCGCATTAGTTCTTGAAAAAAAGTGATCTGCCTTCTATTTTCATCAGGACGATGGCCCTGGAAAAATTGCCGTTGCCAGGGTATTTAATAAGTTCTAAAGCGTTGGCAAGACCAATCGGACTGCAATTCCACCGTGAGTCGGCAACAAGATAAGCTTGCGAGCAACTTTTTCTGGAAAGATGGCTATGAAGATGCCCAATCGTTCTGTCCGCTTGACCGACCACATGATGCTGATCGGCTTTATGCTGGCGGTGGTCTACTGGATACTTGACTCCATTTTGTCTATTTTTACCAGTTACGGCAACCTGCTCGAACAGATTCTTGGCGTAAACCTGGACGAGGTATGGACGCGGATCATCGTTCTGTGCCTGTTTGCCATTTTCGGTTCTCATGCGCAATACACCATCAATGAGCGGAAAAAAGCAGAAGCCACGCTCGAACGTGATGCTGCCACCCGCGAACGATTTCAACGCCTGCTCTCACCGGATCTTGCCGAAAGGGTCGTTTCCGGCGAACTGAAGGTTGAAAAGGGTGGTAGCGACCGGGTCGCAACAGTCCTTTTTGTTGATATTCGCGGTTTTACCACAATTAGCGAAAACAATCAGGCCTCTGAAGTACTGCGCCTTCTCAATGAGTACTACGAAGTGTTGGTAGAAGTGGTGTTCCGCCATGAAGGAACGGTGGATAAATTCATTGGTGATGAGATGATGGTGATCTGGGGGGCGCCTGTCGTTCATCATAACGATCCCCACCGTGCCGTGATCGCTGCACTGGAAATGAAAAACGCCCTCGCCGAATTCAATCGAAAAAGCCCCGATACGGGTCGTCCGGAAATCAAATTCGGAATCGGGATCAATACCGGCAATCTCATGGCGGGTTATATCGGTTCTTCACATACCATGAGCTACTCGGTCATTGGTGACACCGTCAATACAGCCGCCCGACTGTGCTCCGCCGCACAGCCTGGCCAGATTCTGGTCTCCGAAAATACGTGGAACCAGGTAAAAAAGCGATTTGATGCCAATCCTTTGGGTCAAATTCAAGCCAAAGGCAAATTCAAACCTGTCAACGCTTTCGCCGTCACTGGAGAAAAACCACTCCCCGGGTGATGATCGTTCACTTTTTCCTCGTGTGTTTTCAGATTAATCTATACCAGGTGTCGCTTTACGGCGGATGCCAAGTATGCTAAGAAGCCTGCTCTTACGGTTACCTGAAACGAATGTTGCCTCATTATGACACGTATCGGATTGGGATATGACATTCATCGGTTGGTGCCAGGCAGAAAGTTGGTGCTAGGCGGAGAGACCATTCCTTTTAAAAAGGGGTTGCTGGGGCATTCAGACGCCGATGTATTGGTACATGCCGCCTGCGATGCGCTTTTGGGTGCGGCGGGGATGGGGGACATTGGCGACTGTTTCCCCGATACGGATCCCCAGTACCTCAATATATACAGCATCCATCTGTTAACGGAGGTATACCGCCGGATAACCGCATCCGGATTGACGTTGGTCAACATGGATGTCACCGTGTTTGCCCAGGCGCCCCGCATATCGCCTTACAAAAACCGGATGGCGCTCCGGATGGCTGACAGTATGTCCGTGAATAAACGGATGATCAACATCAAGGCCACGACCACCGAAGGACTCGGGGCCATCGGCCATGGAGACGGCATTGCCGCCATGTGCGTGGTCCTGCTTCAATCCACAACGCCGGAAACCGGCAACTAAACCCATCGCGCGAGGTCCCCGACTGATGGTTATGCGTATCTACAACACACTGACCAAATCAAAAGAGACATTTGAACCGGTGGTGCCCGGTCAGGTCAAGATATATGTGTGCGGCCCGACCGTTTATGACTCATGCCACGTGGGCCATGCCCGCTCGGTGGTCGTGTTTGATGTGGTGGTTCGTTACCTGCGGACCAAGGGTTATCAGGTCACCTATATCCGCAACTTCACAGATGTAGATGACAAAATCATCAACCGGGCCAACACGGTTGGCATGGATGCGCTCCAACTGGCGGAAAAATATATCAACGAATTCCACCGTGACATGGATGCGCTCAATGTCATGCGGGCCGACCGGGAACCGAGAGTCACGGAGCATATCACCGACATCATCGACATCATCAAGAACCTGGTGGAAAAAAAAGCCGCCTACCTGGTCGACGGTGATGTATTTTTCGCGGTGGAGACCTTCAAAGAATATGGCAAGCTGTCCGGTCGCAAATTGGCCGACATGGTTGCCGGCAGTCGGGTCAAGATCAACGAGAACAAGCGCAACCCCTTTGACTTCGTGCTTTGGAAAGCCGCTAAACCGGGTGAACCGTCTTGGCCAAGCCCCTGGGGTGAGGGGCGTCCCGGATGGCATATCGAATGCTCAGCCATGAGCAGCCGGTTTCTCGGTGAGACCTTCGATATTCACGGAGGCGGCAAGGACCTGATCTTTCCCCACCACGAAAACGAGATCGCCCAATCCGAAGCCGCCCACGGTAAACCGTTCGCCCGATATTGGATGCATAACGGGTTCGTGAATATCGACAACGAAAAAATGTCCAAATCCTTGAACAATTTTCTGATGATCAAGGATATCGTACAAGCCTACCATCCCGAAGCGGTTCGCCTGTTTCTGCTCTCAAGCCATTATCGCAGCCCCATCGATTTTTCTGACCAAAATCTGAAAGAATCGGAAAAGGCGCTGGAAAAAATATATGGTGTGCGCAAGCGTCTGGATCAGGAAGCCGGGTTTACCGACACAGACCGTGCATCGACCTCCAGCAACTACTGGCCGGTCTTCTGTGAAGCCATGGACGATGACTTCAACACGGCCAAAGGTGTCGGGATCTTGTTTAATTTGGTTAAAGAAGCCAACCGGATACTGGATGAGGAGGGGCGGTCTCTGGAAGCCACGCGCACCTTGGCAGCCCTGACCACCGATCTGATGCGAATAGGCAGTATTTTAGGGATCCTCCAACAGCCGTGGCAATCTTATTTTGAGAAACGGGCCACCAGCCAGCTCCAGAAAACTGCGGTCTCTGTCGAAACGATCGACGCACTTGTGGCTGAACGTGCCGCTGCCCGCACGAACAAAGACTGGAAGCGGGCAGACGAGATCAGGGACCAGCTGGAAGAAGCCGGAATCCTCCTTGAAGACAAGGGCGACGGAACCCATTGGAAAGTGGCCACCTAATTTTACATGTCATCTTTTAAGCTCGTATCCGAATTTACACCCTCCGGCGACCAGTCCCAGGCCATCCATACCATCTCCGAACAGATCCTCAGTGGCACAAAAAGCCAGGTCCTCTTGGGCGTTACCGGTTCCGGCAAAACTTTTACCATGGCCAATATAATCGCCACGGTCAATCGGCCGTCGCTGATTCTGGCGCCTAACAAAACCCTGGCGGCTCAACTCTACAACGAATTTCGCCACCTGTTCCCGGATAATACCGTCGAGTATTTTGTCAGCTACTACGACTATTATCAGCCGGAAGCCTATATCCCCACTACGGATACCTACATCCAAAAGGATTCTTCCATCAATGACCTGATCGATAAAATGCGCCACTCAGCCACCCGCAACGTGCTGTCTCGATCGGATGTGGTAGTGGTGGCCAGTGTCTCCTGCATTTTCGGTTTGGGTGCACCGGAGGATTACCTCTCCATGCGCATCGACATCACGTCCGGCATGGATCTGCCCCGGGAACGGCTGCTCTATCAGTTGGTGTCCATCCACTACCAGCGCAACGACATGGATTTCCATCGCGGTGTTTTTCGGGTGCGCGGAGATCGGGTGGAAATTTTTCCCGCCTACGAGGAGGACAAGGCGGTTCGCATCGATTTTTTTGGGGATGAGATCGAAAATATCTTCGAATTCGATCCGCTGAAAGGAACCACCCTCAGACACCTGGACGAGGTCACCCTGTTTCCTGCCAGCCACTACGTGACGCGCAAATCGACGCTCGAGCGGGCCACCAAAACCATTGTTCGGGAACTGAAGGATCGTGTCGATTATTTCCGGAATGAAAACAAGCTCATTGAAGCCCAACGCATCGAAGAGCGCACGCTATTCGATCTGGAAATGATCCAGGAGATTGGTTACTGCAACGGCATCGAGAACTATTCCAGACACCTGACCGGCCGTCTGGCCGGCCAACCGCCACCTACGCTGCTCGATTATTTCCCCAAGGATTTCCTCATTTTCGTGGATGAAAGCCACATTGCCGTATCCCAGATTCGGGCCATGTACAAAGGAGACCGTTCTCGCAAAACGACATTGGTCAACTATGGCTTCCGGTTGCCGTCGGCCCTGGACAACCGGCCGCTCAAGTTCGAAGAGTGGTCCAAACGCGTCCACCAGGTCGTCTATGTGTCTGCCACCCCGGCAGAGTACGAACTGACCGCCTCGGAAGGCCGGGTGGTGGAGCAGATCGTCCGGCCCACTGGACTCGTCGACCCGGTGCTACATGTGCGGGGAGCCCGCAATCAGGTGGATGACCTGTATGGAGAAATTCGGGATCGACAGCAGCGCGGGGAACGAATTCTGGTGACCACGTTGACCAAACGAATGGCTGAAGACCTCACCGACTATTATACGGATCTGGGGCTGTCTGTGCGATACATGCATTCTGATATCCCCACCATGGAACGCATGGACATCATCCGGGATTTGCGCCTAGGCAAGTTCGATGCGTTGATTGGTATCAATCTGCTGCGGGAGGGACTGGATATCCCTGAGGTTTCCCTGGTGGCTATTCTGGATGCGGACAAAGAAGGCTTTTTGCGCTCCAAGCGTTCACTGATTCAAACCTTCGGCCGTGCGGCCAGAAACATCAACGGCACCGTGGTGCTTTATGCCGACCGGATCACCGCCTCCATGAAAGCGGCAATCGAAGAAACCAACCGGCGGCGGGCCATCCAGCAGCAGTACAATGAAACGCACCACATCACCCCGCATACCGTACATAAGGCCATTACGGATATATTCGACCAGGCCTATCAGTCACCGGAAGGCGAGCCGATGCAGGTGGCTGAGGTGCCGGTCGGCTACGGCCCGGAGGATGACATTGAATCCTTAATTCGTGATCTGGAAACCCAAATGCAGATTGCAGCCAAAGACCTGGCCTTTGAAAAGGCCGCCTTGATCCGAGACCGGATCAAGGCACTTCGAAAACGGCTGCTGTTTGAATCATGATGAACTCGTAAAAAGTCGCATTTCCGACGGGTTCGTAAAAAGCCCGAGATCAAGGCTTGCGGGCCGCGATAGCGAGCTTGAGCGAGCGAACAATAAATCGATCGCCATCCATTCGGCGAACATTCATGTTCCATCCTGAGGAATTACGGTACTCCGCAGTGACGAAGGATGAAGCGTAACGCAGATATCGGGCTTTTTACGAATCTGTCAAACTTGACGGCGAAGTGCTTTACTTTTCTTCCAAGGGACTTATAATGCAACCACCTTAAATCGTTGAAGGAGAGATAAATGATCGACCAAATCGACCTCCCCAAGAATCTGATGGGTTCTTTCAAGCGCGTTTCGCGGCGGATTCCTGTAGATCTGAGAAAAGATGAGACGCTGGTTAAAACGGTAGTGGACTACCTCCAACTGGGTGGAGAGAAACTTGCCCGCCAGGCGGTTGAAGCCGCCAAAAAGACCTATGAGCTGGAAGTGGCGCTAAGAAGAAAAAAAGCCCGGGAAGAGGCGCTTATTCGCGCTGCCGAGGCACGGCTGGCCGCAATCGATGAAGCCTCCGGTAAAAAATCGGATGACATTGATGATGATGACGATGACGACAACGACGATGACGACGACAATATACAAGACCGTTGACCCGCGAGACTGATAGCGACCTGCGTAACAATCGTAAGCCGTCGCGCCACCCGCCACGTTTAAGATTTTAAAAACCACAACCCCTGTTCCGTTAGGATGCTCGCCTGATGTGCATCGGCTTTACCTTCAGCCGCAGTTTTTAACCCGTGGGGCATAATTTTTCCAGGTCGCCGATGGTCACCGTATTTAACTCACTCAACCAGGAACAGGCGAATGCCTTCAGCCTGGTCCTGAATTCGTCAGGAATTGGCAATCGGGTGACCCGCTCAAACGATGGGTTCCGCATCGATGTACCGAAATCCTATGCCGACGCCGCCCGGGATGTCATCTATCGTTATCAGACTGAAAACCCGAACGCCGAAGATGATGGTTCGGTCTCCCGCGGCCACCCGGCACACAAAAACCTTTCCGGTATTGCCGTAGCGCTTCTGCTGCTTTCTATCCACCTGGCCGTCTCGGCCAGTTCCGCGCCTGATGATTATATTGCCGTTTTCGGTGCCAATGCCAGCCGCATTTTGGGCGGTGAGATGTACCGGTGTACCACTGCGCTCCTGCTGCATGCCGACGCCGCGCACATTGCCGGAAACATGGCCGGGATGGTGCTTTTCGGAGGTGCCGTATGTGTGGTTACCGGCTCTGGTGTCGGGTGGCTGATGATACTGGCCAGCGGTATTCTCGGCAACCTGATGAACGCATTGGCCTATGAAACCGGGCACATGTCCGTGGGCGCATCGACAGCTGTCTTCGGTGCAGTGGGCATCCTGTGTGCGTTTCAGGCGGTGAACACCGCACGAACGGGTAGGGGGTGGAAACGAACGGCCCTGGTTTTTGCGAGCGGTCTGGCACTGCTGGCGTTCCTGGGAACCAGTGCCCGAAGTGACGTGGGGGCTCACCTGTTCGGGTTTTTATGCGGTGTGCTGATGGGGGGCGCCTATCGGTTGTGGATGGGGCAACCGCTGGGAATGAAAGGGCAGGTGATTTGCGGCATCACCAGCGCATCTACCATACTATTGTCCTGGATTCGGGGGGTCATGAACTAACGTCCAACCAGAAATAGCATCTTGGGAACCCGTATCTGCGTTCTCGGATGATTAAAATCCTCGACGTAGCGCTGCTACGCCTCCGGTTTCAATCATCCTGCGGTCTTGATCCGGGCCCCCAACCTACCATTTCTGGTTGGACGTTATGACTTTTGGTATTGGGCCCGGTTTTTAGGGGGATCGTATTCGCCGGGGTCAAAATATTCCGGGGCTACAGCGGGTAAGGGGTGAGGCTTTCAACGCCAGATTCGGTGACCAGCAGTGTCTGTTCAAACTGGGCTGAGAGGGATCCGTCTTTGGTAACCGCCGTCCAACCATCGTCAAGGACAACCAGTTCTTTTTTGCCCAGGTTAATCATCGGTTCGATGGTGAACACCATGCCTGGCACCAGCCGCACACCGGACCCAGGTTTGCCGTAATGGGGGATCTGGGGGGCTTCGTGAAAATCGACGCCCACGCCATGGCCGACAAACTCGCGGACCACCGAACACCCTTGCGCCTCAGCGTAAGACTGAATTGCATGTCCGATGTCGCCAACGGTGTTGCCCGGCCTTACCACGGCCATGCTTTCGGCCAGGCATTGCCGGGAGACATTGACGATCTTTTGGGCATCTGTACCGGGGGTACCCACAAAAAAAGTCTTGCTGGCATCAGCGTAATAGCTGTTCAAAATGGATGTGACATCCACATTGACGATATCGCCATCCTTGAATGGTCGATCTCCGGGAATCCCATGGCAGATCACTTCGTTGATGCTGATACACACACTCTTGGGGAAGCCACGATAATTCAACGGAGCGGGAATCGCGCCGTGCCGGATGGTAAAATCGTATACCATTGTATTGATTTCATCGGTGGTCATGCCCGGCCGGATGTGAGGCGCCACCAGATCCAGGGTTTCGATAACCAAGCGGCCGGCCCGCCGTATGCCTTCGATCTGTTCGGGCGTTTTAATCTGGATCCGGTGCTTTTTTGCGTATTGCAGATCCGATGGCTTCGTCGACGGGGGATTGTTGAGACAGCAATGCTTGTATTTTTTCCCGCTGCCGCAGGGGCAAGGGGCGTTTCGGCTGATTTTCCCGGTATCACTTCTATTTTTCACAACTTGACTCCTCTTTTTGCCACCGGGTTCGCTTATATGGCTACTGGCGCTAATATGTATGGATATGTATCGGAATCAGCCAGTGGCTGTCAAACCATAATGTCGATAAAAAAGGCGGCCGATTTGGCCGCCTTTTTCAATGAAGAGGAGCGGAGAGGAGTCAAGCGCACCCGTTTCTTTGCGCTTGATTATCATATCGGCCGTGGCGACAAATACTTGAGGTTTTTTTTATGGTCGGCCGTGTTTGATGGTCTCATAAAAAGTCACATTTCCGACGGATTCGTAAAAAGCCCGAGATCAAGGCTTGCGAGCCGCGAAAGCGAGCTTTAGCGAGCGAACAGTATATCGATCTTCATCATTACGGCGAACATTCATGTTCCATCCTGAGGAAGGAGGCGTACTTACGGTACGCCGCAGTGACGAAGGATGAAGCGTAACGCAGATATCGAACTTTTTACGGATCTGTCAGTGTTTGCCTGTTTGAGAACCAGTGACGCTTGTGGTATGAACCGCCAATGCGGTGATTTGCCCGGCTGCCTGCGACTGGGGCCCGGGCTAACCGAAAAATAAACCCTGGCGGCAGAACTTTATAGCCATGCGGAAGTTTATCGCCGTCAAACCAGTTTGCTTGTGACAGGAGGCGGATGATGGCCAAGTCGGACAGTGAATGGAATAAACGCGTTTTGTGCAGTGATGGTAACTGCATCGGCATTATCGGTGCCGACGGCCGTTGCCGGGAGTGCGGCACGCCCTATGACGGCGAGGTGCCTTCGCCTGCGGTTGAGACCCATACGGATGATGACGGCGTGGACAGCATACCTGCGGATCAGCAGATGACCGTGGAAGACGCGCCTGCCGATGATTATGCGGCGGTCGGCTCGGAGGGCTCCGATGAATCCTGGGAAAATCGAACCCTGTGTACCGATGAGAGCTGCATCGGCGTTATCGGTCCCGACGGTCGCTGCAAGGAATGCGGGAAACCCTACCCGGGATAACATCTATGGGTCGCAACCAGAAAACAGACCTCGCCTTGACCGACGCGTTGGACACCGTTTCAGAATTCATCCGGCAGGTGACCGGCGTTGAACCGACCCCTGCAGAGATCGCTGATGCCCTGACCCGCTATTTCGTGATGAACGAAATCAAGGACCACATATTGATGCTGCGGGAAGACGCCGAATGATACCTTGTCATTGATGAATTCGTATAAATTTGCATTTTAGAAGGTTTTGTAGGAAGCCCGAGATCAAGGCTTGCAAAGCCCGAGAATACCGCTATCGCGGGTGCCGTAGGCAGCGTACATAAGGTACGCCGCAGTGACGAGGGATGAAGCGTAACGCAGATATCGGGCTTCTTACGAATCCGTCAACCTTGAACCCGCTATGCCCAGGTCAGCAGCTCCGGCCGGAACCGGATCCATGCGTCGGCATTGGGAGTCACCCGGACGGTGAACCCGTATC